>JACAAW010000200.1 GCA_013377115.1 Bacteroidota bacterium | reverse complement strand
CAGTGACATTGGCAAATCAAATTTCACTAAAGGTTGTTTCTAAAATGTTAGGCCACTCAAGCATAAAAATGACGGAAAAATATGCCCGTGTGGTTGATGATTTAATAAACTTAGATATGCAAAAGATCTACGACAAATATTAACACCAAACATTCTCTTTAAAAGGCTATTTCGAAAGAAATAGCCTTTTTCTTTATTGGCCTCGAGGGTTCGAAACCTTAAGGTCAGACCGCTGTTATTCCATTCCAAAAATCTAAAAACAACTGATATCAATACAAATTTGAGTTCAAAGGAGGCAAAATCGGAGAAATTTTCAAAACTCTTCTTAATGCCTCCTAATTAAATAAAAAAGGTCCGAGGGTTCAAAAGATCTAGGTCAAAAAAATCCATTTTTTTTAAAAAAATATTTAGAAAATTCGAAAGATTTTGGGTCTGAAGGTTCGAAAGTTTTCAAGGGTCTGGAGGTTCGAAAGAATCAGACTCCTGAACTTTTCAAAAATGAAATATTTGAATTTAAAGGGTTTCCTCTTATTCGGTTGTTTTTTTTTCCAAAATTTTCATGCCTCCTAATTCGAAGCTAAAATTATGCGTTTTTTTGCATTATTTTGCAATTTTGGCAGAATAAAAAAACCCTAAAAATGTTAATTTTCAGGGTTTTGCGTTTTTTTGCAATGTATTTCAGCGGAGAGAGAGGGATTCGAACCCCCGGACCTGTTACAGTCAATAGTTTTCAAGACTACCGCAATCGACCACTCTGCCATCTCTCCGCTGCAAAAGTACAAAAATTTCTATTTCACAATAAAAAAAAATTACTTTTTTGTATTTTTCCTCCTTCACATCTTTAAATCAGGCAATTAAAAAACAAAAAAAATACCGTTAACTTTATTTTCTGCACCGTTAACTTACTTTTCATTGATTTTTCATTTAAATTATCCTAAAATTGTATAATAATTTTTGAAATTCTAAAAAACATTACCTTTGCATTAACATTTCTCTTAAATACTTTCCTTATGAAAAAATTACTTCTACTTTCACTTTACTTATTCGTTTTTTCATTAAACCATTTAGAAGCGAAAAAATTAAACGCTTTTTTCTCCTATTCAAGTTTCGTATCCCCGACTGATGGGCCATACCTCGAAACCTATTTATCTGTTATCGGCAATTCTGCTACTTACATCCTAAACGATGGAAAAAAATTCCAAAGCACAATAGAAATCACCCTTCTTTTTAAACAAGGCGAAACCATAAAAAACTTTAAGAAATACAATTTAAAAAGCCCCGAGGTAATTGACTCTTCCTCAATCTCTTTTAATTTCATAGATCAGCAACGTATTACCCTTCCGAATGGAAATTATTTGATGGAAATTATCATTTCCGATATCAATAACAACAAATCCGTTTTCAATTCAAGTGATTCCGTTATCATCGATTTCCCTCCTGTAAAAACAAGCATTTCGGGAATTCAACTCGTCGAATCCTATAAAAAAACAGAAAACCCCTCAATCATTTCCAAAAGTGGCTTTGATTTAATGCCCTATCCTTCAAACTTTATTCCTCAAAGCGTTAGCAAACTGGCTTTTTATTCAGAAATATACAATACCGATAAAAGTTTTAAACCTGAAGAAAAATTCATTATCAATTCTTCGATAGAATCTTTCGAAAGCAAAAAAAATGTCGGCAGTTTCTTCACTTTTAAAAAAGGAACCCCAACCAATGTAATTCCAATTTTAAATGAATTCGATATAAAGGAGCTGCCCTCCGGAAACTATTACTTAGTTGTCGAAGTCAGAGATAAAGACAATAGTCCGGTTGCAATAAATAAACTTTTTTTCCAAAGAAGCAATCCTAATTTAACCTTCGATGTCAATCAAATAACTAGCCTTCAATATCAAAACACATTTGTGGACAGCTTTAAAAATGCAGACTTATTGCTCGATTTTATTAATTGCCTATATCCAATTTCTTCTGAAATGGAAAGAAACTACGAAACAAACCAAATGAAAAAGGCTGATATTACAACAATGAAACAGTTTTTTCTAAATTTCTGGATCAACAGAAACTCATCCAATCCAGAAAAAGCTTGGTATACTTATTACGAAGAAGTAATGAAAGTAAACAACAGCTTTAAAACAAGGATAAAAAAGGGATATATGACAGATCGCGGTCGAGTGTATTTACAATATGGTCCGCCGAATACAATAACCAAAAGTGATAAAGAACCCAATGCATACCCATACGAAATCTGGCATTACTACACGCTTAACAACCAAAGAAATAAGAAATTTGTTTTTTACAATCCTGATTTAGTTACAAACGATTATGAATTAATTCACTCCGATGCTATTGGCGAAATGCCAGATCCCGCTTGGCAAAAGAAAATCACAAAAAGAACAACACCTAATAATAATTTGGATGATACTAAAGGGATAAATCATTGGGGTAATGAAACTGAAGAAAATTTTTCATTGCCAAAATAATTTTCAAACCGAAATGTTTTTTAGGTTAGAAAGCTTTTTTTGGATATTTTTGCACAATACAAAAGCTAGAATAGTAAATGGTAATCATTAATTACTTCTTAATATCTTTAATATGGTTTTTTTCCTTACTACCATTTAAAATTCTATACTTTTTTTCCGACTTTTTATACCTTCTTATCTATTACGTTTTTGGTTATCGCAAAAAGGAAGTAAAAGTAAATTTAGTCAATTCCTTTCCAAACAAGAGCGCTGAGGAGCTAAAAAAAATCGAAAAAAAATATTACCATAACCTTTGCGATTTAATTGTTGAAATTGCGAAAATCCGGCATATTTCTCAAAAACAATTACTTTCCAGAATCCAGTTTAAAAACAAAGAAATTGTTAATGGTTTTATTGAACAAGGCAAAAGTGTCTTTGTGGTTACTGGTCATATTGGCAATTGGGAATGGACCGGAATGTCTTTCCCCCTCAACTTCAATGCTCGTGTAATTGCGGTTGTAAAACCTTTGACCAATAAATTTTTTGATAATTATTTTTACTTTTTAAGAACTCGATTTACTTCAGAAGGTCCTGTTCCATTCAAACAAACCTTACGGGCTTTAATTAAACACAAAAACGAAAAAACCATTACAGTTCTCGCTTCTGACCAAACTCCTGCAAAAGAAGAAATTGAATACTGGACAACATTTCTAAACCAAGATACTCCAGTTTTTCTTGGAACCGAAAAAATGGCAAAAGCACTCGATGTGGTAGTTTTATTTTTCACCAACAAAAGAGTAAAACGAGGTTATTACGAAATTGAATTCTCAACAATAACAAATCGCCCAAAAGAAACAAAAGAATTTGAAATTACAGAATCTCATGTAAATTTGCTCGAAAAATTCATAAATAATAATCCTGACAACTGGTTATGGTCTCACAGACGATGGAAACATAAAAAACAAATTTAATGAAGAAAGTTGCTGTTGTAATACTAAATTGGAATGGAGCGAAATTTTTAGAAAAATTTCTTCCAAATGTATTGCAGTATTCTTCAGATTACGCAGATATTATTGTTGCTGATAATGCCTCAACCGACAATTCTGTTGAATTTCTAAAAACCAATTTCCCTGAGGTACAAATTATTCAGAATAAATCAAACGGTGGTTTTGCAAAAGGTTATAATGATGCATTATTTCAATTAGAACATCCCTATTTCGTATTATTGAATTCCGATATTGAAGTTAGCGAAAATTGGATTCAACCCATCATTGAATTGATGGAAACTGACAAAAAAATTGCAGCCTGTCAACCCAAAATTCTTTCATACAACGAACCAGAAAAATTCGAATATGCTGGTGGTGCAGGCGGTTTTATTGATAAATATGGATATCCTTTTTGCAGAGGAAGAATTTTTAATCACCTTGAAACCGATAATGGGCAATATGATGACAATACAGAAATATTTTGGGCTACAGGTGCTTGTATGTTTGTCAGATCAGAAGTTTATAAACAAATCGGAGGCTTAGACAATGACTTTTTTGCCCACATGGAAGAAATTGATATCTGTTGGAGAATGAAAAATTTGGGATATAAAATCATGTATTGTGCGCAATCAAAAGTATTTCATGTTGGTGGAGGCACACTGCCAAAAAAATCCTCTATGAAAACCTTTTTAAATTTCAGAAATAATTTTTTCCTACTATTTAAAAACCTCCCCTCGAACAAATTGGCTATTGTTATTATTCCCAGACTATTTTTGGATGGCGGTGCAGCAATAAAGTTTCTTGTTGAAGGTGATTTTAAGGATGTTTGGGCGGTTGCAAGAGCACATTTTGCATTTTATTTCAGCTTTACCAAATCTCGCAAAAAAAGAAAAAGTCTTCCAAAACAAACAACTGTTTCCTGTATTTACCAAGGCAATATTGTTGTTGAACACTATTTAAATCATAAAAAACTATTCTCAAAATTAAACTCCACCAAATTTTCAAAATAATGGCATGGATTTATTTAATTATTGCTGGTATTTTTGAAGTTATTTGGGCTGTGGCACTAAGAAATTCCGAAGGATTTACAAAGCTTCAACCTGCCATTATTACAATCTTAGCGATGGCAGTTTCAATTTATTTACTGGCAATTTCCTTGAAAACGATCCCTCTTGGAATCGCTTATACCGTTTGGACAGGAGTTGGAGCCATCGGAGCTGTAATTGCCGGAATAATTCTCTTCAATGAATCAAAAGAAATTTTGAAACTTTTATTTATTTTCCTGATAATTGCTGGAATTGTAGGTCTAAAAATAGTTACAACAAATAAATAGCTATTTTTTTACAAAATACTCAATTGCGAGCTTGTAAGATTCCAAACCCAAACCAGTAATACTTCCGATGCATTTCCCTGCTATTAATGAAGTATGACGAAACTCTTCTCGAGCAAAAATATTAGAAATATGAACCTCGATAACCGAAGAATTTATCGCTGCAATTGCATCCGAAATAGCAACAGAAGTATGCGTATAACCACCAGCATTTAAAACAATTCCGTCAAAACTAAACCCAACTTCATGAAGTTTATTAATAATCTCACCCTCAACATTTGATTGAAAATACTCTAAATGGATTGGGGCAAATTCATTCTTTAAAATAGAAAAATAATCATCAAAAGAAGTCTCTCCATAAATACCTTTTTCCCTAACTCCTAACAAATTCAAATTTGGTCCATTTAACACTAATATTCTCATCCCTTATAGTTTAGTTTTCACGCAAATTTATTAAAAAAACATTTAAGAAGGAATTTAATCTCACTAGAATTTTTGTCAGTTTAGATAAACAAACAAAAAAAACAAATAAAGAAACATTATTAGTTTACTTATTTTTTTATTTTTTTTTTGTTAAATGTAATTAATTTGTTATTATTGTGTTG
>JACAAW010000020.1 GCA_013377115.1 Bacteroidota bacterium | reverse complement strand
TTCATTGCATTGAGAATAAAATTTACTTTTCCATAAGGCAATGAAGGGAAATTTTTAAACACCACTTTAAAAGTATTGCCTTGCCAATGCGTTAAATCGCCAACAAATAATGGAGAAGGAACCATTTTTACTTTAAAATCCTTGTTTTCCAATGTTACTTTTGCTTCGCCATACAATTCACTTTTGTAAGTTCCACAAAACTCTTTTAATTCAACAGTGGCAGCTTCGTTTTCATCACGGTCTTTTTCTTCCTGAAGTTTGTCATCGGCGTCGTGCTTTTTATTTGAGATATCTCTGTCAAGAAAATATTTACTCCAGTCAGCATTTGAGTCAGATAAAAAAGCATCCAGAATCTTATAATATAAAGAATAAAATAACATTTCATTGGCATTGGTAAGAATTACAAAACCCAATTTTTCTTCAGGAATTAAACAAACAGTTGATAGCATTCCGTCGTAGCCACCAGTATGAGATACAATTTTCTTTCCATACAAATCCATTAAACCCCAACCCAATCCGTAAGATTTAAAATGCGTTGTTGGCCACAATTTTTCTGAGCCATCATTTACATAGAAATTTACATATGGTGTCCACATCTGGCGACTGCTGGTTTCATTAAAATATTGCTTTCCATTTAAAGTTCCATGGTTCAATTGTAATTTAATCCACTTTGACATATCATTAACTGAAGAAAGAATCGAACCAGCTGGAGCCACATTATCCCAATTTAAATAAGGAATTTTAATCATTTTATTATCGAAAAAAGTGTGAGGCATAGCAACATCTTTTGTATAATCAAGTTGCGTAATACTTGTTTTGGTATCATTCATTCCCAAAGGTTTCAAGAATGTTTCAGAAATATAATCCTCCCATTTTTTTCCAGTTACTTTCTGAATAATTTCACCAGCTGCAATGTACATGATATTGGAATAACCAAAACTAGTTCTAAAACTACGCGCTTGCTTGAGATATTTTGCACGACGAATAACTTCTTCTCGAGAATAATTGGATCCATACCATAGTAAATCACCGCTGAAAGTTTCTAAACCCGTTCTATGACTAAGCATATCAGCAATAGTTAAATTCTTGGTAACATAAGAATCGTACAATTCAAAATAGGGCAAAAATTTTATTACAGAATCATTCCATTTCAATTTCTCATCTTCAATTAATGTTGCAAGAGCTGCAGAAGTAAAAGCCTTAGTATTAGAAGCAATTGCAAACAGAGTATTGGCGTCAACTTTATCAGTCTTTTCCACATCCCGAAGGCCATATCCTTTTGCAAAAATTAATGAGTCGTTTTTCACGATTCCGATTGCCATACCAGGAACTTTCCAATCTTTAAAAGCCTGATTAAAATATTCGTCAAGTTTATTTAAGTCAACTTGCTTTTGAGAAAATGCAAAGGCTGGAACTAAGAAAAGGAAAAGAATTCCGAATTTTAAAGATTTTGAAATAAATTGAAACATACCATTATTTTTAGATTAATACTTTACCAAACATACAAGATTTTTTTCAATAAGATTATTAAATGGAATAAAAAAGTTTCAAATGATTTTATGCTAATAATATTAAGCCCATGATTATTTATTATTTTTGCAGAATAATTCAAATTAATGTATAGAAAAATTCAATTATTATTTTGCTTTGTTTTTATTTGTACCAACTTTTTTGGTTGCGATGCTCAAACGAAGACTGATGATAAGACAGATCCAAAACAATATCTCTTAGGAAAATTTGATTATACCAAAGACAAAGATTTCGTTCAACTTGATTCATTTTATACTGATGACCGCAAAGACTTTTACTTAAGAAAAGAAACTTATGAGGCATATAAAAAAATGTTTGCTGCGGCATTTAAGGATAGTGTGAAATTGGTGATAATTTCTGCAGAACGCTCATTTGAGGATCAAAAAATAATCTGGGAAAATAAATGGAACGGAAAAGCTACAATCAATGGAAAAAGAATTCCATATAATTTATATACCAACGTTGATAAAGCCAAATACATTTTGCAATCAGGTTCAATGCCAGGAACCTCTCGCCATCACTGGGGAACTGATATAGATTTAAATAGCACTGAGAAAGAATATTTTGAAACAACCAAAGGAAAGCTAATTTATTCTTGGTTAAAACAAAACGCAAAGAAATTCGGATTTTACCAACCTTATACACCATTCGATTCGAAAAGAAGCAAAGGTTATGATGAAGAAATGTGGCATTGGTCGTATCTTCCATCAGCAAAAGCAATTTTAGGGAATTATAGAAAAAACATTACTTACAAAGATTTCACAGGATTTTTGGGAGCTGATGCGGCCGAGAAATTGCAGGTAATTGAAGATTATGTGATGTCGATAAATTCGGAATGCAAATAATATTGATGGTTTTCAGGGCATTTCGACAGGCTCAATGACCTTCTCCAACATTGAAATCTAGCCTTTTACTCTTGAAGAAATTGTCAGGAAACATCTTCCGGATATTCAATATCGACCAAAAAAAGGCCATTTGCTGGTACAGAGAATCCGGCTTCGCAGCGCGATTTCTTTTCAATAATTTCTCTGAACTTTTCAATGTCAATTTTTCCTCTGCCAACATCTAACAAGGTTCCAACAATTGCACGCACCATATTTCGAAGAAAACGGTCAGCTTTTATTGTAAACACAATCATATCCTCTTCAATTTGCCATTCTGCTATGTAAATTTTACAATTATTGGTTTTTGTCTGAGTATGAAGTTTCGAAAAACTTGTAAAATCAATGTATTCGAAAAGAATTCTTGCAGCTTCATTCATTAAATCCAAATCCAAATTTCCTTTATAAAAATAAGAAGATTCGAATTTAAAAGGATTTTTATTTGGCGAAATATAATATTTATAAGTTCTGGACAAGGCACTAAATCTGGCATGCGCATCTTCTTTCACTTGAGTAATTTTGCATAGGGCAATATCATTGGGCAAATTACTATTGATTTTATATACCAAATCAGTCAATTCTTCTGGTGAAAGCTTTTTATTGAAATCAAAATGTGCAAAAAACTTTGAAGCATGCACGCCTGTATCAGTTCTGCCAGCGCCAACAGTTTCAATTTCTGAGCGCAAAATTTGAGACATAGCATTATTTAAAACGCTCTGAACAGTTATTCCATTATCTTGAATTTGCCATCCATGATAATTGGTACCATTATATGATAAGGAAATAAAATATCTGTATGTCAATTTTCAATAGATTAATAGAATACAAAACTAAATGATTTTTTAGAAGACTTGTCAAAATATCATTAGAAAATGATGTTTTCATGCAAGGATTAATCAAAAATAGAAGTGAATTATCTATAATAAGTAAATTCCCTTAGAACATTTAGGTGTTAAACCTAAGTTATAATATAATCGATTTAGTATAATTTTATTTCAGAAACCAATAAAAACAAAATATGAACAAAATATACTCAAAAATAGCAATTTTACTAGTAATTGTTTCAATCATTATTATTAACAACAATTTAAAGGCTCAATCAGGTTTAAATGCAACATTTAATTCAACTGCAAACTCATATATCGATTTTGGAAGAGGCCAAAACTTAGGTTGCATTACAGATTTACCAAACGGAAATAAAATGACCATTACCATGTGGATTAAATGGGGAAGCAAAACTGCAGCTGGGGTAAGTAGCTGGTCAAATATGTTCACCTTGGCGGATTCTTCAGGAAATGGCGATAATGGTGTATTTTGGTTACAACATAACTCAGCCAATTCACTTTTCGAATTTGCATTACAAACTCAAAATGGCCGTAGTTTTATTTATTCAACTACAAATCCATCCGAAGGAACTTGGTACCATATTGCATGTGTTTATGATGGTTCACTTGCAAATAACAATATGAAATTATATGTTAATGGAGTGCAAGAATCAAGTTGTAATAAATCAGGAAATATTGCAGCATTTTCGAATGTGTCAAAATTAAATATGGGAAGATGGGCAAATTCAAACGGAAATTATAGAAGATTCAATGGTATTATTGATGAAGTTAGTATTTGGAAAACTGCTTTAACTTCTGCGGAAATCAACACCTTGAAAAACAATCCAAACACTGTGTTAGGACAATCATACAATGCAACAGGTTTAATTGGCTACTGGAATTTTGATAATGGAACTGCAAATGATCTTTGTGCATGTCATAACAATGGAATCATTGGTACAACAGTAGTATTACCAATTGAATTAGTAGGTTTTAATGCTAAAGTTAATGAAAACCAGGTTGATATTTCTTGGATAACAGCTTCAGAAATTAACAACAATTACTTTACAATTGAAAGATCGGCCAACGGAAAAGAATTCGAAAAAATTGGAACAGTAAATGGAAGTGGCAATAGCAATAACATCTTAGAATACTCTTTCACAGACAATAATCCAATCCAAGGAATTTCTTATTATAGACTTCGTCAAACGGACTTTGATGGCAAAACAACTGTAAGCGATTTAAAATCCGTGAATATTGATAACGAAAATAATCAAATAGTAAAAGTATATCCAAATCCAAGTAATGGCAATAATGTTCAAATTTCAATAAAAAACGATACAGATCAAATTTCTTTTTTACAGATTTATGATTACTCAGGCAAAATCATTTTATCATCAAAAATTCAAGGAAATACATTTATAATCCCAAATAATACCTTAAAAACTGGCCTATACTCTGTAAAACTAGCAACCCCTACAAGTATTTTATCTTCAATTATTTCAGTAGTAAACTAAATTAGTTTAAATTTTAAGTGTTGAGAAGAGAAAGGGAAACCTTTCTCTTTTTTGTTTATCAAATATTTATATTTAAATCAAATAAATAATTTATTTTTACAAACGGAATAATAATTATCACAAGATAAATTATATATTTTATTCGACAATTTAAATTTTTCTGAAATTATATTTATTTATATTAATTACAAATTGAGGTTTAATTTAAAAAAAAACACTTTAAAGTTTTTTAGTATTAAACTTAATTTTACTTTTGACTCGTCGCTTTGTTAACTAGTTAACAACTTTATTCGATTAACGTTCAATATTTTAGAATTATATAATTATAAAAAAAGGATAAAAAAAGGAGGAAAAAATGCCAAACACAGAAAACCTAGTAAAAGAACTTGTTCAAAAACATGGCAAAAGTAGGAATAGTTTATTGCCAGTTCTGCAAGGTATCGTCAAAGTTAATCGCTATTTATCAGAGGAAGCAATGATATTTGCAGCGAAAGAGCTTGATTTATCAGCAGCTGAAGTATATGGAACCGCGTCTTTCTATACATTTCTAAACACAACTCCAAAAGGAAAAAATATAATTAGAGTTTGTAAAACAATTTCTTGCCACATGAAAGGTAAAGACGAAATTATTTCTGCAATTGAAAAATCTTTAAATATTAAAATTGGTCAGACCACTCATAATAAAAATTTTACTTTATTAGCAACAAACTGCTTGGGCTGGTGTCATAAAGGACCAGTTATGTTAATTAATGACGAAGTTTATCCTGAAATAACCCCTAATAAAGCAATAGAAATCATCGAATCCTACAAAAAGAATTCCGTAAATTAATTAAGTTGATAATAAATTAACAACAAAAATCATGGCAAATACATATTTAAAAAAAGTTGACGTAATATTTGGAGAATATACCAATACTAGATATGCAATTTTAGAAAAAACCTTAAAATTAACTCCTGATCAAATTATTGATGAGGTTCTTAATTCTGGTCTTAAAGGCAGAGGTGGCGCTGGATTCCCAACAGGAATGAAGTGGAAATTTGCGAAAGGCCAAGAAACTGATCAAAAATATGTTGTATGTAATGCTGATGAAGGAGAACCAGGTACATTTAAAGATAGAGAAATTCTTACGAGAGTTCCTCGTAAGGTACTAGCAGGTATGGCAATTTGCGGAAAAGCAATTGGTGCAAATAAAGGTTTTATTTATCTTAGAGGTGAATATAATTTTTTAGAAAGCAGCATTCAAAATGAAATTGATATTTTCCACGAACATATTAAACAATTAAATTTTGATTTTAAAATTGAAATTAAATTAGGCAGTGGTGCTTATATCTGTGGTGAAGAAACTTCTCTTTTCGAATCAATGGAAGGTAAAAGAGGCGAACCAAGAAACAAACCACCTTACCCAACCGTAGCTGGTTATAATGGAAAACCTACAGTTATCAATAATGTTGAAACTTTTGCCACCGTACAAGTAATTTGTAAAATTGGTTCAGAAGAATTCAAAAAACTAGGTACTCAGGATTCAAGAGGTTCTAAACTTTTCTCGATTTCTGGTGATAGTCCAAAATCTGATATTTATGAACTTGAATTGGGAATGCTTTTAAATGACTTTGTTACCGAATATGGTGATGGAGATACAAAAGCAGTTCAAGTGGGTGGCGCATCCGGTTATTGCGTACCTAGAAAAAAATTCAATGATACTATCATCGGTTTCGAAGGTATTCCAACTGGCGGATCAATGATGATTTTCAATAGCTCACGTTCAATGTACAATGTACTTCATGATTACCTAGAATTCTTCACAGAAGAATCTTGTGGTCAATGCACTCCTTGCAGAGTTGGTTGTCAACAATTACTTAAAGGTATCGAATCTGTAAAAAAAGGAGAAAGACCACCTTCATATTTAGAGGAATTAAAGAAATTATCAAACACAATGAAAATTGCTGCAAAATGCGGATTAGGTCAATCTGTTGCCAATCCTTTTAATTCAATTGTAGATAATTTCAAAGAAGAAATCATCTATTAATCAATTACAAAATTTAAAACTTTAAAAATTAAGAAAATGAGTAAAGATATATTGAATTTAAAAATAAATAATATTCCTGTATCTGTTGAAGAAGGTACAACCATATTAGATGCAGCAAAAAAGCTCAACTTTAAAATTCCAACATTATGCAACCATCCAGATTTAAGTGTTGCCGGAAATTGTAGAGTTTGTGTTGTAGAAATAAAAGGTCAAAGATTACTTTCGGCCGCATGCGCAATGCCAGTTGCTGAAGGAATGGAAATATTAACTAATAGCGAAAAAGTTCGTTCATCAAGAAAACATGTTATTGAACTTATTCTTTCTGAACACAATTCAGATTGTACAAAATGTTACAAAAATGAAGAATGCGAACTTCAAGATTTAGCTAGCGAATACAGAGTTGGTGATCACGTATTTTTAGATTTAGTGAAAGCTGAAGATAAAATTGCTGATATTTCATCTCCTTCTATTGTAAAAGATGATAGTAAATGTATCAGATGTCAAAGATGTGTTAGAACTTGCGAAGAATTGCAAGGTGTTAGCGCACTAGCTGTTGTCAACAAAGGTGATCATCAAAGGATTTCAACCTTTATGAATAAACCAATGGACGATGTTGTTTGTACTAATTGTGGTCAATGTATTAATCGTTGTCCAACCGGCGCTTTAACCGAAAGAAATTATATGGAAGAAGTTTGGGATGCAATTAACGATCCATCAAAACATGTAGTTGTTCAAACTGCCCCTGCGGTTAGAGTAGGATTAGGTGAAAATCTAGGATTTGAGCCTGGCACAAGAGTAACTGGAAAAATGGTAACTGCTTTAAAAAATATTGGTTTTGATTCAGTCCTCGATACTGACTTTACAGCAGATTTAACAATTTTAGAAGAAGGAACCGAACTTCTAACAAGATTGAAAAAAGCATTGGTTAATGGTGAAAAAGTTGCTTTACCAATGATGACTTCTTGTTCTCCAGGTTGGATTAAATTCCAAGAACATTTATTCCCAGATTTACTAAATAATTTATCAACTTGTAAATCACCTCAACAAATGTTTGGTGCCTTGGCAAAAACATATTACGCAGAAAGAAAAGGTTTAAATCCAAAAGATATTGTTTCTGTTTCAATTATGCCTTGTACTGCAAAAAAATTCGAATGCAATAGACCAGAAATGAAAAGCAGTGGTTACCAGGATGTTGATTACGTTCTAACAACCAGAGAACTTAGCAGAATGATAAAACAAGCCGGTGTTGATTTCATTAAACTTGATGATACCAAATATGATTCATTGCTTGGTCAATCAACTGGAGCAGCTGTAATATTCGGAGCAACAGGTGGTGTTATGGAAGCTGCATTAAGAACAGCATACGAAATTGTAACTGGAAGAGAAGTTCCTTTTGCTAATTTAAATATTCTTCCTGTTAGAGGCATGGAGGGTGTTAAAGAAGCGTCTATTAAAATTACCGATGTTAAACCAGAATGGAGTTTCTTAGAAGGTGTTGATTTAAATATTGCAATTGCCCATGGCTTAATCAATGCAAAAAAAGTGATGGAATCAGTAAGAGCAGGAACTTCTAACTATCATTTCATTGAAATTATGGCTTGTCCTGGTGGTTGTTTGGGTGGCGGAGGCCAACCTTATCCAACATCAATGGAAATTAGAAAAAAACGTGCTGAAGCAATTTATTGTGAAGATGAAAATATGCCTTTAAGAAAATCTCATGAAAACCCTGAAGTTACTGAGATATACGAATCGTTCTTAAAAGAACCTTTAGGACATAAATCTCATGAATTACTTCACACACATTATACTAGTAGAAAGCGTTACTAGAGTTTGTTTTCTTTTTTTTTTGAAAAAGGGTGACTTATGTCACCCTTTTTTTTGCGTTTCATCGCTAAATGTGATACTTTTGTAAAATAATAATTGTACTTTTGCTTCCAAATATTTTTAAATTTGGAATTGCAATTTATATTATAGCCTTAAAGAACTCTAGAAACTCACAAACAAAAAATATGGAAAGATTACCTGACAAAACTGTAGAAAGACTAAGCAAATATAGAAGAGCACTTTTCGCTTCAATGATTGAAGGAAAAACTCATATATTTTCTCATGAAATTGCAAAAATGTTTCATATCACTCCTGTTCAAGTGCGTAGAGACATTATGCTTATTGGATATTCAGGAAGTCAGAGCAAAGGTTATTATATTAAAGGATTAACTGAACTCATTTCAAATATTATTGATACTCCTGAGGGAATTAGAGCCGCCGTAGTGGGAATGGGAAATTTGGGTCGTTCAATTATTGGCTATTTTAATGGCAAACGTACCAAATTAACAATTGTAGCCGCCTTTGATATTAACCCAGAAAAGGTTGATAAAGAATTTGTTGGCGTTAACTGCTATCAATATGATAGGTTAAGTGAGATAATAAAAAAGGAAAAAATTTCTGTTGGTGTAATCACGGTTCCAGCAATTGCAGCTGTAAATGTTGCTGAAAATTTAATAAAAGCTGGAGTAAAAGGAATTTTAAACTATGCACCAAAATCACTCAATGTTCCTTCCACTGTCTATTTGGAGGAATATGATATGATCACTTCTTTAGAAAAAGTTGCTTACTTTGTAAAACATTAATTTTTTCTTTTTTTATTCAACCCCTATTCAATTATTTGTAATTCTCCATTTTGAGATTCACTACCTAGTGCTTTACCCAAATTGGGTTTAAAATAGTTTTATCCGAAACAGGCTCAAAAGAAAAGGCAAAAGAAGCAATACTCAAGTTTCTCTAGTGATATTTTTATACTTGTTGGTTATTACGATAACTGATTATGTCGCTAACATCATTTATTGAGTCTAAAAGAGGCTAATTACAGAAAATTAAAAGAGTTTTTTAATAAAACATTGTATTTAAACATGTAATTTTGTAATATTATTAAATTATCATGATTTACACACCGGAAAAATATAGCATTGCTGATAAAAAGAATGTTCCATTTATTGATTCAAAAGAAATATGGGACTTTATCAACACAGAAGCATCTACTCCTGAAAAAGTTAGAGAAGTAATAAAAAAGTCGTTAAGTAAAAAACGACTGTCTTTGCAAGAAACTGCAATACTTATAAACACCAATGACCCTGTTCTCATCGAAGAAATAAAAGAAGGCGCCAGGCAATTGAAAGAAAATGTTTATGGGGATAGGATTGTTTTGTTTGCCCCGCTTTATGTTGGGAATTTATGTATTAACAATTGCGTTTATTGCGGTTTTCAAGCAAAAAACAAAGATGTTTTAAGGGTGACCCTCGAAAAACAGGATTTACAAAAGGAAGCAACTGCATTGGTTGATAGCGGTCATAAAAGACTTATTTTAGTTTATGGTGAACACCCGCATTATTCCCCTGAGTTTATTGCAGATTCTGTAAGAACAGTTTATGGGATTAAAAGTAAAAATGGCGAAATACGTAGGGTAAACATTAATGCAGCACCATTAGATGTAGAAGGTTTTAAAACAGTAAAAGAATCCGGTATTGGTACTTATCAAGTTTTTCAAGAAACATATCACCCTGAAGCCTATTCTAAGGTTCATCTTGGTGGAATTAAAAAAGATTTTGATTGGAGGCTAACATCTTTAGATCGTGCACAAGAAGCAGGAATTGATGATGTTGGTATTGGTGCTTTGTTCGGTCTCTATGATTGGAGATTTGAAGTAATGAGTTTAGTAAGACACGTGAACCATTTCGAAGCAGTTTTTAATGTTGGACCACATACCATATCATTTCCTCGAATACAAAATGCATCAGCATTGAACATCGACAAGCAATATCTGGTTTCTGATGAAAACTTTGTAAAATTAGTAGCCATTTTAAGATTGGCTGTTCCATATACCGGAATGATATTAACAGCAAGAGAATCAGCAGAAATCCGCGACCAGGTTTTACGTTTTGGAATTTCCCAAATTGATGGCGGCACTAATTTAGAAATTGGAGGATACAGTAAGCATTCTGAAGAAGTTCAAGATTTAAATAAAGAACAATTTCAAATAAACGATACAAGATCATTAAACGAAATAATTGAAGAGCTAATCAGCAAAGATTATATCCCTTCTTTTTGTACAGCTTGCTATCGCCTTGGCAGAACAGGCGAGCACTTTATGGAATTTTCGGTTCCTGGTTTTATTAAGAGATTTTGTGCCCCAAATGCAATTTTAACAATCGCAGAATATTTGGAAGATTATGCAAGTTTTGAAACCAAAGCTAAAGGTTATAAAATGATTGAAAGAAAATTAGAAGAACTTTCAAAAACACAAGAAATAGCTGCGCTACAAGAAAAACTGAACCTTTTAAAACAAGGACAGCGGGATTTATATTTTTAATTAATAAACATGGGATTTTTCAATAAATTTAAACCAGGAATACCAAAAAGACATTTACTGCTAATAGCAGGGTTTGTATGGCTTTTTGCTGGAGGAATGTTATCTTATAGAGGATATAGTTCTCATATTTCGGCCTCAACACTAGATTTTTTAGAAGTTATTTTATGTATAGGAATTGGTATAGCCTTTTATTTTATTATGTTCTCCAAAATATCTTTAAAACACATTACACGTATCGTAAATATCAAATTGGTAAATCCTTGTATCTTTTCATTTTTCAATCTCAGAAGCTATTTCTTAATGATTTTGATGATTTCAGGAGGAATAAGTTTAAGGGTTTTTCACGTAATAGATATTAAATACATTTCCCTTTTTTATATCGTGATGTCAACTCCTCTTTTAATTTCTTCTTTTCGTTTTTTTCACACTTATATCTTTTACGATAAATTCCTTCAAAATTATGATAAATCAATAAATAATAAGGAAAACTGATATTTTTTTTAAAAAAGAACATTTTTCCTTTTTTTTATTTATATTTGAACCATTCATTTAAAAGGAAAGTTCATGAAGAAATTTACCCCCATATTTATTGCTGTTTCACTATTTTTATTATTATTTCAATCATCTTGTAAACAATGTTCTACCTGTTCTGCAAAAGATAAAACAAATGGCTCCGAACTCAACTCTCAAGAATTTTGTGGCGAAAGTGCAGATGTAAAAGCCAATGAAGATTCTTACAAATCAACATGGGGAACGAGTGCTGATGTTACTTGCAGTCCAAGCTAAAATTAAAGAAAAAAAAATGAAAAAAATTCACACAATTCTTGCTACCGCTTTAATAGTAGGTCTTTTCACCTTTTCATCGTGTAAAAAGTGTTCAATTTGTGTCGTAAAAGAAGCATCAACTGGTAATCAAATAACCTCCTCTGATGAAATGTGCGGCTCCAAAAGTGAAGTAGCAACTATGGAAGATGATTTTAAAAAGCAATGGGATAATAGTTATACTGTTTCTTGTTCTACGAATTAATTATTCCTTCCTTTTCAAATAATTAATTTAATGTCCAAATTAGTACAGCTCTCTGAAGCAGTTTCGATTGCCATTCACAGCATGGTTTTAATAGCTCAAGCTGAGGGAAAGATCAACGTAAGTACAATTGCCGAATGTACTGGCTCCTCAAAAAATCACTTGGCGAAAGTAATGCAAAGACTTGTCAAACAAGGCCTGCTAAGTTCTAACCGTGGTCCCGCAGGAGGTTTCATCTTAAAAAGACCAGCTTCAGAAATTACCATTCTAGAAATATATGAGTGTATTGAAGGCAAACTCGAATCCGAAGGCTGCCCCAACAATAAACAAATTTGTCACTTTAGCAAATGCATAATGGGTGGAATAATGAAAAGAGTTACCGATGAATTTATTGTCCATTTTAAATCTCACACCATTCAAGATTTTATTACTGGATAGCCTTCCTTTTTTATCCTATTTCAACAAAAAAGTAAATTACTTCTTTAAAGTCAATTAAAAAATTATCCAGACGATTCAATAACAACCTGAATTCGTGTACAATAAGATTTTTGTTAAAAAAATATGAAAATAAATTTGTTTTTGTAAAAGATATAATTGTATATTTGCGTATTCAATTACCTAATTAACTATTTAGAATGTCAAAAATTGCAAATATTTCAGAAGCTGTTTCCATTGCGATTCATTCAATGGTGTTAATTGCAAAGCAAAATGGTCAAATAAATGTAACTGAATTATCAAAAATTACTGGTTCTTCAAAAAACCATACTGCAAAAGTGCTTCAAAATTTAGTAAAATTTGGACTTATTTCGTCAAACAGAGGTCCAAATGGAGGATTTACAATAAAAAAGGACCCAAACACAATTACACTATTAAATATATATGAAATGATTGAGGGGGAAATTGAAGTACAAAAATGCAATTTTCATAGCGAAATCTGTTCTTTTAAACATTGTGTATTCGGTGGGATCCCAGAGAAATTTTCCTTTGACTTTAAAACCTATTTAAATAATACAAAACTTTCAGACTTGTTCTAATAAATAAATCTAATAATAAAATCATGAAAAGAACAATAATAAAAATAGACGAGGATCTTTGCAATGGCTGCGGATCTTGTATAGTTGGCTGCCATGAAGGTGCCCTTCAATTAATTGACAACAAAGCCAGATTGATTAGCGAATTATTTTGCGACGGACTTGGAGCCTGTATTGGAGATTGTCCTGAAGGTGCGATAATCTTAGAAGAAAGAGAAGCTGAAGCTTATAGTGAAGTGGAAACTTTAAAAAGGATTGTCTTAACAGGCGATAACACTGTGGTAGCGCATTTAAACCATTTAAAGGAGCATGGGGAAGATGGATATTTAAATGAAGCTCTCAATTATTTAAAAGAAAATAACATTAATACTAATTTTAAAAATAATAAAACAATGGAAACAAAAGGATCACAATGTGGCTGTCCTGGTTCTGCTATGCAAGACCTAAGAGAAACTGAAGTTCAAAGTGAAAATACCAATACTGGTAATGTTCCTTCTCAATTAAGACAATGGCCAGTTCAAATGCACTTAATTAGTCCGAATGCACCATATTTCAGAAATGCTGATGTTTTAATCGCAGCTGACTGTGTAGCTTTTGCGCTTGGGAACACTCATGCTGAGCTTATGAAAGGAAAAAGCATCGGTATTGCCTGTCCTAAACTTGATTCAGATATGGAAGTTTATGTTGAGAAAATTACTGCAATGATTGATGATGCAAAAATCAATACTTTAACTGTTGCAATTATGGAAGTTCCATGCTGTGGCGGATTATTAAGAATTGCACAATCAGCTGTAGAAAATGCAACTAGAAAAGTTCCTATTAAAGCAATTACTGTTGGAATAAACGGAAGTATTATTGACGAAAGATGGGTATAAATCACTTGAATTTACAAATTTCATCATGGAAAAACTAGAATTATCAGCTGAATTTGATTTTGAAACTATGGATCTTAGCCTTTTAGTAGACCATATTTTAAAAACCCATCACGTGTTTGTTAAAGAAAATATTCCATTGCTTTTGCAATACACAAAGAAGATTGCTGAAGTGCATGGCGCCAACCATCCGGAACTAATGAAAATTGAAACAATTTTCAAAGGAATTGCTAACGACATGCTTGGCCACCTCGGAAAAGAAGAAGATGTTCTCTTTCCAAACATTATTATTATTGTCAATAAGGAAAAAAATAACTCCCCTGAAAAAGCTGAACCAGTTTCATGGTTGATACAAGGAATGGAAACTGAACACGAATTTGTTGGAAATGAAATGAAGATAATAGCAAATCTTAGTGCAAACTTCACTCCTCCTCCAGATGGCTGCACCACTTATCAAATTACATTTCAAAAATTAAAAGAATTTGATGAGAATCTTCAGCAACATGTGCATTTAGAAAATGAAATTCTTTTTAAACGAATCATTGAAGTTGAAAAAAAACTAAATCTATAATATTTTTTTCATCACATTAAAGTATTTGAGCACCAATTAAATTATTTAAAAATCATTAATTTAAAACTAAAAAATGAGTATGTTTTGTTATCAATGTCAAGAGGCAGCCAAAGGAACCGGTTGCACTTCAAAAGTAGGAACTTGTGGCGTTACAAGTGAAGTAATTCATTTACAAGATTTATGTGTCTATTTGCTAAAAGGCAATGCCTTATATGCAGAAAGATTAAATGAACTAGGTAAAAGAAACAATAAATTTGATCATTTTCTTGCGGAAGTATTATTTTCAACAATTACCAATGTGAACTTTACTGAAACTTTCTTTATGGAAAGAATTAAAGCGATTTTTGTTTTAAGAACAGAACTCAAAAATAGTATCATTGAATTAAAAGGAAGCTTTAGCGATATTAATCAAGAATATGCAATATGGGAAGCTAAAAATGAATTGGATATTATTACTAAGGCTGCAGAAATCAATGGCGAAATTGATGCACCTAATGAAGATATCCGTTCATTAAGAGCCTTAATTCTATATGGTTTAAAAGGAATGGCAGCTTATGCAGACCATGCAAAAGTCCTAGGAAAAGAAAATCCAGAAATTTATGCATTTGCTAGCCGCGCATTGGCAGCTTTAACCAACGACAATCTAAGTGTTGAAGAAAACATTGCATTGGTAATGGAAACAGGAAAATATGGTGTTAGTGTAATGGCCCTTCTTGATGAGGCAAATACTACAGCTTATGGCAATCCTGAAATTACAAAAGTAAATATTGGCGTAAGTAACAAACCTGGTATTTTAATTAGCGGCCATGATTTAAAAGACATGGAAGAATTATTGAAACAAACCGATGGAACTGGAGTTGATGTATACACCCATAGTGAAATGCTTCCAGCACATTATTATCCTGCATTTAAAAAATACAGTCATTTTGTAGGAAATTATGGTGGGGCCTGGTGGCAACAAAAAGAAGATTTTGAATCCTTTAACGGTCCAGTTCTTTTCACAACAAATTGTATCGTTCCTCCAAGTTCAAGTTCAACCTACTCAAATAGAGTTTTTACAACTGGAGTTGCCGGATTCCCAGCTTTCAAACACATTGAAAATGCAACAGAAGGAAAGTCAAAAGATTTCAGTTCAATTATTGAATTGGCAAAAACTTGTAAATCACCAACAGAAATAGAAACTGGTGAAATTATTGGTGGATTTGCCCATGCACAAGTATTCGCTTTAGCTGATAAAGTAGTTGAAGCAGTAAAATCAGGTGCAGTTAAAAAGTTCTTTGTGATGGCAGGTTGCGATGGTAGAATGAAAGACCGCAATTACTATACTGAATTTGCAGAGAAATTACCAAAAGATACTATAATTCTTACAGCTGGTTGTGCAAAATATCGTTATAACAAACTTCCATTAGGAGATATTGGTGGAATTCCAAGAGTTTTGGATGCTGGTCAATGCAACGATTCGTATTCTTTAGCAGTAATTGCTTTAAAATTGAAAGAAGTTTTCGAATTGAACGACATCAATGATTTGCCAATTGCCTATAATATTGCATGGTATGAGCAAAAAGCAGTTATTGTTTTATTAGCACTATTACACCTTGGAGTAAAAAACATTCATTTAGGACCAAGTTTACCAGCATTCTTGTCACCAAACGTAGCCAAAGTTCTTATTGACACCTTTGGAATTGCAGGAATCGGAACAGTTGATGAAGATATGAAAATATTTTTAAACTAATTTTAATAGAAACGCTGGCAAATTCATTAATATTTCCAGCGTTTCATTTCCACTTATTCAGGCATTTCGGTACCGATTTAACAATTAATATGAATTATTAACTTAAATTTTAAAAAATGAACACAAAAAAATTATGGATTGCATTTATTACCGTAATGGTAGTATGTTTTTCGGTTTTATTATTTTTTGGATATGAAATTTACGTCCAAAAACCACCAATTCCAGAAAAAGTTCTAACTGAAGGTGGAGTACAATTATTTTCATCTCAAGAAATCATGGATGGCCAGAGTGTTTGGCAATCGATTGGAGGACAAGAAATGGGAAGCGTTTGGGGCCATGGTTCATATGTTGCACCAGATTGGTCAGCAGATTGGCTTCACAGAGAAGCAGTTTTCATGTTAGACAAGTTAGCTTTCAAAAACGATTCAACAACTTACGAAAAAGAAAATCCAGAAAAACAGGCATTTTTAAAAGCCCTTCTTCAAAAGGATATTCGTAAAAACACCTATGATGAATCAAGTAAAACATTAAAAATTTCAGATTTACGTGCTGAGGCAATAAACGCAAATATGGAATATTATAAAAACTTGTTTACGAATGGGAAAGATCTAGAAAAAACAAGAAATGCATACGCTATACCAGAAAACACAATTAAAGATCTAGCAAGTATGCATAAAATGAATGCATTCTTCTTCTGGGCAGCATGGGCATGCGTTACAGAGCGCCCAGGCAAAGACATCACATACACTAGCAACTGGCCAGGTGATGATCTAATTGGAAACCATGCAACAGGAAAACATTTATTTTGGACAATGTTTAGTATAATAATGCTATTATTAGGTATTGGATTATTAGGCTTCTATTATGCCAGAAATAAAGACAAAGATACTGATGTTGAAAAATACCCTGAAAAAGATCCACTTATCGATTTGAAGGCAACTCCTTCAATGAAGGCAACTTTAAAATATTTCTGGATTGTTTCTGGATTAATTTTATTGCAGGTTATTGTAGGAATAATTACAGCGCACTATGGTGTTGAAGGAAATGGGTTTTACGGATTAAAATTAGATTCCTTACTTCCTTATTCCATTTCTAGAACCTGGCACGTTCAATTGGCAATTTTCTGGATAGCAACCGCATGGTTAGCAACTGGATTATTTATTGCACCTGCAGTTTCTGGTGTTGAACCAAAATATCAGAAATTTGGTGTGAATCTTCTTTTTGGCGCATTATTAATTGTTGTATTAGGATCTATGGCCGGTGAATGGTTAGGTGTTATGCAAAAATTAGGATTGGTTAATAATTTCTATTTTGGTCATCAAGGATATGAATATGTTGACTTAGGAAGATTCTGGCAATTCCTTTTATTTGGAGGTTTACTAATCTGGTTATTTTTAATGATTCGCGCTTTATTGCCAGCATTAAAAGTTAAATCTGATAGCAGACAATTATTAATATTATTTACAATTTCTTCGATTGCAATTGCAGCTTTTTACGGTGCAGGATTAATGTACGGTCGTCAAGCACATCTTTCAGTTGCTGAATATTGGAGATGGTGGGTTGTTCATTTGTGGGTTGAAGGTTTCTTCGAAGTTTTTGCAACAACTGTAATTGCATTTGTTTTAGTAAAACTTGGATTATTAAACATCAAACGTGCAACTGTAGGTTCTTTATTTGCAACAATTATCTACTTATTAGGTGGTATCATTGGAACTTTTCACCATTTATATTTTGCAGGAGCACCGATGTCAATCATCGCTCTTGGAGCATCTTTCAGTGCATTAGAAGTTGTTCCACTAGTATTAATGGGATTCGAAGCTTGGCATAATTATCAATTAACAAAAACAACAGTTTGGATTAAAAAATACAAATGGGCAATTTATTCCTTTATTGCAGTAGCTTTTTGGAATTTAGTAGGCGCAGGTGTTTTTGGATTCTTAATTAATCCTCCTATTGCATTATATTATATGCAAGGGTTAAACACAACTCCTTTACATGGCCACGCAGCATTGTTTGGTGTTTATGGAATGTTGGGAATTGGATTAATGTTATTCTCTCTAAGAGGAATGACTGTTGCCCAGGAATGGAACGAAAAAGTATTAAAATTCTCATTCTGGTGTTTCCAAATTGGAATGACAATGATGTTACTTATGAGTCTTCTACCTGTGGGGATATTACAAACCATTGCATCTGTTGATCATGGAATTTGGTACGCCCGTTCAATGGAATTTATGCAGAGCCCAACAATGCAAACACTTCGCTGGTTAAGAGTTTTTGGCGATACAATTTTCGCATTCGGTAGTGTTGGTTTAGTATATTTTGTAATTGGTTTAAAAACAGGTTGGTCAATTAAAAAATAATTTTGAAAAAAATAAATGATTAATGAAATAATGGCACAAGATTTTAACAATTAATTTCAACCTGCTATTATTTCATTTTTTTAATTAAAAGTATTAATTTAGTAAAAATAATAAATATCATGGAAGCAACAATCTTTGAAAAAGCAAAAATATTAGATTTCACAAAACTAGTTGATTATTCAGAAAATGGAATCGTTAGCAAAAGAGTTCTGGAGAAAAAAGCAGGAAATATCAGCTTATTTGCATTTGACCAAGGTCAAAGTTTAAGTGAGCACACAGCTCCTTTTGATGCAATGATTCAGGTCCTGGAAGGAAATGCTGAAATATTAATAAACAGAGAACCTTATTTACTTTCTAAGGGCGAAACTATTATCATGCCTGCCAATATTCCTCACGCGGTAAATGCTCAAGGAAAATTTAAAATGTTATTGACCATGATTAAAGAATAAGCGAAATGGAAAATGATTCAAAAATTTGTTTTTGCAAGAATATTTACAAAAGTGAGATAATAAAAGCCATCAAAGATTTTAATCTTAATACAATTGAAGATATTCAGATTGCCACTGAAGCTGGAAGTATTTGTGGAACTTGTTTGATTGATGTAAGAGTAATTTTAAAACAACAATTAGAAAACAAATAGAATTTGTGTAATCTAAAAATTTTGTATAGGTTTGCACAAAACAGCAAATTCAATGATTTTAGGCTATATTATACTTTTTATAAGTTTATTTCTTTTAGATCTTTATCTTTTCAGGCCTGTAAAATTCCTTTTTGAAAACTCCAAATTTAAAAAGCTTATCTTCCTTGGGTTTTGGACCATTGATTTTGCTTTTGTTTTATTCTGCATCATTTATTCAATAATTATAAAAAATTCAGGAAAGCCTGATTATGTCCAATATCGAAATTTCTTTACAATTTTTGGAGCTTTCATTCTAATCGCTTTTCCAAAACTGCTTTTCACTATTTTTTCAGTAATAAATGACCTATTAATTTTAACCAACCTAATTTTCAGAAACAATTACTCCAAACCTGCAGTTATTTCAAAACGAGTTGGAGTTAGAAAAAAAAGGTTTAACCTAATTCTAAAAACTGGCCTATACGCTTCTTTAATATTTTTGGGCTTTTTGATTTACGGAATTATTATCGGAAGATATGATTTTACAGTCGAAAAAGTAAGTATCACTTCACCAAAAGTCCCAAAATCCTTTGATGGATTTAAAATTGTTCAGATTTCTGATTTACATTTAGGAAGTTTTACTGATAAGGATGATGTTCTAAAAGGAATAAAAATCATTAACAACCAGAAACCCGACATCATTGTAATTACTGGTGATTTGGTAAACAATGAAGCTATTGAAGCAGAAATAATGATTCCTGTTTTAAAGCAAATGAATTCAAAGTATGGGAAATTTGCAATTCTTGGAAATCACGATATGGGAGATTACCGCAGATGGTATACAATTAAGGATAAAATTGAAAATTTAGATAGGATCAGAAATGTTTATAAAAGAATTGGATTCAAACTTCTCGAAAATGAAAGCCAGTTTATTAAAATAAAAAGCGATTCAATATGCATTTCCGGAGTTTTAAGTTGGGGATTACCACCATTTAAAAAATACGGTGATATCAATAAAACATTGAAAAATGTAAATATCCTTACTCCAAAAATCTTACTTTCACACGATCCAAGCCATTGGGAAGCGGAAGTTCTTCCAAAATCAAATGTTTTATTGACTTTATCAGGACATACTCATGCCATGCAATTTGCGATAAATTTTGCTGGAATAAAATGGTGTCCAGTTAGCATAAAATATCCACACTGGTCGGGGCTTTATGAAGAAAACAATCGCTATTTGTATGTAAATAGAGGATTTGGCTATTTAGGATTTCCAGGCCGAATTGGTACAGCTCCAGAAATAACCGTAATTACTTTGAAAAACAAATAAGCTACTTCTGATTTTGCTCTTTCTTTTTCTTATTTCTTTTCACAACTTGCCAAACAACAACTCCACCAACGAGCAAAACTGAGCAATAAATCACTTCTACCAGGCTCCAACCTCCTCCATTTCCATGATAACGATTATTGCTTGAGGAATGTGAACTTGAAGAATATGAATGACTTCCTCCTCCGCTGCTTGAATGCGATCCACCTCCTCCACCAGCTCTGCCATACAAACAAATATCTATTGATAGAAAGATTAAACTAATAATTAAAATTCTATATATTTTTTTTACCATAGGATTTACTTTTTATTTGATTTTTTCTTTGCTATTAACCACAATATTACCCCTCCGACTACAACGGCAGAGCCATAAATAATAGCAACTTGACCCCAATTTGTATCCTCACTTCCATGAGATTTGGAAAAAGCACTGCTTTTTGAACCTGAAGAAACGGAATGGCTCCCACTGCCAGAACTGGAATGTGAACCACCACCTCCACCCGCTCTGGCAAAAGAATTAAAATGAAATGAAGCGCAAAATAAAACAACCAATAAAAACTGTATTCCCTTTTTAACCATTGTTTTTAATGAAGTTCACCAATCCTTTTGATTCAAATATCCCCAATAATTTTGGTGGTAATGGAGAAAATTTAAATTCCTTTTCACAAATATAAACAATTCCTTTAACAAAGTCAATATCTACTTTGTCGCCTTGTTTATAATGTTCAACGGCTTCTGGCAAAACAATAATTGGCAAACCTTGGTTTACTGAGGATCTATAAAAAATTCTATTTACTGACTTTACAATAACTGCTTTTATTCCTGCAAAAGCCAAACCAACAGAAGGATGTTCTCTTGAAGAACCACAACCAAAGTTCAAACCTGCAATAATAAAATCTCCAGCTTTAACTCTTTCGGAAAAACTATCATCAAAACCTTTAAATAAATAAGGCATAATTTTATCTCCCTCGGAACTGTTGATATTGTAAGTTAAATTTCCAGCAAACATTTGGTCGGTATTTAAATTGTCAACATCAGAATAATTCCAAGCAATATTTGAATAACGATCTTCATCCTGACTGATATCAACCGTTTTACTCTGCTGTTTTGCATAAGGGAATTTATCATTAGTATTCATTCCACGAGGATCTGTAATTTCACCTTTTAATGCAGAATAAGCCACTGTTGCTGGAGAAGCAAGATAAATACTAGAGTTTTTATTTCCCATTCTGCCTTTAAAATTTCTATTTGCTGTAGAAATTACATTAAAACCATCTGCAGGAATTCCTTGACCTGTGCCCAAACATGGACCACAAGATGGTGAAAGAACATTGGCTCCTGCCCTTATAAAATCTCCAATTAAGCCTTCTTCCATTGCTAAAAGATAAATCATTTGCGAAGCTGGAATAATCAATAACTGAAAATTATCTGGGATTTTATTTCCTTTTAAAATTTTTGCCGCAATTCTCAAATCTTCTAATCTGCCGTTAGTACAAGTTCCAATTAATGCTTGGTTTAATTTTGTTCCAACCACTTCCGAAACCGCTTTCACATTGTCAACATGATGAGGACAAGCAACCACTGGGAAAATTTTACTTAAATCAATTTCAAAATGTTTAAGATATCTTGCATCCTCATCAGCCCAAGTTCCTTTAATTTCTTCACCTAAGAAATCCCTTAAAACATCATCCGCAGGAAAAACGGCATTCTTCGCTCCCATTTCAGAAGCTAAATTTGCAATCGTCATTCTTTCAGCAATTGAAAGCGTTTTTACTCCATCACCATGATATTCAATTGACAAATAATCAGCTCCATCAGAACCAATCATTCCAATAATCCACAATGCTAAATCTTTTGCATAAACGCCGTCATTAAATTTTCCAGTTAATGTAATTTTTACAGATTCTGGAACTCTAAACCAAGTTTCACCAACTTTCCATAAACCAGCAGTTTCAGTTCTGTCAATTCCAGCAGCATAAGAATTAAATGCACCAGCAGTACAACTATGACTGTCGCTTCCCACTATGATCATATTTGGTTTCGCATAAAGGGAAACTATCTGGTGGCAAATTCCTTTACCAACATCATGGAATTTTCTAATTCCTTGTTTTGTAACAATTTCACGAACTTTTTGATAATCATTTGCCAATTTTTCGTTTGTTGGCGGCGCATTGTGATCTAAAACAATTAATATTTGATTTGGGTCAAATACTTTATCACCACCCATTTTTGCGAAGGTGCTATTAATACTTGCTGAATTATCATGAGACAAAACAATATCTGGTTTTTTAAATACGATACTTCCACATTCTGCGCCTAATATTTTTTCGGCATAAGTTTTTCCACTCATAATTGATAAGTTATTTGAGTTTATAATAAGTTATTTAGATACAACATCTATAAATAAAAATAAAAGGAATAAAAAGAATACTATTTCATTTGATCATTTAACCTCTCCTGATCCATGATCCTTCTGTTAATGGTATTGATATATGAACTTGCCTTTTTATTACCGTATGTTTTCAAAGATTTATTAGCCCATTCAAGTGCCAAAGGCAAATTCCCTTTATATTCACTGGCTAAAGCCATATTGTAAGCAGCTCTACCAGCAATTTCTTTGTCAGGATTTTGAATTAATTTTTGCCAAACAATGATTGCAGCATCCCAATTATTAGCTTTCACCATTTTTTTGGTTAATTTTAAATCGTCATGGCCCTTTTTATAATAGAGTCGATAAACTCTGGTCCAGTTTGGAGAAATACGAATTGCCATTTGCTCTCCTGAAAAATATCCTGAAGCATCAACAGCATCACGTTTATTTGGTAATTTTGATAAAGCATCGCCAGGAGTTTTACCAGTTACATCCCAGCCTTTATTATCGGTAAATGTATTCTCATCAACAATTTTTTTATTGAAATTATCATAAATTCTCCATCCTGAATTTACATTTAATTTCAAATTGGCTTTATAATCAATGATTACGGTATCCTTGTTATTTTTCTTTTCAACATGACTAGATTTTCCTTGATTAAAAATAATATCCGAATCAAAAGTTTCAAGCATTACTATCGCATCAGCATTGTATAATTTGCAAATTTTATCAACATCATTCCAATCCAGTGGAATTGGAAATTCGCGTGTTCCTGTTCCTTTATAATTATGAGAACCAACTAAAATAGCGCCCAATCTTGGTGAAGCATTAAGCTTATTCACGACACCATTTACGCATTTATCAGAACCCGATCGATCGCCTCTTATGGTTTCTCCTGTAAAAAAGCCTTCCAGGAAATTAACAAAACCTTCGCCTTTTGCAGGAAGTGATCTATTTACAACGGCGACTTTCTTAATATGAGAAGGAATTGTAATTTGAGCTGGTTGAAGTACTTCCATCGATATGGAAGAGGTTGCTGAACATGAACCAAAAAGCATGATGCCTATTAATCCAATTGAGCAAAGCAAAACATTAATTTTTGTAGTTGTTTTCATGACTATAAGTATTTAATTGTTCAAAAATAAAAATAAATTATGAATGAATATCAAAAAATGTGCTAAACCTGAAAATGAATTTTTATTCCTAATTATGCAATTATCTAGATTTGTTCTTGATAAGCTGCGCAATTTAAATTAATTTTGCATAACTAACTTCTTTATTATGCAAAAAGCAAAAAATATTGCGCTCACGGTTGAAGGAATGAATTGCACCAACTGCGCACTCGGAATTAAAAAAAATCTGGATAAAAATGGATTTCAGGATGTTTATGTTAACTTCTCAGCAAATGAGGTTAGTTTTTCGTACGAAACCGCCGAAGAAAAAGAAAATGCTATAAAGCAAATTTCTGCAATGGGCTATAAAGTTACTGAAGATAATGAAGAACTAGAACCAAAGAAACCCAAATTATCAGCAATTGAAAAGAAATTCTATTTCACAATAATTTTTACAATTCCTCTTCTGACGGCAATGTTTCTTCCATTCGAAATATTGCACAATCCATTTTTTCAATTAGCACTGACTTTGCCTGTTTTTATTGTTGGATTATTCCATTTTGGGAAGAGTGCATTTCATTCAGTTAAATCTGGAATTCCAAATATGGATGTTCTAATTATTTTAGGTTCAACTGCTGCGTTTATTTATAGTTTTATCGGAACTATTTATAGTTTAGGTCACGATTATCAATTTTACGAAACAACAGCTAGTATTATCTCCCTTATCCTTCTAGGCAATCTACTGGAACACAAAGCAATAAAAAAGACTACCTCTGCTATAGAAGATTTAGTGAAACTTCAAAAAATTATTGCAAAAAAAATAGTAATTAACGCTGATGGAAAAGAAATAATAATAGAAACCGAAGCGAAAAAAATCAAAATAAACGATATTTTACTAATTAATTCAGGTGATAAAATACCGATTGATGGTATCATTATTTGGGGAAATGGTAGTATCGACGAATCAATGATCTCCGGAGAAAGTTTACCTATTGAAAAAGACATTGAAAATACGGTTATTGGAGGAACTGTTTTAAGCTCTGGAAGCATTAAAATAAAGGCAACTGCTGTTGGAAATGAAACTGTATTGGCAAAAATTATTGATTTTGTAAAGAATGTAAATCAGGACAAACCGCAAATTCAGAATTTGGCAGATAAAATAAGTGCCATATTTGTTCCAGTAGTAATTTTAATTTCATTCCTTACATTTTCAGTTTCATGGGGGATTTTCAATTTAACTTTTCAGGAGGCATTGATGCGAAGCATCGCTATTTTAGTTATTGCCTGTCCCTGCGCATTAGGACTTGCTATTCCCACGGCTGTGGTTGTAGGAGTTGGCAGAGTTTCGAAAATTGGCATTTTGATTAAAGGTGCTAGTACCATACAAAAACTACTAAATGTAAAATTTATCGTATTTGATAAAACGGGAACTCTAACCACAGGCAATTTCAAAATAAAAGAGATAAAATGCTTCGACAAAGATGAAACAGAAGTTAAATCAATTATTGTGGGATTAGAAAAGCATTCCTCTCATCCAATTGCATCTTCTATTTTACATGAAATGAAAAACATTTCAGAAAAAGAATTTACCAGCGTCACCGAAAATAAAGGAATTGGTATTTTAGGAAAAGATTCCTTCGGGAATATTTATGAAATAGGTTCGTATAAAATCGCAAAAGATTTCACCAATGAAACCAATGGAAACGCCTATTTACTCGAAAATAATAAACTTATTGCCATCGTTTATTTGCAGGATGAAATAAAACCAGAAGCTAAAAAAGCCATTGAGTTTTTCAAATCGCAAGGAGTAAAAACAATTTTATTAAGTGGTGATAATGAAGAGAAATGCAATGACTTATCAAATATTTTAGGAATTAATGATGTTTATTTCGAGAAACAACCTTTAGAAAAATTACAAATCATTTCAGAATTAAAAAAACACGGCGAAATTGCCATGGTTGGAGATGGCATTAATGATGCTCCAGCTTTAGCAAAAGCAGATATTGCTATTTCTTTAAGTAATGCTACAGATATTGCAATTCAATCATCACAAATAATATTACTAAAAGGAAATCTGGAATTACTTTCTAAAGCTTATTTAATAAGTAAAAACACCATGATTATCATCAAACAGAATTTATTCTGGGCCTTTTTCTACAATATAATAGCAATTCCATTGGCAGCTACCGGAATGCTAAATCCAATGATTGCTGCTGCATCAATGGCATTATCTGATGTATTCGTTGTATTAAATTCACTGAGATTACAATATAAAAAGCTAGATTAATTAATTATTTTAAACAATAATGGCCGTAAGGTTTTAAACCCATGTTGACGCGGATTTGTAATCCGTGCCTGTTTTTTATTGTACATTTTTGCACGGATTGCAAATCCGCGCTATCTCGTCTTTAAGATTGCATTATAAAAAGCTATAATTTTCAATTTCATTTTTCCTTTGCAAAAAAAAAGGTTGCTCTTTTGGAGCAACCTTTTAAATTAATTAAAACAATTATTATGGATTTGCGCGCAAAGTTTCTAAAGTATTTTGCAATAAAGCCATAGTATAAGAAGGATTGTGAATTCCCAAACTATATTCTCTAACAGATAATTGGAAGTTAATAATTGCTCCCATTTTAGCTTTGTTTAAAGAAACAAGTGAAGGTAATGCATTATTAACAGCAGCTTGAGCAGCAGTATAAGAAGAATTGTTTGGATTCTTAATACCACCCAATGGATTTGTTGAAGGATCATAGATATTTAAATATCCATCATAACCAGCAGTTGTAACATGAGCAAAAATATTTGATGTTGGATCAGTATTTTTGTGCATAATTTCAACACCATTAGATCTCAATCTATTAGCAATTGAATCCAATAAAGCTTTGGTGTTATTTCTGTTATATAACCATTTTGTTACCCAAGCACCAGAAGTACCATTTTGAACAAATTGACTATTTAAGTGACATCCAGAAACATTACAACCTTTTAAATTTAAAGTAGTTGGAGATGTAGTAGCAGGATTAGTTACTTCATCATATTCAGCAACTTTGAAAGAGTGACCACCTGTCATTCCATTTGTTGGAGCCATGTGACAATCTTGACAAGAAGCAGCAGTTTGGTGAGCAGATGGAGAATAAGTAGCAGTACCAGTAAATTCAACAGCACCTTGTCCAGCATAAATTGCACCAACAGCACCATAGTGATTGTGCATTCTATAACTTGGAATTAATGTATTTGTTGTTGTTCCAGTAACAGGTTGAGTTGCATCATAGAATAATTGACTTGGGTTAGCAACTAAATCAGCATAATCAACACTTGCTCCTCTTGTTGCAGCAGCACCAATAGAAGTACTTAAAGACATAGGACGTGGTTGGTGACATTTAACACATAGATTAGATTGACTATTTTTTTGAGTTAAATTGATAGTTTTTCCAGCTCTTGTAACAGTTCCACCAGGATTTGTAACATTATCATAAACTGGCCACATGGTCATTGGAACAGCAGCAGTAGAATATAAATGCATTGAATCAGAAGCAGCACCTTTGTGACAAGTAAAACAAGAAATTTTACCAGGCATAGTTGTTAAACCAGAAGAAGCTGCAGCAGTTGCATTGTAGTTAAAAGTATATTTTGAAGAACCCCATTGCATTGTAGGTTGAACATTACCATCAACAACACTATGATAACCTTCATGAGAGTGACAAGGAGCACAACCTGCGCTACCACCTTCACCAATAGCTAATTCAAAACCTTCAGCATGTTTAGAGAATTCAATTTCGTTTTGAGCATTGCTTAAAGATTGAGCAAGAGGATTAGTAACTCCAGTTGAGCTATGATCGTGACATTCTAAACAATTAACAGTTAATAAACCAGAAGGACCTTGAAGACCAGTAGTACCAATAGGACCAGCAGCACCAGCAGCACCATTAGCACCAGCAGCACCAGTAGCACCAGTTAAACCAATAGGACCAGTAGGACCAACTGCACCGTCATTTCCAGCAACACCTTGGATACCTTGGATACCTTGAAGACCAGTAGGACCAGCAGGACCAGCAGTTGAACTTCCAGAAGTTTTTGCATATAATGCATAAGGAACACTTAATAATTCAGTAGTTCCAGTGATAGAATAAGTAGTTCCACCAGTTGGATCAGTTTCTGTTTTAATAAAATAAGGACCACTTGTCCAGTCAATACCAGCAATAGTACCAGTAACAATAGCACCACCACCAATTTTTACAGTTGCTAATCCATTAGCATTTGTAGTTACTGATTGAGTTTCAACATAAACAGGAGTTCCAGTAATAGAACCTTGTAAAATACTAATTTTCATTCCAATTGCCTGACTTGCAACTAATAAATTGCTACTATTGCGAATAACAGCTTGATAGCTTAAGCTATGAGGAGCTTGAGCAAATGCAGTTGAAAGCGAAAAATGGAAAGCGAAGAGCAAGACGGCAACTAAGCTTAAGTTTTGTTTCATTTTTTTCATAGTTATTTAATTTTTATTATTTTAAAAGTTTTTATTTCTTTATTGTCATTAATTACTTTAAGGAAGTATTTAGCACTTGCTAACTGCGACATAATTATTGTGGTTTCCACGCCTTCAATTTTACTACTTACGATAAGCCTACCTTGCTCGTCATAAAGTTGGTAAAATAAATTTGTCAATAAATCGCCATCAACTTTTAGTGTTAAAGACTCAATGGTTGGGTTTGGATAAACTGAAGTAGTCAAATTAATTCCAGTTTCACCAGCACCAGTGTAAATAAAAATTTCAAATGCCTGCTGAATCCCTTGAGAAACAGAGCCATCTGTAGCAGAAGTTTGATAAATATAGTCCATTTGGCCTATTGAATAGCTCGCATTTCCACCCGAGCCAGATGCTTCCCCTCCGGAAGCCACGGCTCCCTGCTGAGCGAAAAGGTTTGCCCCCCATCCTAAGAGACAACAACCTAATACTAGAATTGTTTTTTTCATGTTTATTTTTTTTGGTTAATATTAAAAAATTTCAGTTGTTACTGACACATTTTTTTCGTTATCAAAATAACAACATAAATTATTAACTACCAAATTTTTTTCACTATTTATTTCATAGGACTGAACTGATATATATCATATTGGTTTTATAACCCAATCCTACAGGGGTTTAAAGAGTTTTTTATTCACCATATTTTTTCATTTTACCCTCCTTTTATTATGTTATTTGTTATACAATCGACATATTTTTTGTTAATTTGCATGCAATTTTGCAAAAAGAAAGCATTTTTAATCAATTTTTTAAAAATATTATAATTCTTTAATTATCTATATTTCAATCACATACACTATATGTAATAATTCTAAATAGTATGCAATTTTGATATTTCATTGTTCATTTTTTAACAACTAAAAAGAAATTATTTAACCAATAACTTGATAATATTATATAAATTTGCAATAAAACTAGAAATCAATCCATATTATGAAAAAAGCTTTAGACATTCTATTTTCGTCAAAACTCACTTTAATCCTTCTTCTATTTTTTGCTATTTGCACTGGAGCCGCAACATTCATTGAAGACAAATTCGATACTATTGCCGCACAAAAACTTGTTTACAATGCACGCTGGTTCGAAATGCTTATGGTACTTTTAGTAATGAACTTTATTGGAAACATTAAAAAGTATAATTTGTTAAGCAAACAAAGAATTTTTGGTTTTTTGTTTCATTTTGCATTCATTTTATTAATCCTTGGCGCTGGCGTTACGAGATATTTTGGGTACAGTGGTTCAATGCATATTAGAGAAGGTGGTTCATCCAACCTTGTATACACAAATGAAACTTATCTGCAAATTAAAACAAATACAAATTCTGAGAATTCGACCGAATATTATCCTTTATCCTTAGGAGGCAATATTAAAAATTCATTTAGTTTCAGTATAAAACCTGACAATAATAATAAAGTAAAAATTTCTTATCAAGATTTTATTACCAACGCCAGAGAACAAATTAATGAAAACGTTCAAGGTGGAACCGATATTTTAGAATTAAGGGTTTTATTTGGCAACCAGGTTATGGTAACACTTTTTAAAGAAGGTGAAATCAAAAACGTTGGCAAATATGATTTGGCATTTAATAACAATAAAAATCCTGATGCAATAAAAATCATAAAAAAAGATGGAAAATTGCTTATCAATTCCAAATACGACATCATTCAAACCACACTTGAAGAAACTGAAGCTGATGCCATTTTAAAAGATAGCACCAAAGAGTTTAAAATAGACCATGTTTACAAAACAGACGGGGTAATGTTTGCATTTTCAAAATTATATAGAAATGCTACCATTAAATGGATTAAAGGCATGGACGACAAAATGGGTTCAAATGTATTAGTGGTAAATGTTTCTGCAAATGGAAAAACTCAAGAAATTCCAGTTATTTGTAATGCTCAGGATATCAACGAATTTCAAGACATTGAAATTGAAGGAATGAAATTCTCAATTGGATGGGGACAAAAAGAAATCAAGCTTCCTTTTTCATTAACATTGGACAAATTTATTTTAGACAGATATCCTGGATCAATGAATCCATCATCCTATAAAAGTGATGTTACTTTATCCGATCCCACCAAAAACACACAAGAAAAACACAGTATATTTATGAACAATGTTTTAGATTATAATGGCTACCGCTTTTTCCAATCTTCTTATGATACCGATGAAAAAGGAACAATACTATCTGTAAATCATGATTTTTGGGGAACTTGGATTTCATATTTAGGATACCTATTAATATGTATAGCTTCTTTCTTTATTTTGATCAGTAAAAATTCTCGTTTCTCTTTATTAAGAAAAGGTATTAAAAAAATGCGGACCGACAGAAAAGCGGGTTTATTAACTATTATATTAATTGTATGTTTCTCAAGTTTTGGATTTTCACAAAACAAAGCAATTAGCAAAGAACATGCTGAAAAACTTAGTCACTTGCTGGTACAAACATATGACGGAAGGTTTGAACCTCTTCACACACTTGCTTTCGATGTAATGCATAAAATTTCAAGAAAAGATAATTTTAATGTTGAATTCAAAGGCGAGCTAAATGGAATGCAAGCTTTTTGGGATATGTTGATTGATCAAAAATTCTGGAAAGCACAGAAAATAATTTATATCCGCGAAAAAGCAGTAAAAGACGCTTTAGGAATTGAAGGAAATGCATCCTTTGACGAATTGTTTGACAAGAATTTTAATTACAAATTGGCAAAATATGCGCAAGAGGCTTTTGTAAAAAAACCAACTGAACAAAATGCTTTTGACAAGGAAATTATTAAACTTGATGAAAGAGCCAATATTTGCAGAATGGTATTTGATGGTACTATGCTTAAACTATTCCCAATCGACAAATCCGAAACATATAAATGGGTTGACGCTAATGATAGTGTTGCATTTTATCCATTAACAGGTTCTGTCAAAGCTATAAATGAAGACTTACAATTACCAATTTTTAATTATACCAATATATTAAGACTCTATTTCCAGAGGATAATGGAGGCACAACAAACTGGTGATTATACTCAAGCAAACAAAATAGTTGATTACATTGAAAGCATTCAGCGTCAGAGTAATGCCGGACCAATTCTCCCATCAAAATCAGCAGTTAGTCTGGAAATTTTCTATAACAATGCCAAAATATTCGAAAACACCAGGAATATTTACGGAGTTTTGAGTTTGCTACTTCTTTCCATTGCCTTCTTTCAAAATTTCAGTTCAAAGAAAAATAAATGGATTAACTGGATTTTAAATGGACTAATTGGATTGCTTGGAATTACATTTTTTTATCACACATTTGGTTTAATATTGAGATGGTATTTATCTGGTCATGCTCCATGGAGTAATGGTTACGAGGCGCTTTTAACAGTGGCTTGGGGCGGCGTAGCTGCAGGGTTCTATTTCATGAAATATTCCAAAATTACTTTGGCATCAACAGCACTTTTAGCCTTTGCAATGTTGATGACTGCCGGTCACAGCAGTTATGATCCACAATTAACAAATTTACAACCAGTTTTAAAATCGTATTGGTTAATTATTCATGTTGCAGCTTTAACAATAAGTTACGGATTCTTAGGCTTGGCATTTATGCTGGGAATCATCAACCTTTTCTTATACATTTTCAGAAAGGAAAGTAACAGTTTAAAAATTGACACCCTAATTTCTGAATTAACCAAAATCAATGAAATGAATATGGAAATAGGCTTATTCTTAGCCACCATTGGAACATTTCTTGGTGGTGTATGGGCAAATGAATCCTGGGGAAGATATTGGGGTTGGGATGCCAAAGAAACCTGGGCATTGGTAATTGTAGTTGTTTATGCTTTTGTGCTTCACTTAAGATTAGTTCCTAAATTGAAAAGCGCCTACGTTTTAAATGTTGGATCAGTAATTGGATTTTCAAGTGTCATCATGACTTTTGTTGGAGTAAATTACTATCTATCAAAAGGATTGCACAGTTATGGAACTGGCGACACACCAATGTTCCCAATTTGGGCATGGCTCATGATTTTTGCTGTTATTGCTTTAATTGTTTGGGCAGGCATCAAGCAAATTGCATCTAAAAAAGAATAACGAAAAGAACAAATAAAAAAGAAGCAATCTAAAATTAGATTGCTTCTTTTTTTTTAATAACTGATGTTACGCAAAGTAATATTTCTTTATTTTTAGATTACTCATAATTTTTTATTTACTTCGACTAGCTCAGCACAAGTTTAATTGTGTTCGAGATATCGCGTCACTAGATTCCTCACTACGTTCGGAATGACAGGACTTTTATAATTTGTTTAAGAAAGCGAGGGAGCAACAGATTCACCAAAACCGAACCTGTTGCTCCCTCGCTTTCTCCCAATAACAGTGTAAATTTGTCATTCCGAACGCAGTGAGGAATCTCTTTTCTAGTGCTATTGTGTAATATAAGGCAATAAATATTATTACTTCTTAATATTTGGGACAAAATCAATGACCCAAGAACATAACTGCTCGTATTCTTGTTCCGTGAAATACTTTTTTGGAAAAAAATTAAAACGCATTGGATTTGGATATAATAAAACTATTTCTTTTGTAACAATTGCTTTTTGGAAATGTTCCCACTTTATTTCTGATGTAATATTCTTACCTTTTATTAAAGCACCATCTTTATTTAACTCAATATCATATTCATATTTGAGTTCGGTAATTTTCTTAAACATTCTTTTACCAAGAGTCAATTTCGACCAAAAATAATAGATCAATGTTGCAATTCCGAAAAAAATATAAAATATTGAAAGCGTTGTTGAAGATGTGGCGCTATAATAAGTTAAAGCAAATAAAAGCATTCCAACTACAATAATAAAAAAGCCCAAATACATCACCATACGACTCCGTATTGGGAAATTTTTTATATAATGAACATTATAACTCTTTTGAAGATCTTCGGGTGTATATTGAATTTGCTTTGTTATTTTTTCCATGATAAAAAAAGCGCAGCGATTAACTCGCTGCGCATATTTTAATTATTTAATGTCTTTTATTTTTACTCCAGCAGGAACTTCAAATTTATCAGCAGCAATTGTTGCATTTTCCTCAAGTTTTGTTGCTATCATTTTAACTTTCATTCCCATCATGTCCATTTCGGTTTTTAATGCAATACCTTTCCAAACAGAATAATTTGCTTTGGTTTTCATTTTCTCATAGTTCATTGAAAATTTATCACAAGTTTTTCCTAATAAAGTTTCTGTACCTTCTTTTTTAATATTCATTTCTTTCATCAAACCTTCAGTCAGGCCAGTAAAATCAATATTTTTTGGATCTTTTTCTGGAATTTTCATTTTAGTTCCTGTTTTGGTTTTCATATCTATATCCCAAATAAAGCCATCTTTATTGATACTTAACCTCTCAGTTTTCATTCCCATAATATCCATGGTAGAAACAGAAGTTTCTTGCGCACCATAATTATCGAAATAAGAAACAACGTCGGTTTTGAAACCCATTGCCTCAGAAGTTATTGAAATGATACCAGATTTAATTTGGTATTTTCCTTTTGGGGTTTCTTTTGATTCATCTTTTTTTACATTTGTTGAATCGCTGGTTGTTTTGTCTTTTGTACTTGTGCCAGAACAAGAGTACATCATCGTTACTCCAAGAATAACAGCACCGAATAATAATTTTTTCATCATAGTTTTAGGTTTTTGGTTATTAGTTAATTCGTTGATTAGGTGATTACCAAGATTAATTTACATTACAAAAATAATTATTTAATCAATGCTAAATATTATTTAATGCTTAATTTACAAAAAATCACAAACCGTTCTTTTGAATATAATCTTTCGAAAATCTCATTAAGTGAGGGAAAAAGTCATTAAAGTCAACTTGAAAAAAGTCATAATCCTTTTTCAAATCTTCCACAACAAATTCCATTTTTGAGTCGAAAGTTGTTCTTCGTGACATGCCTTCAAAATTTCTTTGCAATTCATCAAAATTCGAATAATTTTTCAGCCAGTTATTATAAATCATAAATGGTAAAATCCGACGAGTTCTGGCTGGTAACACAGAATAATTCTTCAATAAAATACCGTATGCGTTTCTCGTAAATTCTGTTAAACTGAGTTCACTATATTTGTTCCAGTCTTTTGCAAGAAAATGATCGTAAAACATATCTACAAT
>JACAAW010000002.1 GCA_013377115.1 Bacteroidota bacterium | reverse complement strand
AAAAATATTTAACGAATTTTCCCATTTTTTAACCACCTTTGCATAAATTTACTTTTGTAAATTATTAAAGTCAACCGGATTTTATGGACAGCAAAAATCATCACAAGAAAAGCAATAAACCAAAGCAAGAAACCCGTTTCGTCGTTTCTGAAGAAACAGAATTAATGAAGTTTTTGCTCGAAAACTTAACCCATAAAAACCGGAACAACATAAAAAGTTTGCTTCGCGATCGCCAGATTTATGTGGATGGAAAAATTACAACTCAATTCAATCATCTTCTAAAACCTGAACAAATTGTTGAAGTAATTTGGGAAAGAATTCCTGTTGAGCGCCAATACAGAGGAATCTCAATTATTTTTGAAGATCAGCATTTAATAGTTATTGATAAACATTCTGGAACGCTTTCTATTGCCACCGATACTGAGAAAAAACAAACCGCTTACAGCATGCTCAGTGAGCATGTAAAACTTCAAAATCCTGATAATAAAATTTTTGTTGTTCACCGTCTCGACCGTGAAACCTCAGGCTTAATGATGTTCGCTAAAAACGAAAACGTTCAGAAACTTTTACAGGAAACTTGGCAAGAAACCATTTCAGAGAGAACTTATCTTGCAATTATAGAAGGCGAACTAGATCCTCCACAAGGAACTTACACCAGCTATTTGCGCGAAAGCAAAGCCTTAAAAATGCATTCGAGTCAAATTCCAGGTAGTGGCGAAAAAGCGATTACACATTTCAAAACATTAAAGTCTTCGGCTCAGTTTTCTCTTGTTAAAGTAAATTTAGAAACAGGGAAGAAAAACCAAATTCGAGTGCATCTGCAAGATATTGGGCACCCGATTATTGGTGATAAAAAATATGGTTCCGAAATCAATCCAATTGGTCGTTTAGGGCTTCATGCATGGGTTTTGTCATTCAAGCATCCGATAACGGAAAGAGATTTGCATTTTGAAACCAATATTCCCGCAAAGTTTTCAAGATTAATTTAAAACGTTTTCAATGAAGAAATTAGTTTTATTAATTTTTACTCTAATTTTTTGCTTCAACAACTCTTGGGGGCAGGAAAAAACGGGTTTAAATTATAAGCTTCACACTTTTTATTATAATTGGTATGGCAATCCTGAAAAGGATGGAAAATATTACCATTGGGCTCACAATGTTTTGCCACATTGGTCCGATAAAACATGGAATAATTTACCTCCATTTACTGGAGGAAATAATATTGGAGCCAACTTCTATCCTCAATTAGGATGCTATAGTTCTAACGATACGTCAATTATTGAAAAACACATGGAAATGATTGCCAAAGCCGGAATAGGCGTTGTGGTAATTACTTGGTGGGGAAAAGACTCATATGAAGACAAATCAATTCCTTTATATTTAAAAATCGCGGATAAGCATGGAATAAAAATTACTTTTCATATAGAGCCATTTTATAAAACAATAAAAGAATTTCGGGAGTCTATTTGTTATATTATTGATAAATACAGCAATTATCCAGCGTTTTATAAACAAAACGGAAAACCATTTTTTTATATTTATGATTCCTATAAAATAAAATCGAAAGAATGGGCAACTGTATTAGAAACGAAAGGTGCTGCTTCTATACGTATTACCAAATACGATGCAACGTTTATTGGTTTGTGGGTGAATAAAGGTGAAGAAGAATTTTTTACAAAAGGAAATTTTGATGGTTTTTACACCTACTTTGCCAGCAACGGTTTTACTGATGGAAGCAATATAGAGAGCTGGAGCTACCTGAATGTTTGGGCCGGATTCAATAATAAAATATTTATTCCTTGTGTTGGACCTGGTTATGACGATACACGCATTCGTCCTTGGAATGGACAAAATACCAAAAGCAGGAATGCAGGAAAATATTATGACAAAATGTTTGGGGCAGCCGTAAATTTAAATCCAAAATTTATTGGAATAACCTCTTTTAATGAATGGCACGAAGGAACACAAATAGAACCTTCTGTTCCTAAAAAGTACGAAAATTACAAATACGAAGATTTTTCTCCATTAAGTCCGAATTACTATATTAACAGAACTTATCTTTGGAGTAAAAAATTTAATAATTAATTTTTGTCATAAAGAATGAACTGATGAATCCATTTGAATCGCAGTTATAGATATCTCACGATGTTCGATATGACTACTTATTAAAGGAATTTAAAATGCCAATCACCGATTTAATAATTGCTGGAATTGCCGCCCTTGGTGCTGGATTTGTCAATGCCATTGCTGGAGGAGGAACATTAATAACTTTTCCAACATTGATTGCACTTGGATTGCCACCTATTACGGCAAACATCACTAATACAATTGCGCTTAGTCCTGGATTTTTGGGTGGCACATTTGCCCAGAGAAAAGATTTTGAATCTCAAAAGCAAAGATTATTTAAAATATTACCAGTTTGTATTGCTGGTGGTATTGTTGGCGGAGTGTTACTAATAAATAATTCTGAAAATTCATTTAAAACACTTATTCCATATTTGCTTTTAATAGCTACTTTTTTCCTGGCAATTCAGGTTCCCTTGAAAAAATTGATTTCCTCAAAATCAACAAAAGAAACTCCTGCGTTTCTGAAGAATTTCGGGATGTATGCTTTGCTTTTCTTAGCCTCAGTTTATGGTGGATATTTTGGCGCAGGTCTAGGCGTTATTTTAATGGCAATTCTCGGATTGATTATTAACGAAACTCTCACCAAATTAAACGTATTAAAACAAGCCATTTCTTTTTGCATTAATTGCACTGCTGCCATTTATTTTTCATTCACCGGACAAGTGGAATGGACTTTTGCTTTTGTAATGATATTTGGATCAATTTCTGGTGGAATTATTGGTGGAAAACTTGCTGGAAAGATAAACCCAGAGATATTAAGATGGGTGATTGTTTCAATTGGTATAGTCCTTTCTATCTATTATTTTCTGAAATAAAATTTCTTTTGTCTAGCAAAATTGATAAATAATGATAAGAAATCATTATCTTAGCACAAAAGAAAAATAGAAATGACGAAATATCCTATCGAAGTTGAGTTAAGAATTGACTGGAGCGAACAAGACCTTTATGGCCATGTTAACAATACCACGTATTTTAAATACATACAAGCATCGAGGTTGGTTTATCTCGAGAAAATTGGATTATCTAAAGCCTATATGAGAAAAAATATTGGCCCGATTTTAGCAGCTACAAGTTGCCAGTTTAAAAAACAAATGTTCTTTCCCGGTAATATAAAAGTTTGCTCTGGTGTTAATTTTATTAAGAATTCAAGTTTTGGAATTCATCACCTGATTAAAAACCAAGAAGGAGAAATTGTTGCAGAAGCTGATGATATTATTGTAACGTTTGATTTCATAAAAAACGAAAAAGTTAATTGTCCAATTGAAGTCAGAGAAAAAATTGAATTAATAGAGAATCAAAAATTTTGAAATTAAACCTTCGAAAAAAAATAAAGTCAAAAAATAAAAAAAATTTGGATTATGAAAAAAGTTAAATATTTATTTCTTGTTTGTTTTCTGATGATTGCAAACATTTCTTTTTCTCAGGAAACTGAAAAAAACACAACCGATAGCACTGGACTTCCAGGCGATCATTTTAGTTTACAAGGAGCGCTTGAAATGTTTAAATCTGCAACTTCTCTTGAAGATTTCGAAAAGAAACTTAATGACGAAAACAATTATGTCAATAATTTAGATTTAAATGGTGATGGCGAGATTGATTATATCCGTGTTATTGATAATATGGAAAGCGCTTCGCACGCAGTAGTATTGCAAGTTCCTATCAGCGAAACAGAATCTCAAGACATTGCAGTAATTGAAATTGAAAAAAATGCCACAGAATCAGCAATAGTTCAAATCGTTGGTGATGAAGAATTGTATGGAGAAAGTAAAATTGTCGAACCTTTTGATGAAAAGGCAATCGACAACAATAAAAAGGGTCCTTTTTACGAGTATAATAGTGTAAAAGTGATTATCAATGTTTGGTTCTGGCCTTGCGTAAAATTTATTTATGCTCCAGTTTATGTTGTTTATGCTTCACCATGGAAATGGCATTATTATCCAAATTATTGGAAACCATGGCGCCAACACCCTTGGGGATGGTATTACAATCACGGAGCACCTTTTAGAGTTCATTACCAATTTGCTCCAACACACAGAGTAATTCTTGCTCACAAACTTTACAAACCTCATAGAAAAACGTCAGTAATTGTAGTTAATAGATATAAAGGCGCTCATGAAAATCACAAAGCAATAAAATCAAAGAACAATCCGAATAACAAGCAAAATCCAAAACAAAATCAGAATAAAGGAAAAACGAACCCAAATAAGCAGAAAAATCAGGTTCAAAAATCCAATAACAAACAAGGACCAAAGGGAAATAAAAACGGAAAAAGATAGCTTGAAAATTAATCATGTCGCAGATGTTTTCTGCGACATTTTTTTTATATAAAAACTAAACCGATGAAAGTTCTAATTACAGGGGCTGCAGGAAATTTAGGAAATTTGCTCGCCAAACATATGGTAAATGAACCAGGAGTTTTATTGAATTTAATGACTCATAAAAAAGAAGTTGCCGTTGATTTTAAAAAAAGAAATAACGTAGCTATATTTAAGAGTGATTTGTCAAAAAGGGAAACTCTTTATGAACCCACAAAAAATGTTGATGTAATTGTCCATTTTGCTGGAATATTATTTCAGGCGAATCCTGAAAAATTTTTACCAATAACCAATACCGTTTATTTTCAGAATTTGTTGGATGTTGCGATTGAAAATAAAGTGAAACGAGTTATTTTAATTAGCTTTCCACATGTTGAAGGAGAATCAACAATTGATAATCCAGCCAAAGGACATTTGAATGGCAAACCTTCTTCTGCTCATGCAAGAACCCGTGGTGACGAAGAAAGGTATTTGTTTGCACAACAAGAAAAACACCAGTTTGAAGCTGTTTCTTTGAGAGTTGGAATGGTTTACGGTGATGGTATTTTGATGATTGATACTGCAAGATGGTTTGCAAAACATGGTATTCTTGGAATATGGAAAAAACCAACTTGGATTCAGTTGATTTCAAAAATTGATTTTCAGTTTGCAACTTCAAATGCTGCAACTTTGCCAAATATTAATGGAATTTATCATCTTGGCGATGAAGGAAATCAAACTTTGCAAGAGTTTCTTGACACCACTACAAAATATTGGGGATGTAGAAAACCAGTTAGAATGCCATTATGGATCATTATGTTTGTGGCGAAAACATTTGAAATTTCATCACTTCTTTTTGGCACAAGATCTCCTCTGACAAAGGATTTCATACGAATTGGATTGGTTAATTATTACGGTGATACAACACGCATGAGGAATGAACTGCTTGAAGATTTAAAATACAAAACGTTTAAAGAAGGAAAAGATACTTTTTAAATTTCTTTAGGTTGAGCTCGCTTGCATACAAAAATACTAACTTCGTAAAGCAATAACATTGGCATGGCAACTAACGCTTGACTAAACATATCCGTTGAAGGAGTTATAAATCCAGCTGCAATGAAAATAATGACAATAGCGTATTTCCTGTTTTTTCTTAAAAATGAAGCTGTTAATAGGCCAATTTTTCCTAAAAAGAAAACTAAAACTGGTAATTCAAAAACCAAACCCATTGATAAAGTCAATACCGAAACTGTTGAAATATAAGAACCAACTGTAATCTGATTTTTTATTATAGAACTTAGCTCATAAGTAGCCAGGAAATTCACAGTCAAAGGAACAATAACATAATATCCAAAAGCAATTCCTATAAAAAACAAGCCAGTAATATAGGCAACCATTCCCCTTGTTTTTTTTATTTCATTTTCTTTAAGCGCCGGTTTTACAAAAAGCCATAATTGCCATACAATAAAAGGAAAAGAGATAATAATACCAACAATAGTAGAAATCAATAAATGATACCTGAATTGACCAGCAAGTTCAATATTTATCAAGCTTAATTTAAATGACGGGGTACATAATCCATCAACATGAATTAAAGTTCCAATTTTACATAGCGCTTTATAAGTGATAAAATTGGTATCACTCGGTGCCATGATAATCTTATCGAAAATAATGTTTTTATAGAAAAAGGCGGCAACAGTAAAGCCAAAAATGGCGATAATTGAACGAATTAAATAAACTCTTAACTGGTCGATGTGTCCCCAAAAAGAAGAGTTTTCTTCTTTCTTATTTAAAAAACCAAATATTGCTCTAAGCATTTTAAATAATACTATTTATTCCTTAGGAGCATCTTCTTTTGTTTCCTTTTTTGGTTTTTCTTTTAAATCATCATCGTATAAGCCTTCTTTGGCTTTTTGAAATTCGTTCATTCCTTTTCCAAGACCACGCATTAATTGAGGAATTTTAGAACCGCCAAAAAGAAGTAGAACAATGATTAATACAATAATTATTTCTTGTCCACCAAACATGCCCAATAATATCTGGTAAGTATACATGGTATTTAATTTTATAATGAATAAATGATTTAATTGATAATTATTTATTATCAATCACAAAGATAATAAATAATTAAATAACTTAAATAGCAGATTGATAAGGAAAATACATTTTTGGCTGATTAAAACCTTTTTCTGAGTTGAAGGTAAAGTCTAAAATATTGATTTGGCTTTTCGTAATCCGTTTCAAAATTTAAAGAAAAAGTAAGTTTTTTTATTATTTCAGCAGAAATATTTAAATCTATTAAATTCTGTACCAAAGCAGTTTCAGCCCTTTGAATTTGATAATTTATATAACTATAACCTAAGCCAATATTCATTTTATCTTTTAGCAGACTTCGAGAAAACCTCAAATTGTAGACATTTCCATTCAAATAAGTTGTTTCTAAAATGGTGGCAGACAAAGTTGAAGAAATTTTGGATTTAAAAAGATTATTATGAGAAAGAAAAGCATAAACATTTTTTGAAGGTCTTGGATCTTTCTTTTGAAAACGATACCCGACTTTAGCACCAAAATTAAGGTTTTTTGCAATATTGTAATTTGCCTGTAAGCCATATCCTTGACGAGATTCAGTTTCTAAAAGTGCAGCTAAATAGGTTTTATCGGTTTCGTAATAAATAATATTTTTTCTAGAATCGTAAGTTCCAGATAATGTAAGTTTACGGAAAGGTCTGTATCGTAATGAAAAATAAGTATTTGTTAAGCTTAATGAATTCTGATTTTGTCCATCTAATAGCACTTTATAAAAATCCAATTCTATAGAATAGAAAATATTCACATTTTTCAATAATGAACTGGTGTGTTGAAAATAAACAAATCGGCGGTCAACTTTTGAATTATTTGTTTGTTGAACCACAGCCAAGGTATTTTGCATATTTCTTTTTGGCGTTTGTATATTGTGTCCCAAATAGGCACCATATTGCATCAGATTAAAATTGTAGCTATAATCTGAATAATGAGGACGAGAACCCAGAAAACCACCAGTCGTTATATTCCCAAAAGATTTTTCTATTTGTAGTCCATCGATGGCACCAATATTCGAAATATTAGAATTAATTCTTCTTCCTAAACTAACATAGGAGTTTTTTCCAATATCATATTTTAAAGCTAAATTATATATTTTTAAACCATTAAAAATATTTGTTTGAACATCACTTGATTTTCCATTTTCTTGTCTGAACAACACATTGCTTTCGAATGATAGTTTTGAATTAGCGATATTATTAATGTTAAAAGACAATGAATAATTATAAATATAAGTATCATGCGACGGAGTTTTTGAAAAATTAGAAATACTTGAAACTGCAATTCTTCCAAATATTTTTTGTTTGTTGAGGTTTTCTTTCGAATTTATTTTTTTTGTGGTATCAGTTTCGACAAGTAAAGTATCTTTTATTTCTTTTACCTTTTCAGGTTTCTTGTTTTCAATTCTTCGTTTTGCAAAAATATTATCATTTATGTTAAATTTAATTGAAACAAATGGGCTGCAAACAATTGAAGTTGAGGAGAGATTTTTTACTACCATTGATGGAATCAAGGAATTATTTTGTGAAATAAAAAGGGTATCACCAATAATAATTCCTGAAGTCGTTTTAAATTTTACATAAACGCTTTGCGAACTGATAAAAGAAACAGTTCCTTCAACGTTTTCGCCGTTGGTTTGAGCTTTTGCGCAAAAACCCAAAATAAAAACCCAAAATATTATTAATATTTTTTTCATTTTGAAGTATTTTATTTTTTACCTCCTGCGTTTCCTTTTGGATGACAATTATAGCAACCAGCACTTGAATAAGTATAACCACCAACATCACTATGATTGTTATTTAATTCGGATTGGTTGTTGTGACACCCCAGGCAATAATAAGTACAATTAGCAGGATTGGTATGACATTGATTACAGGCTATTCCACTATGTTTCCCAGAATTTATTGGGAAATATTGCTCATGATCAAAATTAACAGGAGACCAACCTGGATTTGTTGTATGGCATAACATGCAGTTTGTAGAATAACAACCACTAAGATGAACAGGATTTGTTGTTGCATCATAATCTTTCTTATGACAACCATAGCAATCTGTGGATTGAATTGAATAATTTCCATTGATATGGCATTTTGCACATTCTACATTTGCATGTCCTAAAGTTAAAGGAAAAAAGCTGTGATTAAATCCAGATCCTGCCCATTCATATGAATAAATATAGTGGCATTGTGAACATTCGGTTGAAAACCCCGCGCTATTGTGATTGGGTTGTGTGGTTGACATAAATTTTTCTCGATGGCAATCGATACATTCAACTCCCAAAACATCATAACGATGGAGAGTTTCTGATTTATGACATTTTTGACATTCAGTCATAGTGTGAACGCCAAGTAGCGGAAATCTGCTTTGCTGATGTATTTCTGTTATTTTATTTACTATCCAGGAACTCGGAGTATGGCATTTATCACAATAATTACTAGTAGTTTGTTGATGAACATCTGTGTGACAATTCACACATTCTGTTTTTGCTTTTGCTTCCGAAAACACTAAAGTTGGATGGCACATTTTACAATTGATGTCTTTATGAGAATCTGTTAAAGGCATCTTGGTTTTTGAATGATCAAAAGAATAGATTTCTTTATCCAAACTCCATCCTTTGGAACTATGACAAGTGCTACAACTTATTTTAAAATCTTTACCATGAGGCGATTCTTCATTAAAACCACCAAACAAATAAAGTATAAAGGTCCAAATTATGAATGACAAGATTCGCATTTCGTACTGATTTTATAAATGATATATTTATTATTATTTATTTCTTTAGGCTTATGACACTTGATGCACAGAACATTTGAATGTTTGCCATCCAATTTAAATGCGGTGTTGTTGTGATCAAATTTTACTGGCTTCCAATTATCAAATTCATGGCATTTATTACAATCGGTTACGCCCTCTTTATCAAACTGTTTGTAATGCTTATCAACATGACAGTTAGTACAAACGACTGCTAAATTTGCAAACTTTTGTGTTTTTGTTCCATCTGCGTTCTCTTTAAAATGGCATTTTCTACATGTTTGAGTTTTATGTTCGCCCGATAATTTGAAATTCGTTTTAGAATGGTCGAAATTGATTTCGCTCCATTTATTAACGCTATGGCAACTCAAACAATTGTCTTCTGGATAATATTTTTTTGAAATTAAATCTGCATGAATATTTTTGTGGCAATCCACACATTTTTTTCCTATTTCTTTGAACATCCATTTCTCAGTTTTTTTATGGCAATCTAAACATGGCAAAGCCAAATGTGCACCTTGTAATACAAATTCACTTTTATTATGTTGTTCAATGGTATAAGAAAAATTTACAAAACCACTTAAATTATGACATGCCGCACAATCAGGAGAAACTCCTTCTTTTGCAAATTGTTTATTATGATAATCTTTATGACAATCAAAACATTTTTCATGCTTAATTGGAGTGGTGTATTTTACTTTGTGACATAATTTACAATCAACATTTAAATGTTTTTCTTCAAGTTTATATTGCGTTTTGGAATGATCGAACCCTTTCATTCCTTTTGTGGATGCTGTAAAAGATTCGCCCGAATGACAATCCATGCAATTAGGTCCGAATTTATTCTTATGAGGATCCGTATGGCAATTAGTGCAGTTACTAAATTGTAGTCCGGTGAAATGCTGAAATTTTAGATTGTTCTTTGTATCAATTTTATGACATTTAACGCAATCCACATTTTTATGTTTTCCTGTTAATTGAAACTTTGCACTGGTATGGTTAAATTTTGATGCTGGTTTAAATCCATTGGCATCATGACAATTGGTGCAGGTTGTAGACAATGTTCCTTGGTGGTAATCAATATGGCAATTTACACAATTTGTTTTAAGTCCAAGATAGGTGAACTTTTTAGTGATGATTTTTGGAATCATAATATGCTTAATATTATGACAATCCTTACAGGTTTTCTTACTATGAGCTCCGATTAAAGGAAATCCGGATAAATTATGATTGAATTTCTTTTCGTCAAACTTCACAATTTGGAAACTTTTTCCATGATGATCGCTATGGCATGTTGCACATTGTTTTCCTTTTACTTCTACCGAAGAATGATAACCCTTGTTTTGACTTACTCTTTCTTTTAATTCGGTGTGGCATCCAAGACATTTATCATTGGATAATTTTTCTCCCAAAATATGGCATTGGGTACAATTGGAAATTCCTTCCAAATGGCTGTGATAGCTTGAGAGTTCTCCAGGAGAAATTTGTGCATAGCAAATGCTGCCATAAAAAGCCATAAGAAAAACAAATGCTACGATTCTATTTAATTTCATATTAATGTTTTAGAATTGCCTCTCCAAATTTTTTGGTAATTTGTATTCCAACTTTTTGTAAAAACTGTGTTGGTAGCTCTCCACCCGCAAAAATATAAATCAGATCATTTTTAATTTTATCTTCTTTATTTTCAATTGTATTAAAAAGAACAACCTCTTCTATACCAATTAAGGTTGGGCTGGTATTAAATCTAACATCTACAATATTATTTTTAATGGCTTCTTCAATTTTACAAGTATTTCCTGGTTTAATGCGATTAAAGGTTTCTCCCCTATAAGAAAGAATTACTTTATTTTGCTCGGCAAGCAATAATGCAGACTCTATAGCCGAATCTCCACCTCCAACAACAATAATATTTTTATCCTTTATTATTTCTGGTTCTAAAAGTCTATATGCAACGTTCTCTAGATTTTCTCCTGGAATATTTAATTTTCTCGGTGTGCCTCGTCTACCAATTGATAACAATACTTTTTTAGAAGTATATTCTTCACCAGTTAAGGTTATAATTTTAAATAAATTATTTTCAGGAACAATGGCTTCTACTTTTGAATTTTCTTTTATTTGAATATCGTTTTTTTGAATTACTTTTTTCCATAAATCAAGTAATTCTCCCTTGCTGGTTTGAAAAAACTTCACTTTTCCATGTAGTGGCAAATCCATTGGCGAAGTCATCACTATTTTTGATCGTGGAAAAGTAAAAACGGTGCCACCCAAAGTGTCTTGCTCTAGAATTAATGCTTTTAAATTATGTTTTTTTGCATTTAAGGATGCAGAAATACCAGCTGGTCCAGCCCCAATAATTATTAAATCATAATCCGCAGTATGATTTTTTTCCATTGATTTTGCAATGTTATCAACTGCTTGTTTACCTTGTTCTACGGAATTTTTAATTAACCCCATTCCTCCTAATTCACCAGCAATAAAAACTCCATGAACATTGGTTTCGAATGTTTGATTTACATGCGGTAAATCAACACCTCTTTTTTCAGTCCCAATACAAAGAGAAATGGCTTCTGTTGGGCAGGCATGAAAACAAGCTCCATGTCCAATACACCGAGAAGCATTTATTGTGGTGGCTTTTCCTTTTACAATTCCTAAAATATCTTTTTCTGGGCAAGCAGAAATACAAGCACCGGTTTGAATACAACTATTTGGGTTAACTACTGGATGAAGAGAAACTGGCTCATACAAACCATCCTCTTTTGCTTTTTTTATTTTCTCTTCAACAATATTTGACTTGGCTCTTTGTCTCCACAAATAGAACACAATGGTTATTAAACATAATAAACCTACGGAGGCATAAATAATAAATTCAGCAGAAAGTAAATTCATAATTAAAAAATCCATTTATAACCAAACAAAAGGGTAATGACAACATGTACAATCATAACAATTAACATTACAAAAGCAAAAGGTAAATGAGCCACATGCCAATATTTGAGTAAATTTTGCATTGTTGAAAGCCGGTCTATTTTTCTGTTTAAAGAAATTTCGTTTTTAAGCAGATTTACTATTTTGTTGTATTCAACTTTTGCAACATTATTTTTTTTAAGAATTAATTTTGCTTTTTTCAATGAGCTTCGGTCTTTTTGTTTCGTAAGTTCTAGGATTTCTTTAAAACTCACTTCATCAAGATTGGCGTTATTTAAAACTCCTCCAACATCTGTTTTTAAATTCATGACCTCACTTAAACTTAATTCTCTTCCTTCAATTGTTCTGGGAATTTGAATATAAATAAAACGACCAATAATACCACTTAAAAATACAGCTACCATGCTCCAAAAACTAATCGCCACGATTCCTCCAAACTTGAATGAGGTATGAAAAAGCACTAAAATTGGACCTAGTGTGCATAAAAAGATGTGAAATTCAAGCCAATGTTTTAAAATGCCTAATCTTGAAAAAGTTCTGAATCTTTTTCTTAACATATAAAGCACTACACCCATAAGCATAAAAAACGAACCTAAAATCCCATAGCCATGACCAATTATTCCACTTGGTTTTAATGACTTATAATCTGAATGAAAAAATCGTTCCTCAATAGTAGTTTTATAAAAAGAAACTCCTTTATTCCAAATCAAGGCCAACACAACCAAGACAATGATTACCAATGAAAAAATGAAAATTCTATGAGCTGTTTTTGACATCTTATTCAGTTAGAAAAGAAAATTAATAAATTTCAATGCAAATTATGATTGTTTATGCAATAAAACACGGGTAATTTTACGCAAAAATAACAATATTTTTACTTGCTTTTCATCAATCCTTCAAGATTGTTTGTTTCTGCCATATAACAACATATCTAATTGTTTTATTATCTACGAATTTAAGTTCTCAAAACACTATCATTATTGATTTACAATAAATCTTCTAATCAATTAAAATTTTTTACTTAATTTTGAAAAATAATGTTCTGTTCGCCTATCTTTTTAACTATTATCAATGATTCAATTTGAAGAAGCATACAATATCGCTATAAATAAAGCAAAAAAATTAAAATCAGAAAAAATTAAATTGGTTGATGCCACCAATCGTGTGCTTGCCGAAGATGTTTTTTCTGATATGGACATGCCTCCATTTAACAAATCGGCAGTGGATGGTTTTGCTTGCAAAAAGTCGGACCTTACAAAAAATCTTGAAGTTCTCGAAATAATTGCTGCAGGGCAACTTCCAACGCTTTCTGTTGGGAATAATCAATGCTCAAAAATTATGACTGGTGCGAAAGTTCCTGATGGTGCTGATTGTGTTATTATGGTTGAGGACACAGAATATCTTTCAGAAAATACTATTCGTTTCAAAAAGGAATTTACAGCTCCAAATTTTTCAATCCAGGCAGAAGACATCAGAAAAGGTGATGTTGTTTTGAAAAAAGGAACTTTGATAAAACCACAACACATAGCAATTCTTGCTTCTATTGGTTGTTCGGAACCAGAAGTTTATTGCAGACCCAAAATTGCAATTTTAGCTACAGGTAGCGAACTCGTTGAGCCCAATCAAAAAGCTGGATTAGCTCAAATTAGAAATAGCAATGGTTGGCAATTGATTTCTCAAACACTAGAAGCAGAAGCTTTGCCAGTTTATTTTGGAATTATAGGCGATTCCGAAGAGGAAACCGATGTCGCAATTAAAAAAGCCATTGCCGAAAACGATGTGGTGATTCTTACCGGTGGTGTTTCGATGGGCGATTACGATTTTGTTCCAAAAATATTACAAGAAAATAATGTTGAATTATTATTCGAAAAAATTCAAATAAAACCTGGAATGCCTACAGTTTTTGGCGTTCACGAAAACAGTTTCGTTTTTGGTTTGCCAGGAAATCCAGTCTCTTCATTTATTTTATTCGAAGTTTTGGTAAAACCTTTTTTGAAAAAAATGATGGGTTTAGAAAACTTGGTTCAAATTTTCAAATTGCCTTTGGGTATTGATTATTCCAGAAAAAAATCAGATCGTTTGGGCTGGATTCCTTCCAAAATGAATGAAAATGGAGAATTAATTCCAACGGAATATCACGGCTCTGCTCATTTATTTTCTATTTGTGATTCGGATTTTGTTTTTTCTGTCGACTTGGGTGTAAATGAAATTAATAAGGGAGCAATCGTTCATGCAAGACAGATTTAATAGAAATATCAATTATTTGCGGATTTCAGTTACGGATAGGTGCAATTTGCGCTGTAAATATTGCATGCCCGAAGGTGGAATTTCTTTGCTGAAACATGAAAATATTCTCTCACTTGAAGAAATTGCAGAATTTGTAAAGGTAGCAGTTAATAAAGGAATAAAAAAAGTTAGAATTACCGGCGGTGAGCCTTTGGTTAGAAGAAATATAGTTCATTTAATAGAAATGCTTTCTAAAATTGATGGTATTGAAGATTTATCTCTTACAACCAACGCCATACTTCTCGAAGAATTTGCCGAACCAATGGCAAAAGTTGGACTAAACCGAGTTAATATTAGCCTCGATACCATTAATGCTATAAAGTTTAAAGAAATTACCAGAGGTGGCGATATCAATAAAGTATTTAAAGGGATTGAAGCTGCTAAAAATGCAGGATTACTTCCAATTAAAATAAACTGTGTTGTCAATAAATCTTCCAATGAAATTGATGCTCAAGAAGTGAAATCTTTTTGTGAAGACAACGATTTGAAAATTCAATTTATTCATCAGATGAATATTGAAACTGGCGAGTTTTCTATTGTAGAAGGCGGAACTGGTGGAAATTGTAAAGTTTGCAATAAACTCCGATTGTCGAGTGATGGATTTCTTCGCCCTTGTTTGTTTAATGATGTTTCATTTAATATCCGCGATTTGGGTTTTGAAAACGCCATTGAAAATGCACTCGAAGCCAAACCAGAATGTGGTACAAAAAGTTCTATAAATAAATTCAATTTTATTGGAGGTTGAAATAAAGAAAATCAAAATGGCAAAACTTTCTCATATTGATAATAAAGGCAAAGCGAATATGGTGGATGTTGGCAACAAACCCATTCAGCAAAGATCAGCTAGTGCCACTGGTAAAATTTCTTTGAACAAAGAAACTCTAAATCTCATCAAAGAGAACAATATTAAAAAAGGCGAAGTGCTTGTTATATGCGAAATTGCCGGAATTCAGGCAGCAAAAAAAACTTCAGAACTTATTCCGCTTTGTCATCCTTTGCAAATTACCAAAGTAGATGTTAAAGCTAAAATTATTTCAACCGGAATTGAAGTCACCAGCCAGGTGAAATGTATTGGACAAACCGGCATCGAAATGGAAGCGCTCACAGCGGTGAATGTAGCACTTTTAACGGTTTACGATATGTGCAAAGCCGTTGACAAAAAAATGGTAATTGGCCCGATACAACTTATTGAGAAAACAAAAAGCGATATCTAATGCTAAAAAAAAGAAGAAATAGAATTTTCCTTTGGTTTTTTGCTGTGATTATTTTCCTCAATTTAATCATTATTATTACTGATTACACCTATCTTTACAAAACCTTCTATTATTTAAAAGCAAATATTGATGATTACGAAATCTTCGATAATCGGAAAGTAGAAGCAGGAAATTATGTTCCGATAGCAAATGGAAAAACCTACAACAAATCAAAATTAAAAGCTGATTTCAGACAATACCTCGAAAATTATGAAACGGTTTCCTTTTTAATAATAAAGAATGATTCCGTAGCGTATGAAGAATACTGGGATGGTTACGGACCAGATTCCTATTCAAATTCATTTTCTGTTGCGAAATCCATTACCAGCATTTTAACTGGAATTGCTATTGACGAAGGAAAAATTAAAAGTGTGGACCAAAAAGTTGCTGATTTTATTCCTGAATACGCCAGTGGTTCTAACGCAAAACTTACCGTTAAACATTTATTGACAATGAGTGCCAGTTTTGATTGGGATGAAAGCTATGGAAATCCATTTTCAACTACAACTCAGGCTTATTACGGAAAAGGCTTGGAAAAAATGGTGGTCAATTTAAAAGTTTTGGGAACTCCAGGTATAGAAAACAATTATCAAAGCTGCAATTCCTTGGTCTTGGCTTATATTATCAAGAAAGCAACTGGAAAAAACATCAGTGAATATGCATCAGAAAAGCTTTGGAAACCTCTTGGAGCAAAGAATCCTGCTTTATGGAGTTTAGATGATGAAAATGGTTTCGAAAAATCATATTGTTGTTTCAATTCCAATGCACGCGACTTTTCTAGACTTGGGCTTCTGTATTTGCACAAAGGCGTTTTCAACAAGAAGCAAATTGTTTCTGAAAAATTTGTTCAGGAATCAATTACCGCAGCAGACATTGTAAATAGTTACGGAGTTAAGATTTCACACTATGGTTATTCCTGGTGGCTAACAACTGGAAAAGATGAAGAGTTTTTTTATGCAAGGGGAATTTTGGGCCAATATATTATGGTGATTCCTTCGAAAAATATTGTTGTTGTTAGACTTGGAAAGCATAATCCATCGAAAGAAGAAAAATCTATGCAGGATGTGATCCTCGAATATGTTGTAAATAATTTTTAAAATGGAAAAAATAAAAGTTTTATCGGTTAATATTTCTGAGAAAAAAGGTACTATTAAAATTCCGGTGAATGAAATTTCAATGACGAATATTGGAGTTGAAGGCGATGCACATTCGGGAAAATGGCACCGACAAGTGAGTATGCTTGCACAAGAAAGCATTGAAAAATTTTCAAAACAATCTGATAGAAAAATAAATTTTGGTGAGTTTGCCGAAAACATTACCACACAAGGAATAGAATTGCATACTTGCAATATTTTCGATCGTTTTAAAATTGGAGAAGTTTTGCTGGAGCTAACACAAATTGGTAAAGAATGTCATGGTACCAACTGTGCGATTTATAAAGAAGTGGGCAATTGCGTAATGCCGAAAGAAGGCATTTTTTGCAGAGCTCTTAAAAACGGCGTCATTAAAGCGGAAGATGAAATTATTTACATTCCAAAAGTATATAAAATTGCCATCATTACTTTGAGCGACCGCGCCAGCAAAGGCGAGTACGCTGATAAAAGCGGACCGAAAATTCAGAATTTAATTTCAAATTTTTTTACTGAGAAAAAGCAATTGGTGGAATTTGATTATTCACTAATTCCGGACGATGCTGAATTATTGAGTGCAAAAATAAACGAACTGATTTCTAAAAAAGTTGATGTTATTTTCACCACAGGCGGAACTGGCATTGGCTCGAGAGATTTTACCATTGATGTTGTAAAACCTTTTATTGAAAAAGAAATTCCTGGGATCATGGATTTCATTCGTTTTAAATACGGTTCCGAAAATCCAAATGCCCTAATAAGCAATGCTGTTGCGGGAGTCAAAGGTAAGACAATGATTTTCACTTTACCAGGAAGCGTAAAAGCAATTAACGAATACATTTTCGAAATCACCAAAGTGTTGAACCATTTGTTTTTGATGTTGAATGATATTGATTCACATTAAAAATTCACTGTGATTTTTAGGATTTTCTGCTGATTAAAAATTCTGTACTTTTGTATTTTACCGAAAGCATCATAAAAAATGGCAACTTACAACATCAATGATTGGCTTCCTATTACAAAAAAAGAACTCGAAGGAAGAGGTTGGGATGAAGTTGATGTTGTTATAATTACTGGAGATGCTTATGTTGACCATCCATCATTTGGGCATGCAGTAATTGGAAGAATTATTGAAAAGGAAGGTTTTCGTGTGGCAATTGTGCCACAACCCAACTGGAAAGACGATTTGCGCGATTTCAAAAAATTTGGAAAACCTCGTTTGTTTTTTGGCGTTACTGCTGGAAGCATGGATTCAATGGTAAATCATTATACCGCCAACAAACGCCTGCGCTCTGATGATGCTTATACACCTGGTGGAAAAGCTGGGTTTCGTCCTGATTATGCAACCATTGTTTACACTAAAATTTTAAAATCAATTTATCCTGAAACGCCTGTTATTATTGGTGGTATTGAAGCTTCGTTACGCCGATTTGTGCATTATGATTATTGGTCAGACAAATTAATGAAACCCATTTTGCTCGAAAGTGGCGCCGATTTGTTGCTTTATGGAATGGGCGAACAACCCTTAAAACAATTATTAAATTTACTAAAGCAAAATATTCCTTTCAATACAATTAAAAATATTCCTCAAACTGCTTTTATTGTTGAGGATGCAGAAGGTTTTTCCGGAAACGAAAACTGGAAAAAACTCGAGTTGGATTCTTACGAAAATTGTTTGAAGAACAAATCGGCATACGCCAGCAACTTCAAGAAAATAGAGGAAGAATCTAATATCATTTCTACTGCACAAATTTTTCAGAAAGTTGAGAATAAAGTTTTGGTTTTGAATCCTCCTTTTCCAACCATGACAGAAAAAGAAATTGATGCTTCTTTTGATTTGCCATATACCCGTTTGCCTCATCCAAAATATTTTAAGAAAGACCCGATTCCCGCTTACGATATGATTAAGTTTTCAATCAATTTACATCGTGGTTGCTTTGGTGGTTGTAGCTTTTGCACTATTTCAGCGCATCAGGGAAAATTTGTCACCAGCCGTTCTCAAAAATCCATTTTAAATGAATTGGAAGAGGTTACGAAACTACCAGATTTTAAAGGACAAATTAGCGATTTAGGTGGGCCATCCGCAAATATGTATCAAATGTCGGGCATCGATAAAAAGATTTGTGAAACTTGCCGAAAACCATCTTGTATTCACCCAATTGTATGCAAAAACTTAAATTCGAATCATGCGCCACTTCTTGAAATCTATAAAAAAGTTGCATTACATCCATTGGTAAAAAAAGCCACAATTGGAAGTGGCGTTCGCTATGATTTGTTTTTGACCGATGATAAAGAAAAAGACAAGAAAAATTCCTATTCACTTTACGCCGAACAATTAATTCGCTTTCATGTTTCTGGCCGATTAAAAGTGGCACCAGAACATTCTTCAGATAAAGTGCTTGATTTAATGCGGAAACCTTCATTTAAAAAATTCATTTTATTCAAGAAAATATTTGACGAAACTTGCAGAAAATTTGGGATAAATCAGCAGCTGATACCTTATTTTATTTCCAGTCATCCAGGTTGCACCATGACAGATATGGCAGAACTAGCTGTTGCGACAAAGGATTTGGGATATAGACTTGAACAGGTTCAGGATTTCACACCAACTCCAATGACTTTATCAACCGTAATTTTCTATACAGGAATTCATCCCTACACACAAAAGCCAATTGATACAGTAAAAGAAATTAAGCAAAAGAAATCACAAAATTCATTTTTCTTCTGGTATAAAAGAGAAATGCAAAACGAAATTCATTTTTTATTGAAAAGTATGGGTAGAGAAGATTTGGCTCAATCTTTACTTGGAGTCAAACAAAAACATTTTCCTGAAACTAGACCAAAATTACTCGGCAGTAACAAACCGTTCAAAAAGAGACGATAAAAAATGGCAAAAATTTACGATGTAATAGTTATTGGCGCTGGTGCTGCTGGATTATTAGCTGCTGGCAAAGCAGCAGAATGTGGAGCCAAAACCTTGTTGCTCGAAAAAATGAATCGTCCGGGTAGAAAATTAATGATTACTGGCAACGGCAGATGCAATATCACCAATACGGCGCCATTAAGCGAATTTTTAAAACACATCGGACCAGACAGTCGTTTTGTTCGCAGTGCCTTTTCAAAATTTTTCTCGAAGGATATTGTTAATTTGCTTGAAAAATGGGGCGTTCCTTGCGCAGTTGAAGACGGCGAATTTGTCTTCACCAAATCCAGCAAAGCCGTTGATGTGGTGAATGCTTTAGTTGAATGGAATCGAAGTCTTGGAATCGAAATTATTTGCCAATCCAAAGTTTTAGAGTTTGTAAAAAATGAAAACCGCATTGAACATATTCTGGTTGAAGGTGACATAAAATATTTCGCTAAAAGTTTCATTGTGACGTGTGGTGGCGCATCTTACCCCACAACAGGTTCGAGTGGTGATGGCTATAAATGGTTTAAATCTTTGGGTCATAAAATTACTCCAATTCGTCCCGCCCTGGTTCCTCTCGTTACTGCTGGAAATTCGGCACAAAAACTTCAGGGACTTACCTTGCCCAAAACTAAAATAGTGGTTTGGGTGGATGGAAAAAAGAAAGTTGAACAAGTTGGCGATATGCTTTTCACCCATTTTGGAATCACAGGACCGCTAGTGCATTCTTTAAGCCGACATATTATGGATGATCTTCAGAAAGGCAGAAAAGTAGTTTTTGCATTTGATTTATTGCCTGAAATTTCTGAAAATGATGTGGATAATTATTTATTGAAATTACTAGATAAGCATGGCAAAAAACTTTTTGAAAATATTTTGGATCTCATAATTGCGCCAAAATTAATTCCAGTTTGTTTGGAAATATGCGAAATACCACAGAATAAATTTGGTGGACAAATTTCTGCAAAAGAAAGAAAAGCATTGCGATTGTGGATTAAAGAATTTAAGATTGAAATCACTGAAAATAGATCTTTTGCTGATGCGATGGTTACATCGGGTGGCGTGAGTTTGAATGAAATTGATTCAAAAACGATGAAGTCAAAAATGGTGGAAAACCTTTTTGTTGCTGGTGAAATTTTAGATTTGGATGCAGATACCGGAGGTTACAATTTACAAATTGCCTTTTCTACTGGATATGTAGCAGGGGAAAGTGCCGCTGAATTTTGTCTACAATAATTAAGGACAATTTTTAATACACTCATCTTTCGGATTGATGTAAAACATCACCTCGTTTTTCTTCACCAAAGCAAAGCCTTTCGAAAAAGAATAAGCAAACGAATATTTATAATCGATAACTGCAGTCCCCGTTTTATCAATAAATCCCCAAAGACCATCTTTCATAACGCCTGCCAATCCTTCGGCAAATGAATATCCTAAATTATAAATAAAGGGAACAACAACGGCTCCGTTTTTATCAATATATCCATATTTTTCATCACGCATTACCATCGCCATCCCTTCGGCAAAAGGCTGTCCTTCCTCAAAACTTTCAGAAATTACAGTTCCTGCACGATTAATATAAGTCCATTTTTTCGTCAACTTAACTTTTGCAAATCCTTCACTAAATTGATCTGCTTCTAAAAATTGATAATTTATTGCAAGATTACCTCGAGAGTCAAGATATCCCCATTTCCCTTCACTTAAAACTTTTGCCAAGCCATTAGAAAAATTCCCACATTCATCAAACCATGCAACTTTCAGAGTGTCTGTTTGACTAATAAAACTATATTTTCCATCTTTTTTTACTTTTGAAAAACTTTCGTTAAAATCAGACACGTCATCAAACCAATCGATTAAAACTTTTCCAGATTTATCAATATATCCCCATTTATAATTTTTCTGAACTTTTGCAAATTTCCCTTCAAACGAATAGGCAAAATCAAAATCGGCAGGAATCACAAGAATTCCTTTATTGTCAATAAACCCCCATTTTCCATTTAATAAAACCCCAGCTAATCCTTTAGAGAAAGGATAAATTTGATCATATTGAACGCTTATTGCAATTTTCCCAGTAGAATCAATAAAGCCCCATTTATTATCTTGCATTACGCCTGCAAAATTTTCTGAAAAAGGCACAACACCATCAAAAAGTTCAGAAATCAATTCGCCATTTTTATTGATAAAACCTTTTTTCTCATCAAAACCCACAGCGGCAATTCCGTTTGCAAAGGAACCGGCATCAGTAAACCATTTCGTAAAACATTTACCTGTTTGATTTATATAGGCGTATTTTTCATTTTTTCTTACAAAGGCAATTCCTTCGCAAAAAATGCCGATTTCATTGTACCAAGAAGTTTTTACTTTTCCTGTTGTATCAATTAATGCAAATTTTTCCTCTTGCTTCACTTTTGCAAGATCACCAATAAAAGAATCTGCAACATCAAATTGATATTCAATTTTTAGAATTCCTTTATCATCAATATAGCCGTATTTATTGAGATTGTTTTTTTTAGGAATTAGAATATTGGTTTTTGTTACTGAATTTTGTGAAAAAACGGTAACATTAAGAAGCAGGAAAATTATTAATAGTTTTGTCGCTTTCAAATATTGTTTTCTTATTTATGATGCTCTTTAATAAAACCTTCAATTTCGGGAACTCCTCCTTGATAAACTAGGTATCCATTATATGGTTCGCGTCTCGTAATTTCATCGTTTATTGGCGTCAGCATGATTTTCTTTACTTCTTCCAAATCGCTTGTTTGTCCCATTGCCCAGCCTAATTTAATATAAGCAACTTCAGGTAACATATTTTCTAGTGGAATTACACCTTTTGCCATTAAATCGCGACCTGTATCGTATACAAACATGTGAACATAACCCCAAATAGTTTGTACCGTCATATAAATTGCAACTCCCTTTTTGGTTGCTCTTTCAATTGCAGGATAAAGAGGTTTGTTTACGTGGCCCAAACCAGTTCCAATAATTATAATTCCTTTATAACCATTGTCAACCATAGAATCAATCATGTCTGGCTGCATATTGGTATAATAATAAATCATTCCAATTTTTTCTTCGAAATATGGTTTGATAATTACATTTTTGTCTTTTCTGCGATGATTGTATTCTGGTTTTATTGGATTTACTCCTTTTCTTGTAACTGTTGCTAATGGTGTATCTCCAATTGTTCTAAAGGTTGAACGATAAGAGGAATGCATTTTTCTAACTCTTGTTCCGCGGTGTAAAAAACCATATTCGTCAGATGTTGGTCCAAACATACAAACCATGACTTCTGCGATATTTCCATGTCCGGCTGCAGTGCAAGCATGCATTAAATTTAATGCAGCATCAGAAGAAGGGCGGTCAGAAGATCTTTGAGATCCAACCAAAACGATTGGAATTGGAGAATTTTGAACCATAAATGTTAAAGCAGCAGCAGTATAATGTAAAGTGTCTGTTCCGTGGCCAATCACGATTCCTTCGATACCATTTTCAATTTCTTTCCCAATTTGAATTGCCAATTTAATGTATTGCTCAGGACCCATATTTTCACTAAAAACAGCGAAAACTTTTTCAGTAGTTAAATTACAAATATCTGCCAATTCAGGAACCGCACCATAAAGTTCACCAGGAGAAAAAGCTGGAATTACAGCACCTGTCCTATAATCAAGTCTGGAAGCAATTGTTCCTCCAGTTCCTATTAATTTTACTTTTGGCAATCCTTTTGTATAAGGAAATTCCTTTTCTGGAATCTGATAGTTGGCTTTCTTATAGCCAGTTTCACTCATTTCAGTGATGTTTCCAACATCAACACCAATATTGTATCCTGTTGCAATCTTCACAACAATATGCTTGTCGTCGTCGTTTTCAGATCTAGGCAATACGGTCCCCGTAAAAGTACCTCTGGTGGTATGAACTACGGTTTGCCCCCATACTCTAACTGAATATTTTTTTAATACTTCTAAGGCTGCACCTTTATATCCTTGAAAAAAATCTTCGCTCATTGTTATTATTTTTAACAGTAATTTATTTTTTTTCGATTTGGGTTTTTAGTTCTGACAATGAAATATTTCCAATGGCAACTTTTCTTAATTCGCCCATTATCCATTTTGATTCAACGTGACCTTTTTTTGAAATTCTGATTTTGTCGAACTTCTCTTTCAAAAAGGAAATGTTTGAAACAATTTTATCTTTTGAAATTTTTTTGAAATTAATGCTTGTTAAAACGGAATCAAAATCCATTTTTGGATGTTGATAAACCACTGGTAAAAGTAATTTCATTAAAGCAACGTCTATTTTTTTCGATTGAACTTCTTTAAATAGATCGTAAATTTTTTCATATGTAAAACCTGTTGATGGGGTGTAATGACCTTCAACATATTTTAATTTATGACCAAAGAATGTTCCTACAAAAACAGGATTTTGCTTGAGGTCTGTGATGATACGTTCAATAAGTGGGTACAAATTCTTCTTAAAAATGAAAGTATAAGTATCTTCTGGAATTCCCCATTTCTTTAATTGATTGTATCTGTCAATAATATCCGAAGGAACCGTTTTTCTTAATTCTTCGATAAAGGAATCTTCCAATGGAATTGGCTTAGAATCGGTATCAGGGTACATTCTGTCTGCCCCAGGTAATACTCTTTCGAAAATACTAATTCCATTTACCAATGCTTTTCTGGTTTCATTTGGAACGCCATCAAAAGCCATTCTGCAACGTTCTTCGATGGTTTCTATTGCTGTTTTTACATCGTCTTCTGGTCCCCAGAAAACTATTTGTGCATCATTTTCGCCTGATTTTAAAACCTTTTTTATTTTAGCAAAACAATCGTCAGCTATCACGAAATCAAACTCTTCTGAATGAGTCATATTTGGTAATTCCAAACAAGCAATTACTTTTAATCTTTCGCTAATTTCATTTACAAACATTTTTCCAGGTTGGGTAAAATGAGATAAAATTCCTTGAAAATTTGGCAAATTCACACCAACCAATTTGTATTTTTTTGATTTGGCATCAAGGATTGGTTCATGAGTAAAATTACATGAATCGAAATCAAGATATTCATAAGAAAGATTCCATTTTTTTGAATCTTTTTCTTTTTGTTTTAGAAGTTTTGCTACATGAAGCAAGGCCCATTGTCTGAAACATTCGTTATGGGTAAGTTCAGGAATCCATTTATTGTGTGCAACACCTTTTATTTCAACTCGGGTTCCACCTTTGCAGCTTACGTTTACATCTTCTCTTCCTGCGCCAATACCGGTACGAACTTTTCCTGTACTTCTATTTAAAAAACGGATATAATTGGCTGCTTCCATTACTTCATCAGGATTTGTCATGTCTGGATAAGTAACGGTTTCAATTAAAGGCATTCCAAGTCTATCTGTTCTATAAATTCTTGTATGTCCGATATCAGAAATCTCTCTACAAGAATCTTCTTCCATGCTCAATTGTATCAATCGAACTTTTTTATTCTTAAGTGGAATTTCTCCTTCAACACCAATAATTGCAGTTCTTTGGAAACCTGTTGGGATACTTCCATCTAAATATTGTTTTCTGGTAATGTGAACTTCGCCAACAATACTTAGTTTTGATAATAATGAGATTTCGATAGCAATTTGTAAAGCCTCTCTATTCACTGGAAATGGTGGAGTATCATCTACTTCGTAAGTACAAGTCGTTTCATTTTTTATTCTATAAACAATTTCCTTTTTTGTTTTGAATTCCATCAATGCTGTTCCATCATATTCCCCAAGTTCGCTTAGCGTAGGACGCATATGACGAACAACTTCTGCATCATATTGATTTGGTTTTTGATAAACTCCAGCAGGACAACGACAAAAAAGCTTCTCTTTTGTTAAAAGTTGCTGATGAATTTCAAGTCCAGACATGAAACCTATATCATCATACGTTTTTTGAGTAGCTTTTTTACGAGTAATATAACCTATGGCTTTTTTAGACTCTCTATAATTCTTACCTGGGTCGAATTTTTGTTTCATTTTGCGAAATTGAAAATTATTAAAAACAATTTTTCAAATGTATAGATTATCTAAAACAGTCAGAAGAAAAAAGTCACTTTTTTTCTAACACAGAAAAATTTTCAAATACGAATCCGTTTTCCATTTAAAATTTTAGACAAACCTTTTTGTTTAATACAATATTATTATTAATTTTATCGAAAATTTCATACAGATTAACATTAAAAAAGAAAACAAATAGAAATATTTCGATGTTCTTACAAAAATCACTTTTCCAGGAGGAGGAAAAACTGAAAATAAAAAATAAATAAAAAAAATATCTTTTTTCGGTTACCTTTTTATTTTCGATTTTATTAACCCACATAACAACGAAAAAAATTATTATTAACAATAAAACCAAAAACAATGAAAAAATTATTAGTAATCGCAATGGTGGCTTTTATAAGTCAAATCTTCACAGCAAATACATTCGCTCAAGATGTAAAAAAAGTAGAAATTAAAGCAAAAAGCGTAGAAAAAACAAGAGGTCAAAACCCACATATTAAAGCGCAAATGCCAACAACAGATGAAAACCCACAACAAGATCCAGCTTTAGATCAACAAAAAACCAGAGGTAAAAAAGATTGTAGCATCAATGTTGTAAACAATACGGGATTTATGGTAGAAGTTTATGTTGATGGCGTATCAAAAGGCGTAGTAGATGCATGGGCAGAAACAACAGTAAAAGCAAGAACAGGTTACAAAACCATTTATGCAATAACAACAGGACAAACTAAAGAATGGTTTGCTGATGGTGACTGCAACGGAACTTATTCTTTTGTATTACTTGCTGGTGGCGATAAAGATAAATAATAGAAATAAAAAAAAGAAAAGAATAAAATTTCAATATTCAAGCCATATGACAAAATTCAATAGATTATTAATAATAGGATTTGTAATTGCCCTTAATATTTTTACAACAAACAATATTAAAGCACAAACAAAAAGAGCCTTGTTTATTGGGATTGATATTTATAATCCTCCTGCTAATGAAACAGTAGCAATGGTTTCAAATAGCAGGGGTATTTCTAAGGGAGAATGGATGGATCTTGATGGTTGTGTTAACGATGCAAAAGCAGTTAAAGAAGTTCTGATGTCTCGTTATGAGTTTAAAGAAGAAAACACTGCAATGATTATGAACCAAGAATGTTCAAGAGAAAGAATTTTAGGGGAGTTTGAAAAACTTCTCAACAGTTCTAAAAAAGGCGACATGGTTGTAATTTATTATGCTGGTCATGGATCTCAAGTAAAAAATTCACTTTCTGACGAGTCTGATAAAGAAGACGAAACAATGGTTCCTGCCGATGTTTGGAATGGAACAAAAGATATTAGAGATAAAGAATTAGCAAAAATTTTTCAAAGTTTTGCTGATAAAGGCGTTATTTTGACTGTAATTTATGACAGCTGTCATAGTGGTTCAATTGGTAGAGGTAAATTATCTGATGATACACCAAAATTGCGCTGGATGATACCAGATCCTTCCGATGCAAAAGATGGAAGCATTTCCCCAAAACCCGAAAATAATGGCGTTTTAATTATTTCTGCAGCCCAAGATTTTGAATTTGCCAGCGAGCAAAAAGACGAAAACGGCTCACCTCACGGAGCTTTCACTGTAGCACTATTGCAAACATTAAAATCGGCCTCTGTAAATGCAAAAACTTCGGATATTTTTAATAGCATCCGTGCTATTATGAAATACAACGGAAAAACTCAAGAACCAGTTTTGGCTGGAAATGATGATCGTAAAAATAAAACCATTTTTGGATATCCTCAAGGATCTATTTCTGGAAAAACCTTAGTTCCAGTTATAAAACCTCAGGATAAAGACAATATTGTTTTTCAAGGAGGATATGCTTCGGGATTAAATATTAATTGCGAGCTTATTAAAATGGTTAATAAAGATACCATTGCCAAAATTAAAATTACTCAAATGAAGGGAGTTAATAGTTGTGTTGGCCAATTGGTAAAAGGTGATATCGGCAACGTTAAACCTGGGGATATGTTTGAATTGGCTTCTTGGTCTACTGCAAATGGTCCAAACCTAAAAGTCTACGTTCCAAAAACCACTTATAATTACAATGATTTGGCTTCAATTGCAAAACAATTAAGCACCTTAAAAAACAATAAAAGTATAAAATGGATTTCTGATCCAAGTGCCGAAGCTCCAACTCATACTGTTTTTTATACTGGAACTGAATGGATGTTAGGTTTCCCTGATGGAAAAAATGTTTCTTTAGGAAAATCTCCAACAGAAAAAGCGGTTAGTAGCAAATTAAAGAATGGTGATAAACTTTTCGTTAGCCTGCCACCAACAACTGTCTTAAAAGACCAAATAATGGAAGGTTACAAAATTAATACAGCTGTAGAGGCTTCTCAAAGTGGCACTGATGCTCAATATTATTTAACTGGCAGATGGGAAAACAATCAAATAGAATATGCTTATGTTATTCCTCAGGTAACTGTTTTGGACACCAATAGAACCAATACATTACCAGTTAGAACTGATTTTATTAAGCTTAACGCTGAAGAAAATAAATTAAATCTTACTTCAGATAGTTTGCAAGATTTCACATTAAAACTCGCTAAAATAAAAGCATGGTTAACTTTATCAAATCCACCTGATGATGGCGCATTTCCTTTTAATTTAGCAATTAAAAAAGGTTCTAGCAAGAATTTATTAACAAATGGAACAGTATATAAAGGAGACACTCTTTCTTTAATGCTTGTTTCTGATAAAGAAAATATTTCTTACTGGGATGGTTCAAAACGCTACATCTATGTATTCGTAATAGACAGCAAAGGAACAACTTGCCTGCTTTACCCAAGACAAGGAAGTGTTGAAAACCAATTCCCTAGAATTATTGAAGGGGATGTTCCAAAAGAAATGGCTTTAGGAAGAACAAAATTAATGGTCAGCGAACCTTTTGGAATGGACTCTTATATAATGCTTACAACCGATGAACCCCTACCAAATCCTTCAGCTTTAGAAATGACAGGAGTTAGAACAAGAGGAATTGATAAAGGTGGCTTATCAGGATTGTTAAATGTTGGTGCCGCAACTCGAGGACAATTATTAACACCTGCAAGTTGGTCAATTAACAGAGTTATGATTGCAAGTAAACCTAAATAATTCAATAACATAAACAATTAAAAACAAGTATTAATTATTAAAAAATGAAAAAAATGAAAAAAATCACAAACCTAATGATTATTGCAGTTGTATGTATTTTTACTACAACTAGTGTTTTCGCTCAAGCAACAAAAAACACCCCAAGTAAACAAATTTCAAATTTAACAGCAGCAGCAGATTTCGCAGATTATGGTTATCAAAACAAGTCATCTTTGGCATTAATTACTGCAGCATCTATTTTAAACGCTACTCCTGCAAATGAAAAGAAAGTTGCTGGAGAAGAAAATGCTGAATTTAGTGCAAAACAATTATTGGAAGATGCAAAAAAATTAGCTAATGGAGATCAAGCAGTTTTAGCTATGATTACTAAAGTTGAAGGTCAAAAACCAGAAAAAACAAGAGGATCAATGTCAGAACTTTTAGCATATAATTGCAGAATTATGGCTGGTGCAGTAAAAGTTTATCAAATCACTTATGTTGCTAATTCTAAAGCAGAAATTTCTGTAAAATCAAGTGCTGCAGCTATTCCAGAAATTATTGTTGAAAACTCAAAAGGAGAAATTGTTAAATCTGAAAGTAGCGACAAAGGTTATTTTACTTGGACTCCTTCAAAAGCAGAATCTTATAAAATTACTTTAAAAAACGCTTCAACTGATGATATGAAATGCGTTTTCATTACTAACTAACATTTGGGAAAATTGTTAATAATTAAAAATACGGCTTAAGCTTTAAGCCGTATTTTTTTAAATTTTATTTTCATGAGAAATTTTATTTTCATTTTTATTTTGTTGTCAGTTCAAGGAATGGAATCTGCCTATTCTCAGGAAAACAAAGAACGAGGACAAAAGCCCAGTCAAGAAATGACTGCTGTTTCTTTTGCCATGCAATTGGCTCGGTTTGGTTATGAAAATGATAAACCAATTTATTTACTTTCAGCAGCTCAAACATTAATAGATAACCCCATAAAAGGTGAATTTAAATTAACAAATATTGAAATTATTGGTAAGGCCGATACTTCTTCGCAGAATCCAAAAAGAAAAAAAGTTTCAATAAACATCAATTCACTTATTGCTGATGCAATAAAACTCGCCGACAATGATTCTTCAATCATTAATTTAGCGTATAAAATTGAAAAAGAATCCCATTCAGATCAAGTTGCAAAAAATAGAGGGAGAAAATACAGTCCTTTGGTAAAAGAAATAACCCTATATTCTAATAGTAATATTGCATTGCAAACAGTTTTTAATGCTAAAGAAATAGCTGAGGTTTTTGTAATGGGTGAAGGAAGTGCCCCTCTTAACCTTACTGTTTATGATCAAAATGGAACAATAATAAAAACAAATCCCAGCACACCGGATAATTGCTATATTTCTTTTACACCAAAAACCACAGGAAATTATAAAATTGAAATTAAAAATGTCGGGAAAAGTAAAAATGATTTACTTTTGATGACAAATTAATTAATTTTCATTTTTTTGAAAAAAACTTTTTTCATTTTAGTTTTTTTTATCGCTTTTCTCCAGGATTTTTCTTTTGGAGCAAGCAATGTATTATATCCTCAAGGTAAAGAAGATATTGAGAGTAAATTGAAATTTGCAGAATTCTTAAAAAAGGATAAACAATATCTCAATTCCTTTAATCATTACCTTTCAATAATTTCTCTTTTAGAAAAATCTAAAAATCCAGAACTCCTTTTCACAATATTTGGCAAAACAATAGCAGTAATTGATTCAATAATTAAAGATTACAAAAATATTGGGTCAAAAGTATTGCTTTCAAGGTTCATCTTCCCTATTTATGAAAAGGCAATTTCAAATGCTTTTGACCTTTATCAGAAAGGCCAAAAAACCGAATATCTGGAAAAAGCCTTCATATACGCTGAAAAAAACAAAAATTTATTGCTTATTGAGTCATTGCAAAATGCCAAAGTAAAAATCAGTGCAGGAATTCCTTCTCACCTTTTTGAAAAGGAAAAAGACCTTTCAGCAAAAATTATTGTTTGTAAAAATAATTTAGATAATGAAATTGCAAAGGATCCAGAGCGTCAGAATCTAAAGCAAATAGCCATTTATGAGAAGGAATTAAGTTATTTGCAGCAAGAAACAGATTCTCTGAATTTTATGATGCAAAATAAATACCCTAAATATTACAATCTTAAACATAAGAGTTTTTTTGCAAACATTGAAATTGTGAAACGCAAATTGCTTAATTCAAATACAACTCTTTTAGAGTATTTTTACACAGAGACTTCAATTTATTGCTTTATTATTGGAACGAAAAAGGATGGTTTTATTAAGATTTCAAATGATTCTGTATTCAAGGAAAATTTAAAAGCGTTTGTAAATAGTATTACAAAAAGTAATTTTAATGAATATCAAAAAACCTCTTTCCTCCTTTATGAAGCGTTGATTAAGCCAACAGAACGGTACTTTAGCTCAACAGAGAAATTGATTGTAATTCCAGATGGAATTTTAGGATATATTCCCTTCGAATGTCTCACAACAACAAATAAAAAATTAACCTCAGCAAATTATAAGTCTTTAGATTATTTAATTTATAAATATCAATTTTCCTATAGCCCATCTGCAACAATACTTTTTGAAAATATTTCATTGAAGTCCAATAATAAAAACCCTAAAATTGCTGCATTTGCTCCAATTTTTGATTCTAAATTAAAAGCATTTTATAAAGGCAACAGTTTAACAGATTCTGTATTTTTGAATTTATCAGAACAACGCTGGTCAGAGAAGTTTTTAATTGAGCTTAAAAAAGTTTTTGAAGGAGGTTTTTTTATTCGTGAGCAAGCATCAATTAATAATTTTAAGGAAGAAGCAATAAAATTTGATATTTTGCATATATCGTCTCACACTATTGTTAATGACGAATTTCCGATGAAAACAGAAATTGCTTTTTCGGATATTGAAAAATCAAAAACACAAAATCCGTTTTTTCTGGCATCAGATTTATACAATATGCAATTTAAAGCCTCTTTGGTTGTTTTGGCTAGTTGTCAAACCGGTATTGGACAATTTAATAAATGCGAAGGCATAATGAGTTTATCTCATGGTTTTAGCTATGCTGGATGCCCATCACTTGTTTATTCGCTTTGGGAGGTTGACGAACAGGAAACCAATAAGCTTTTAAAATACTTTTATGAAGGAATTTTAGCTGGGCATTACAAAGATGAGGCTTTGCATAAAGCAAAAATCAAATATTTAAAAGAATCCAATGAAACTACGGCAAATCCTTTTTTTTGGGGAGGGTTTGTTTTTAGTGGGGATCCAAGTCCATACGCTTTCGAAGATAATAGCAAGTTTAACCTTGGAATTATTATTTTTCTATTGCTAATTGTTATTGGATACTCATTAAACTTGGTGCGAAAGCAATAATCTATAATTCTTCAAGAAGTTTTTTAGCCTTTTCACAAAGAAAATGTTCGTTTGATTTAGAAAGGTCTTCCAAGATGGCTTTAGCTTTATCAGTTTCTTTAATTTTAATATAAGCCAGTGCCAAGTTATATTTTGCAGGATAATAAAATGCAGATTGCTTTGAGTTAACCTTTGAAAGCGAACTGATGGCGGCCTCTGAATTGTCAGAATATAAATAAGAGTTTCCTGCGTAATAATTTAAGGTGTCGTTATTTGGATTGGTTGATAATAACTGATTAAAATAAACAATCGCCTTTTCAAATTTTTGATCTTTGTATTCGATCATCCCTTTATTAAAATCAACATTGTTTGTGGCTCCCATTAATACTGGAATCCCTCCATCTTGGTAAACGTACTCGTTATATATTTTTTGATTTGAATTTAATTTTTGATAAAGAAAATATCCAGGAATAAGAAGAATAATCAAACTTGCTGCTGCCGCAAAATAGAATGTTTTAAAGGATTTTGCTTTGACATAAGGATTTATTTTAAATCGCGATTCGTCTCTTTTTTCTTTAAATAATTCTTTGAGTCTTTCTTTTTCAAATAAATTGATCCCACTTACAAAACTGAGAAAAATATCATATTCTCTTTTTAATTCAGAATCTGAAACAAGCTTTTCTTCGAAGATTGAATTTTCTTCAGGACTTAATCTCTTGTGGTAATAATCATCAAAATAAGTTATATCATTCATAATCTCTGGATTTATTTATTAAAAAAAATCTGCTTTTTCATAACGTTCAAAAGTTAGCTCTTGGAGCCTTCTTAAACATTTCAATTTCTTATTTTTTGAAACGTCGTCGTTTTTAAAATCCATTTTTTCAGCAATTTTTTCCATTGAAAGATTATAAAAATAGTAAAGAGTGAGAACCTCCTTACATTTATCATCAAGTAAGTTCATTAACTCTTTTACTTTTATTGCTAAGTCTTCACTAAACTGATTAACTTCTGGAGAATCTTGTCTCTTATCAACATTTAAATGATAAATGTTTTGATGGTGAACATCATTCAACTTCTTTTTATTAATTAGATTTAGGATTTTATATTTCCCGACTTCAAATAAATAAGATTTTAAAGAACTATTACTTTGTTTTACGTATTTTTCTGTTCTAATATTCTGATAAACATCAATAATTGTGTCAGAATAAATATCCTCAGCCTCTTCAACTGCAATATGGTAATTGTATGTCGCCCACTTGATAAACTGCTGTCTGTAATTTTCATACAAATACTGAAGCGCATCTTCGTTGCAATTTTTTAAATCATTAATGATTTTTTCCTCTTCTTGCATTTGTTGGGAATTTATAAATCTAAATATAAAAAGGTAACCAGCTTCTTAGAACTTTTTAATAAAAAACTTATATACAATATTGTAATGATATTTGAAACTAAAAATCAAAAATACAAAAAATATTTTTTAGTAGTAGATACTTTATTTTTTTGTACGGTTTTTGCAACAGAAAAAATAAAACCACGTAAACAAATTTCATTTTCCCTGGTTACTTTTTAATTTTTGGTTTTATTAATGGTTGTTGGAAAGGAATTAACATTAAATTTGCAACAAATAAAAAAAAATAAAAATTATCGGTTACCTTTTAAAAAGTTATTTTATTCATATTCAAATCACGGAAATTTAAAACAAAAAATAAATTATTAACAAACAAAATCCCAAAACAATGAAAAAATTATTAGTAATCGCAATGGTGGCTTTTGTAAGCCAAATCTTCACAGCAAATACATTCGCTCAAGATGTAAAAAAAGTAGAAATTAAAGCAAAAAGCGTAGAAAAAACAAGAGGTCAAAACCCACATATTAAAGCGCAAATGCCAACAACAGATGAAAACCCACAACAAGATCCAGCTTTAGATCAACAAAAAACCAGAGGTAAAAAAGATTGTAGCATCAATGTTGTAAACAATACGGGATTTATGGTAGAAGTTTATGTTGATGGCGTATCAAAAGGCGTAGTAGATGCATGGGCAGAAACAACAGTAAAAGCAAGAACAGGTTACAAAACCATTTATGCAATAACAACAGGACAAACTAAAGAATGGTTTGCTGATGGTGACTGCAACGGAACTTATTCTTTTGTATTGCTTGCTGGTGGTGACAAAGACAAATAGTCACTCATAAATTAAACAAAAAAAGGTCACCAAATTGGTGACCTTTTTTTGTTGTCATAAAAATGTAATTTTTGTTAAAAAAATTAATTAAAATTATATTTATTATCTTTGCTTTATTTTTCGTCATTAAACCCTTATTGCTATGATAAAAAAAGGTATTTTTCTATTGTTTTCTTTATTTCTTTTTAACCAAAATGTTGTAAAAGCAGATGAAGGAATGTGGCTCCCCTTATTGATTAATCGCCTTAATTATGTTGATATGCAGAAAATGGGGCTAAAACTAACTGCAGAAGAAATTTATAGTGTCAACAATTCGAGTATTAAGGATGCAATAGTATCACTAAATGATGGTTTTTGCTCCGCGGAAATGATATCAAAAGAAGGCTTATTAATGACAAATCATCATTGTGCTTATGGTTTTATTCAAAATCATAGCACTGTTGAAAAGGATTATTTAAAAAATGGATTTTGGGCGATGTCCAAAATGGAAGAATTGAAAAACGATAAGTTAACTGCTACCTTTTTAATTAGGATGGAAGATATTACTCAAAAAATTCTGTCTCAGATTACTCCAGGGATGACGGAAAACCAAAGATCAACAAAAATTGACGAAATCTCATCAAAGCTTGCTGCAGAGGCCACATCTAACACCACTTATACAGCAACTGTTAAAAGTTTTTTTAATGGAAATGAATATTATATGTTTGTTTATGAAACATATAAAGATGTTAGATTAGTGGGCGCTCCGCCAGAATCAATTGCGGCTTTTGCCGATCAAGCAGATAATTGGAGATGGCCAAGGCATGCTGGTGATTTTGCATTTTTCAGAATATATATGTCACCTGATGGCAAGCCTGCAGATTATTCAAAGAAAAATATTCCCTATGTTCCAAAGCATTTTCTTCCAATTTCTACAAAAGGGATAAAAAAAGATGATTTTACTATGGTTTTGGGTTATCCTGCAACAACAGATAGATTTTTGTCCTCTTATGGTGTTAAAATGTTGTTAGAACAGACCAATCCTTCAATTGTTAAAATTCGCGGAATGAAATTAGATTTAATGAAAGCAGATATGGATCAAAGCGAAGATTTAAGGATTAAGTATGCATCGAAATATGCACGCACGGATAATTATTGGAAATATTTTACTGGTCAAATACAAGTTTTAACAAAACTAAATGTAATAGACAAAAAACAAAAAACGGAAGAAGCGTTTACGAAGTGGGTAAATGAAACTCCCAAAAGAAAAGAAATATATGGAAATGTTTTGAATGAACTTTCCAAAACGTTTGAGGATTTGAGAAAATATAATGTTTCTGAAGTTTATTATAAAGAAGCAATAAACAGAGGTGGCGAGATCTTGAATTATGCATTTCAATTTAAAGATTTATATAACGAACTTAAAGTTGGCGATAACCAAGAAAAAATAAATAGTTTAACCCAGAATTTAATTTATGCTGCAAAACAATATTTTAAAAGTTATAACTTAGAAACAGACAAGAAAATAACTTTAGCATTGCTTGAAATGTATTTTGAGGATGTTCCAAAAAATCAGTTTCCACTTATATATGAAGAAGTAATTCAAAAAAAGTTCAAGGGTGACGTAAAATCCTTTGTAAATGACATGTTTGAAAAATCAATTTTTTCTAGCAAAGATAAGGTTTTGGAGTTTTTAATAAAACCGGATTATAAAAAAATAGAAAAGGATCCTGCATATTCTACCATGGTTTCTTTTTTTGAAAAACATGAGGAAATTGTGAAACCATTTAATCAAGCAAAATTGGATTTAGAGGAACACACAAGATTATTTATTGATGGAATAATGAGTTTGGAAAAAGGAAAATCTTTTTATCCTGATGCAAATTCAACGATGCGTTTTTCTTATGGAAAAGTTACCGATTATAATCCGACAGGTCAGAAAAACTATAATTATTATACAACTTTTGAAGAATTAATGGATAGGGTTGATCCAAACAAACAAGATTTCGATGTTCCTGAAAAGCTTAAGGAATTATACAGGGATCGTGATTTTGGGACTTATGTCGAAAATGGAAAAGTTAAAGTTTGCTTCATAACAAATAATGACATTACAGGCGGAACTTCTGGAGCTCCGGTTTTGAATGGAAATGGAGAGTTGGTAGGATTAGTTTTCGATATTAATTGGGAGGCCACGAGTGTTTCTATCGCTTTTGAGCCAGAGCTTCAAAGGTGCATCAATGTTGATATTCGATATATTTTATTCCTAATTGAAAAATATGCAGGAGCGGGATATCTTTTAAATGAGCTCTCATTAAAAAAATAAAAAAAAAGGTCGAAATTTTCGACCTTTTTTTTATTTTTTAATAATACAATATTCGGTTCGGCAGTTTGTTTTTCTGCCTTCTACTGTGGAGTTAGTTGCAAAAGGTTTCTTAGAACCATAACCTTTATAAGACAATCTGCTTGGCTCAATTCCTTTCGAAACAATGTATTCTGTTACCGATTTTGCTCTACTGTCTGTTAATGAAGTGTTAGTTGCTGCATCACCAGTATTGTCGGTATGACAGGAAATCTCGATTACAAAACTAGGGTTTAATTTTAAAAAATCTATAAATTTATTTATTTCATTGTTAGACTCAGGTTTTAAAGTAGTATTTTCAAAATATACATTTCTCATAATAACACCTTCTCCTACATCAATATCATTTGTGGCACTAATTGTTCTAACAAAGGCGTCTTCATAGCCAAGAAATACCATTTTTTGTCTAAAAGTAAAAGCTTCTTCTTTATTGGTAAAACGACCTACAATAAATCTTTTTAATAGATCTTTCTTATTGAGTTTTATTTCATAATCTTTAACTTTACTAAAATAACTTAAGTTCATATTTCCTGCACCAACCTGAACGGTATAGATGTTAAGTTTATTAGTATCCACTTGAGTAATTACTACATTTTTAACAGTATCTTGAGGTATTACAACTATATTTTTAACGGTATCCTGGGGAGTAATTACATTTTTAACAATTTTTGCGGTGTCGACAGGTTGTGTAACAATTGTGTCAATTTTTGTGGAATCGGCTTTACCTTCATTTAGAATTGTTACATAATATAAATCTAAATCACCAAGTCCTCCATATTTACCAGAAGCATAATAGGCATGTTTTTTATCTTGAGTTGGAACATAGAAAACGTCATCATCCGATGTGTTAATTGGATAAATCATACTTTTTGGTTCCGACCAAGTGCCATCAATTTTTTGTTTGGAAGTAAAAATATCGAAACCACCAATACTTCCTTGTCCTTTTGAACTAAAGTATAAAGTTGTTCCCGAAGAATCTGTAACAATATATGGAGATTCTTCCTCGTATTTTGTATTAATAACAGGACCTAAATTAATAGGTTTATCCCAAACACCTTCTGATATTTTTTTGCTAGAATAAATGTCTCTTCCACCAAAACCCCCAGAACGATCACTTACAAAATATAAAGTATTTCCATCGGTTGTTAAAAATACATGGGTTTCCCAAGCCTTTGAATTAATAGGTTCGGGCAATTTTTGCGGAGAACTCCAATTGCCATCTATGTTTTTACTTACATATATATTTCCATCCTTTCCATCACTTTTGTATAAAAACAATTGTTTGCCATCCGCAGACAAGCTAATAGAGGCTTCATGAAGATTTGTATTAATTGAATCTCCAATACTTTTTGCCTGATCCCATTGTTTTGTCTCAGAATTATATTTTGAAATATAAATATCTTCAAAGTATCTGCCATCTTTTTCTTTTTTAGGATTTTCGCCAACTTTTCTACGTGATGTAAAAATTAAAGTAGACCCATCTAAAGAAATTACGGGAGAGTAGTCTCGATAAGGACTATTAATATTGGGACCTAAATTTTCAATTTTTAGTTTACCTGCATCTGCCATTGATTTTTTTGCATTGTTGCACATTTCTATTTGTCTGTCGGCTTGTTCAACGATAGCACGATCTGTTTTATAATTAAAATACTCTTTGAATTTATTAAAATACTCAATTGCTTTGTCCAAATTATAGTCAAGGTGATATGCTTTTGCTAAATAATAGAATACATAAGGAGAACAACGATCCTCTTTTGAACCACCAGTATACTTTTTTGATACATTTTTCTTTGCCATTTCAAAATAAGGAATTGCTTTTGTTTGGTCGCTTGTAGAATTAATATAGCACATTCCAATTTGAAAATTAATATTTGAATTTTGTGGTTTAATGGAATCTAATGATAAAAAAATCTGTAAAGCTGCAGTGTAATTTCCATCATTCATCATCCCTTCGGCAAGATCATATTTGGTTTTAAAATCTTCGGTTTGAGATTTTGCGGTATTTGTAAAAGCAAAAGAAAGGATTGTGACAATAGAAAAGATTAGAATTTTTTTCATGTTTTTCTGTTTATTATGAACAAATATTGGCTAAAATAAAGTAAAAGACTATTTAAATAAACTTATACGCAAAAAAACTTATATAGTTTTAAAAAATGCAAATTATTTCAAAAAGAATTATTAACATCAAAAGAAAGTTTAAAAAAATGACAATCCTTTCATAGATTCAGAAAAAAATATTATTCTGCGAATATATTAAACTTTTGAAAAGTAATAAAAGGAAAACTACAAATATTTTCACAAGAAATAGTATTAATAGAATAAACGTTAAAAAAAAGAGTATTAAACAAATTATTAATGAAAAAAGAGAAATAAATGTCAAATAATTTTTTGATTAAAATATAAAAGTTTATTTTTGTGGTTCATATAAGAATATTTTTCAAAAATAATAGTTTCATCCCCCAATTCAAAACTTACAATTATGATAAAAAAATTGGTCTTATTTTCCGTCATTTATTTAACACTTGGCTTTAGTTTTCTTGCAAAAGCCGATGAAGGAATGTGGTTGCCTTTGCTAATTAACCGTTTGAATTATGTTGATATGCAAAAAATGGGACTTCATTTAACCGCTGAAGAAATTTACAGCGTTAATAACTCGAGTATAAAAGACGCCATTGTAATGTTGAATAATGGAGCTTGTTCTGCAGAAATGATTTCTGGTGAAGGATTAATGCTTACCAACCACCATTGTGGTTATTCTTACATTCAAGCGCATAGTACTGTTGAAAAAGATTTTCTTGCCAACGGTTTTTGGGCTATGAATAAAAATGAAGAACTAAAAAACGATAAATTAAGTGCTTCTTTTTTAATTAGAATGGAGGATGTTACTCAAAAGATACTTTCTCAAATTACTCCAGAAATGAGTGATGCAGATAGAGCAGCAAAAGTTGAAGAAATTGCCACAAAGCTTGAAGCTGAGGCTATTGCAGGGACAGCATACAATTCAAAAGTTTCTGGCTTTTTTGAAGGAAATGAATATTATTTGTTCGTTTATGAAACATACAAAGATGTTAGATTAGTTGGAGCACCTCCTGAAGCACTTGGCAGATTTGGTGCTGATGCTGATAATTGGATGTGGCCTCGTCATACTGCTGATTTTTCAATTTTCAGAGTATATATGTCTCCTTCTGGAGGTCCTGCAGATTATTCAAAAAAGAACGTACCATACATTCCAAAACACTTTTTACCTATTTCATTAAAGGGTGTTAAAAAGGATGATTTTACTATGGTACTTGGATATCCAGGAACAACAGATCGTTTTATGACTTCTTTTGGGGTGAAACTTGCCTTAGATCAAATCAATCCAACTATTGTTAAAATTAGAGAAAAGAAATTGTCTTTGATGAAAGAAGATATGAATTCTAAAGAAGAAATCAATATTCAATATGCTTCTAAATACGCTGTTTCGGCCAATTATTACAAGTATTATATTGGACAAAGTCAAATTTTACAAAAACTGAAAGTTTACGACAAGAAAAAGGAAATTGAAGCAGAATTTACAAAATGGATTGAACAAGATCCAAATAGAAAACAAAAATATGGAAACGCCTTAGACATTATTTCAAAAGCCTATGATGAAATTGGTAAATACAATATGTCATTCTGGTATTTTAAAGAGGCAATTACAAGAGGTTCAGAAATAATCACTTATGCCAATAGTTTTGAAGAATATTGCAAAGAGTTAAAGCTTTCAGTTGACGAAGACAAACTGTTTAAAATGAATCAAAACTTAAGTTATACGGCAAAACAATATTTCAAAAACTTCAATCTGGAAACAGACAAAAAGCAATTTATTGCATTAGTCTCTATGTTTTTCCAAAATGTCCCAAAAGACCAGTTGCCAGAAATTTATACAACAATTCAAAAGAAATACAAGGGCGATGTGAAGCTTTTTGCAGACGAACTTTATGAAAAATCTATATTTGCTACAAAAGATAAAATTTTAGATTTTCTTTTGAAACCTGATTATAAGAAAATGGAAAAAGATATTGCATATACAACAATGCAATCTTTCTACACAAAATATAAAGAAATATTTGATGTATATAATGCAGCAAAAACACATTTAGAAAGAGGAAACAGATTATTTGTTGCTGGTATTATGGAAATGAAAAAGGATAAAAAACTTTATCCAAATGCAAACTCTTCTATGAGATTAACTTACGGAAAAGTTTCTGATTATAATCCTTCAGCAGATATTAAATACAGCTATTATACAACATTGGATGAATTAATAACCAAAGGTGAAACAAATAATCCTGATTTTACTGTACCTGCAAAATTAAAAGAGCTTTATAAAGCTAAAGATTTTGGAAGATATGGTGAAAATGGTGTTATGAAAACCTGCTTTATTTCTAACAATGATGTTACTGGAGGAAATTCAGGAGCTCCCGTTATTAATGGAGACGGCGAATTGGTTGGAATTTGTTTCGATATTAATTGGGAAGCAACAAGTGTTCCAATAGCATTTGACCCAGAACTACAAAGATCAATTAATCTTGACATTAGATACATGCTTTTCATTATTGATAAATTTGCAGGAGCTACGAATTTATTGAACGAAATGACAATAAAAAAATAACAAATAGATTTTCAAAAAAAGAGGCGATTTTTTAAATCGCCTCTTTTTTTATATTCCTAAAACTGTTTTAATATTTGCCTCTCCTTTAAATATTTTTTCAACAGGAGATTCTAGAATTTCCTTAACTTTTACAATAAAACCAACAGATTCTTTTCCATCAATGATTCTGTGGTCATATGAAAGCGCAATGTACATCATTGGTCGGATTTCAATTTTGCCATTAATAACAACAGCCCGGTCCATAATTTTATGCATTCCAAGAATGGCACTTTGAGGAGGATTTAGAATTGGAGTTGACATCAATGAGCCAAAAACACCACCATTGGTAATTGTGAACGTTCCTCCTGTGAGTTCTTCAAGTGTGATTTTATTATCACGTGCCTTTGCAGCCAATTCAGCCAATTTTAGCTCTGTTTCTTTTAAATTAAGTTCATTTGCATTTTTTATTACAGGAACCATTAGTCCCTTTTGGGTGCTCACGGCAATGCCAACATCGGCATATTTATAATAATAAAAATTTTCACCGTCGATGGATGCATTGATTTGAGGAAAATCCTGAAAGCCTTGAACTACTGCATTTACGAAAAAAGAAATAAAACCTAAATGAGAGCCATATTTTTCTTTGAAATCTTCTTTGTAAAGATTTCGTATTCTAATAATTTCGGTCATATCAACCTCATTAAAAGTCGTAAGCATTGCAGTTTGGTTTTTAACGGCAACTAATCTCTCTGCAAGTTTTTTTCTCAAAGAAGACATTTTTACAATATCAACAGGCCTATTTGAATTTGGAATCGTTATTTGATTTAGTTCTTCGAGGACGATTTTTTTTGTTATTTTTTCATGTCTATTTGAAAAAACATCAGGATTTATTTTGCTATCACTTAAAATATTTTTTGCTAGCGGAGTAATTGAAAGATGTGAAGTATCAATATCTTGGCTTTTTTCTATAATTTGAGTTTCCGAATTATTTGCAAATGAATTGTTTGCGGTTTCAGAGTTTTCTTTTTTCACAAAAGCAAATTCAGAATCAATTGTACCTATCGAGGCCCCTACATTAACTTTGTCTCCCTCTTTTGCAGTAAATTCAATTTTGCCGCTTTCTTCTGCTGTTATTGTTAATGTTGCTTTATCAGAGTCTATTTCAGCAACTTCTGCATTTTTTTCAACAATTTCGTTGTTCTCAACCAGCCATCTTACTAATTCAACTTCAGTAATTGACTCACCAGGGCTTGGAACTTTTATATTAAGAATCATAATTTAAAATTTATTTGTCCATTAATTTTGTAACACAAAGCATTTTACAATTTTCGCAAACATTCACACAATCACAATCTTCAAAAGTTTTTTCTATTATTTTTTTCTGCTGCATTACGTGAAATTTACTTGAACCAGTTGCCGGACTGCCACTTGGTGGTCGGGAAATTACTTTTAATGGTTTTTGGGTGAATACCCCATGGATAAATGGCCAGGCACCCATATTTTCAGGCTCTTCCTGAACCCAAATAAATTTATCAGCAGAAGGATACTTTAATAGAATCTCTTCTATTTGGTTAACTGGGAAAGGATAAATTTGTTCAATTCGGATAATTGCAGTTTTTTGATCTTCCCTGTTTTTTCTTTCTTCAAAAAGCTCATAGAAGATTTTTCCGGTGCAGAATACAAGTTTTGAGACTTCGGTTTTGTTTTCTAATTCGTCATCAATTACTTCTTTAAAACCACCTTCAATCAAATCATTTAGAGATGATGTGCAAGAAGGCAATCTTAATAGACTTTTTGGTGTGAAAACAAATAGTGGTTTTCTAAATTCGCGATGAATTTGTCTTCTTAGAATGTGGAAAAAGTTTGCTGGAGTTGAGCAATTTGCCACTTGCATATTATTATCAGCACAAAGCGTTAAATATCTTTCCATCCTCGCACTCGAATGTTCTGGACCTTGACCTTCAAAACCGTGGGGAAGTAATACCACCAAGCCATTCATAAGTTTCCACTTGTCTTCAGCACTCGATATATACTGGTCAATTATTATTTGTGCTCCGTTTGCAAAATCACCAAACTGTGCTTCCCAAATTGTTAGCGTTTCTGGTAAAACCATTGCGTATCCATATTCAAAACCTAAAACAGCATATTCGGATAATAATGAATTATAAATGCTTAATTGCGCCTGATTTTTAGAAATATTATTTAATGGTGTATATTCATTGTTTGAGTCTTCAATAGTCAATACGGCATGCCTGTGAGAAAAAGTACCTCTTTCCACGTCTTGTCCGCAAAATCTAACTGGATGATTTTCCATCAATAAACTTCCTATTGCCAGAGCTTCACACATTCCCCAATCAAGCCTGTCGTTGGAAAAAACCATATCCTTCCTATCCTGAATTATCTTTTGCATTTTTTTGAAAAGATTAATTCCCTCTGGAATTGAGGTTATGCTGTTGGTAATTTCCAAGGCAAGATTTTTTGAAATGCCGGTTTTTGGGGAATTGGAAAAGTCTTCCTCCTTTGCTTTTCTAATATCAGTCCAATAATTTTCTAAAAAGGGAGTAATTTTTCCTTTTTTTATTTGTTTAGATTCCACAAATTCTTGTTCAAAAACTTCATTAATTGAAGTTTCAAATTCTTTTTCTTCGTTTGTGGAAACAATTTTTTCAGAAAGTAATTTTTGAAAATAGATGTATTCTGGGTTTGGATGTTTTTCGATTAAACTGTATAAAGTTGGTTGAGTAAAGCGAGGTTCATCACTTTCGTTATGACCAAATTTTCTATAACAGAGTAAATCTATAAAAACATCGCGATGAAATTTTTGTCTGAATTCAATTGCTAACTTTACAACATAAACAACAGCTTCTGCGTCATCACCGTTAACATGAAAAATTGGTACCTGAACTGTTTTTGCAACATCAGTGCAATAGACACTGGATCGACCATCCAAATAATTTGTTGTAAATCCAATTTGATTATTAATAACAAAATGGACAGTTCCACCATTGTTAAAGGCTTCTAGTTGGGACATTTGAACCATTTCATAAATAAGTCCTTGCCCAGAAATTGCGGCATCTCCATGAATTATTATTGGAACAATTTGGTTAAAATTATTATTGTAATCATTTTCCGCTTTAGCTTTAACAATACCTTCAACCACAGGGCCAACAGTTTCAAGATGTGATGGATTTGGAGTTAGGTTAAGCTTAATTTTTGTTCCATTTTTGGTTGTTGTTTCGGATGAATAGCCAAGATGGTATTTTACGTCACCAAGAAAAAATATTTCTTCGTACTCTTTTCCTTCAAATTCACTAAAAATCTCTTTATAAGACTTATGCAGTATATTGGCAAGAACGTTTAATCGTCCTCTGTGAGCCATTCCAATAACAAATTCGTTAATTCCTAGTTCGGAGCCCATTTCAATTACACCATCTAGCGCTGGAATAAGAGTTTCTGCACCATCTAATGAGAAACTTTTTTGACCGGGAAATTTTTTATGTAAAAATTTCTCAAAAAAGACAGCTTCGCTAAGTTTTTGAAGAATATGTTTTTTCTCGTTTATTTCAAAATTTGGAGTGTTTTTGCACGATTCCATTTTTTGTTTTAACCAATCAACAATTTCAACGGTTCGAATGTACATGTATTCAACCCCAACAGATTGACAATATGTTTGCTGAAGGAATTCAATGATATTGTTTAATTTTGATTTTCCGATGCCAATTTCTTCTCCGGAAAAAAAATCTTCGGTAAGATTCTTTTCAGTTAGATTAAAATTTTTAAAATCTAAGGTTGGGGAATAAGTTCTTCTGGTTCTAACAGGATTTGTTTTTGTAAACAAATGACCTCGCTCGCGATAAGCTCTAATTAAATTAATTACATTAAATTCGGTTGGGATTAAATTATCCGGGTTTGAATTATAATCAGTTCTTGCAAACTCGAAGCCTTCAAAAAATTTCCTCCAGCCAAATTCAACATTATCAGGATTTTTTAGAAAAATTTGATAAATATTTTCTATTTCAGATAAGTTTACGCTATCAAGGTATGAATAGTTTTCCATTGGTTATAAAAGTTAAAGGTTAACCAATAAGTTGATTCTTTTTATTTAATAATTGTTCTTTGGTTTCAAAATAATTTTCGTCAATTACACTAGCGCTAACTGGACAGACTTCAGAACAAATAGGGTTATCAAAAGAACCAACACATTCAGTGCATTTTTCAGGGACAATAAAAGTTATTGAACCAGATAAAGCTAAATGTTTTTGATTGTTTTTTGAAATTGTACCATCTGCCAAAGACCAATTTTCACCTGCTTTATAAATTGCATTGGTTGGGCAAACAGGAATACATGAATGGCAACTTATACAATTATCGTTAATAATATTTGGCATAGGGTATTATAATTTCTTTAACAAAATTAAGAAATATTTTAGATATAAAAAAGCCTACTCAAAGGTAGGCTTTTATCATGTACTCATTTTAAGCTATTGCTTAATAATTCTTTGTGAAGGTTGATATTATTCTGGAAGAATTGCTTCAACAGGACAAACATCAGCGCAAGATCCGCAATCAGTGCAAACATCAGCATCAATTGAATAGATTTCACCTTCTTTTATAGCGTCAACTGGACATTCATCAATGCAAGTTCCGCAAGCAGTACAATCGTCAGTAATTTTGTATGACATAGTGTTAATTTTAAAATGTTAATAATTCTTGTGCAAATTTATTTAATCTGTAATATTTTCAACAAAATTTTTCATTTTTTTTTAAATAAAATAGAAACTAAATAGTCTGGCGATTGTTAAGTCAAGATAAACAGCTAGTTAGCTATAAAAATAATATGTAGATTTTTAAGAAAAAAGAAATAGTAATTTTTAAGAAAAAAAAACCATAAGTTTTCGGTAAAAGAATTATTTTTGCGATGTTATTAAAAAACTTAAAACTATGGCAAATAATAAGAACAATGTTGTAGAATTAGAAGACGCAGTCGTTAAGTTTGTTGGTGATTCTGGTGACGGAATGCAACTTATCGGTACTTTGTTTTCAGATACGGCAGCAATTGAGGGAAACGATTTAGCTACATTTCCCGATTACCCAGCAGAAATTAGGGCTCCACACAATACGATTGCGGGAGTTTCTGGGTTTCAAGTTCACATTGGGAAAGAAAAAGTAAATACTTCGGGAGATTTATGTGACGTTTTAGTTGCAATGAACCCTGCTTCTTTAAAATCAAATCTTAAATGGGCAAAGTTAGGTGCAACAATTATTGTCGATAATGATATTTTCGATGAAAAAGCCATTGAAAAAGCTGGCTACAAGACCAACCCATTGAGTGATGGAAGTTTAAATGGTTATAATGTAATTAGCGCCCCGATTACTACTCTTACCAAAGAAGGATTAAAACCATTAAATGTTGACATAAAAACTGCTGAGAAAAGCAAAAACATGTTCGCGTTAGGTATTGTTTATTACTTATTTAATAGAGACTTAGAATCAACGTTTAAATATCTTGAAATAAAATTCAAGAAAAAACCATTGTTGGTCGAAGTAAATAAAATTACGGTTAAAGAAGGCTTTAATTATGCAGAAACTGTTGAAGCTATAAAAAGTACTTTTGTGGTTCCAGCTGCAAAGTTAGAAAAAGGCAGATATAGAAATATTACCGGAAACGTTGCTGTTGCTTGGGGTTTATTAGCTGCAGCTGAAAAATCAAAAAGACCATTATTTTTAGGTTCTTATCCTATAACTCCAGCTACTGAAATTTTAATGGAACTTTCTAAGTGGAAATCATTAGGAGCTAAGGTTTTTCAAGCTGAAGACGAAATTGCTGGTATTTGTTCTGCAATTGGTGCTAGTTTCGCTGGTTCAATGGCCTGTACAACAACATCTGGTCCTGGTTTATCGTTAAAAAGTGAGGCAATTGGGCTTGCTGTTATTACAGAACTTCCTTTAGTTATTGTTAATGTTCAAAGAGGTGGTCCATCAACTGGATTGCCAACCAAATCTGAACAATCTGATTTAATGCAAGCATTGTATGGAAGAAATGGTGAAGCTCCAGTTATTATCATTGCTGCTTCTACTCCAGCAAATTGCTTTTTCTATGCCTATGAAGCAGCAAAACTTTCTATGGAACATATGACTCCTGTTATTCTTCTTACAGAAGGTTGCTTGGGTCTTGGCTCTGAATTATTGAAAATACCAAAAGTTGCAGATTTACCATCAATTACTCCTCCTATTGCAAAGGCGAACGATGCAAATTACAAACCATATAACAGAGACGAAAACTTAGTAAGAAGTTGGGCTGTTCCAGGAACTGAAGGTTTGAGACATAGAATTGGCGGTTTAGAAAAAGAAAACGGAATTGGAAATGTTTCGATGGATCCTATGAACCACCAAATTATGACTGATTTGAGAGCTGCGAAAGTTGAAAAAGTTGCAGACTTTATTCCTTTACAGGAAATTATCGGCGAAAAAGAAGGTGATTTATTAGTTGTTGGATGGGGTAGTACTCATGGAGCTATTTATGATGCTGTTAATGCCATGCAAAAACAAGGATTAAAAGTTAGCCAAACACATTTTAATTATATTATGCCTTTCCCAAAAAACACAGCAGAAATTTTCAAAGGATTTAAGAAAATTCTTGTTTGTGAATTAAACTCTGGACAAATGGTAAATTATTTGAGAATGAAATTTCCTCAATACCAGTACATGCAATATAACAAAGTGCAGGGCTTACCATTTGTTGTTTCTGAATTAACTCAAAAATTTAACCAAATTTTAAAGGAGGTATAGTAATGAAAGAGAATTTAACTGTAGATAGATCAAGTGTTCCATTAACAAAAGAAGATTTTGTTAGTGACCAAATGGTTAAATGGTGTGCTGGATGCGGTGCTCATGCAATTTTAAGTTCAGTAGCCAATGTATTTCCAAAAATCGGATATAAAAAAGAAAATTTTTGTTTAGTTTCTGGTATTGGATGTTCTTCTCGTTTTCCATATTATGTTAATACTTATGGATTCCACGGAATTCATGGTAGAGCAAATGCTATTGCCACAGGTGTGAAAATTGCAAATCCACATTTAAGTGTTTGGATTGCAACTGGAGATGGTGATTCAATGGCAATTGGTGGAAATCATTTTATTCATATCATCAGAAGAAATGTTGATTTAAATATTATGCTTTTTAATAACCAGATTTATGGTTTAACCAAAGGACAATTTTCTCCAACTACTCCTCAAGGAAGTGTTACAAAAACATCTCCACAAGGAACGATAGAACAACCTTTTAATCCAGGCGAACTTATTTTAGGTGCACAAGGTACCTTTTTCGCTCGCGTTGCTGATACGAACCCTAAAATGATGACGGAGGTAATGTTTGAAGCAGCAAAACATGATGGAACATCTGTAGTGGAAATTTTACAAAACTGTGTAATTTTTGCAGATAAAACGCATAATACTATTACTTCAAGAGATTTAAGAGACGACCATCAACTTCATTTGAAAAATGGAGAACCAATGTTGTTTGGAAAAGAAAAAGAAAAAGGTATTATGCTAACTGCGACAGGTTTAAAAGTTGTAAAAATTGGTGAAAACGGAATTACTTTAAAAGACATTTTGGTTCATGATCAATATGCACAAGATCCTGGAATTCACTTAATGTTGGCAAAAATGAATCCACCAGAATTTCCTGTAGCACTTGGTGTTATACGTTCTGCAAAATTTTCTACTTATGATGATATGGTAGTAGAACAAATTGCTTACGCAAAAGAGAATTCTTCAATATTATCTGTTGATGATTTACTAAATAGTGGAGATACTTGGGAAATTTAATTTCTAGATATTAAAAAAAAGCCTGGCTTAATATTTTGAGTCAGGCTTTTTTATGCATTTTCTTTTGTTTGAAAAGTGATTTCGTAATGAGTTCCATTTTTATTTAGAACGCTTATTTTTCCATTTAGTTGATCGTTTGCTAGTACATTTATAAGGCGTATTCCCATTGTTTTTGATTTCGAAAAATTAAAATCTGGAGGAAGTCCCATTCCGTTATCCGAAATTTCCAATTTAATTTCATTAGATTCGCTAGAAAGTTTTACGCTTATTGTTTTTTGAGATTTTTGGGAAAAATTCTCTGGGAAAGCATATTTCAGAGCATTGCTTAGTATTTCATTAACAATTAATCCACAGGGAATAGAAAAATCAAGAGACAAAAAGATATTTTCCTGAATATCAAATTGAATAAAAATATCTTTCCTTGATCCATAAACTCTAAAAAGGTTATTGGTTAAATTTATTAGATAATTTCCGAATTCAATTTTTGAAAGATCATCAGAAATATACAAATCCTCATGAACCATAGACATCGTTCTTACCCTTTCTTGTAGTTCGCGAAATTTATTTAAAACATCGAGGTCGGTAATGCTTAGTTTTTGCATATTTATTAATGAAAGAATAACTTGCATATTATTTTTCACCCTATGATGCACCTCTCTTAATAAAACTTCTTTTTCTTCAAGAGCAGACTTTATTTGGTCTTGAGCCTTTTTTTGTTCACTAACATCTTCAACAGTTCCTTGTGCTCCTGTAATTTCATTTAAAGCATTTCGGATTGGTTTTAAATTTATCCTTAAATCTAATGGCTTTCCCCAAAGCGTGGTATAAGACCGCTCTGAAGAAAAATTTATTCCACTTTGAATGCAGCTTTTAAAGTCTTCTGTAATTCCTGAATCAATGAGAGGTTTAAATTCGAAGAAGTTAATTTCCTTTGTTTTTTCTGCTGAAGGGGAAGCAAGAATTTTAATGAGAGATTCATTTACTTCAATAATTTTACCATTCGTATTAACGGTAATAATACCAAGCGGAGCATCTTCAAAAAGCAAACGATATTTTTCTTCTTCAATTCTCAAAGCTTCTTCTGCAATTTTTCGTTCGGTTATGTTTCTTGCGATTCCAAATATTTCATTAGGAAGGCCGTCTTTGAAACGTAAAAAACTATTTATTTCGAAAACTACTTGTTCTCCGTCTTTTGTAAAGGCAGTTATTTCGTAAGATGTAAAATCGTTTTTCTTCTCTAATTTTTGTTTTATTTTTTCCATTGCAATTTGGAAAGATTCTGGCGAAACAAAATTTCTAATATTAAATCCTTTTTCTAAATCTATTTTATAGCCTAGAATTTTTTCAGCAATTGGATTTGCCGATGTGATATTTCCTTCAAAATCAGAAGTAAAAACCATGTCATTTGCATTTTCAAAAAGCTCTCTATAATGTTCTTCACTTTTTGTAAGGGCATTAATAACTTTAAGTTGTTCTGTAATGTCATGAAAAATTCCAAATGTTCCAATAAAAACACCTGTTTTGTCAAACCTTGGAGTTGCTGTGACAGAAATAATTCTTTTTTCTCCATCAGGCCTAATTATAGATAATTCATAGATGCTTTTTTGCCCCTTTTTGCGTGTATCAGTTTGAGAACCAACAAGCATTCTTTGATCAGGGGAAAGGAATTCATTTAAATTTCTCCCAACAAGCTTACCTCCTTCAACTCCAAAAATTGATTCTGCAGCGGGGTTTACCATTTTGAAGAACTCTTTATAGTCGGCCACTCCAATTCCTTCGCCAATATTTTCAATTACATCTTGATATCTTTTCCTGCTTTCTATTAAATCTTCTTCTGCTTTTTTTCTTTGAGTAATTTCGGTTAAAACTGTCAATACTGCTGTTTGATTATTATAATTGATTTTTTCAGCTTTAACAGAAACAATTAATACTTCTTTTCTTTTGTTTACAATTTCAAGATCATATTCATTAAAAGCCACACCTTTTATTCTTTTTTTGAAATTATTAAAAGCTAATTTTTTGAAGTTATCTTTAATAAAAAAGGAGAAATTTTCCCCAATATACTCTTCTTTCGAATACCCTAAAATATTTTCAAATGCAGCATTTCCAAAAATAATGTTCCCATTAATGTGAATTATTACCATGTCTGGAAGCTGGTCTACCAGTGTTCTGTATAATTCTTCTTTCTCTTTTAGATTTCGTTCAAAGTTTTTGCGAAGAGTAATATCATCATATATTTGAACAAAGTTTAGAATTTTGCCAGTTTCACTTTTTATAGGGAAAACGACACCTGTTAAATAAAGGGACTTTTCTGTCCATTTTGGATTATAAGACTTTGGACTGAAAAATAATTCATCGAAGAAAAAAGTATTTCCTTTTTGTAAATTTTCTAGTTCATTTTTGTATCCGGAATTTAAAAATAAAGCATCATTGAAGCAGTTATAATTTTTTTTGGGGGGAGCGCCGAAAAGCTCTATGTATGCGTTGTTATATTTTATTACTTCTCCATTTTCATTGCAAATGACCATTGAAAAAGGATTAAGTTCAATAATTTTTTCGAGCCTGTTTCTTTCGTTTGATAATTCTGTTTCAACAAGTTTCCTTTGAACAGCAACTGAGGCCTGTTTGATAAATGTCTCTATTAAAGGCTTATTAAGTTTTGGGGTGTTTTTTTGTGTAATAATTACAGCACTTCCAAACAATACGTTTTTTCTTAGAAATCCGATTATATAAAACTCTTTTAGACCAAGAAATGTCTCGATTGAATTTGAAATGATTTTTGGAACAATATTTTCAGAAATTTCATAAAGGCCGTCATCAAATAATTCTAATTTCCCGGAAAATAAAATTTCCTGGTTTCTAGATCCTAATTTTATTTCTAATCCAATTGGGTTGTAACCAAGTAAATTGAAAATAAATTCAGCATTTTTTCCCAAGCCATGAAGTGCTCGAACAGTGGCTATTTCGCGATCCGGATCATAAGAATTAATTATTAAAAAACAATTTTCAGTAATTCTTGAAAGTTTTTCACAAATAGAATCATAAATATTCTCGTTTTGATTTATTTCTACAAAATCCATTGCAGATTTTGAAAGAAATTCCAAGTTTTTCAAATTCTTTTTTTCGTTATCTTCATTAAAACGAAATCGAGAAATATCTTTAATGCAAGCAATTATTCCAATAAAATTGTTCTGCGAATCGAAAACAGGAGTTTTAAAAATTTCAAAAACAAAAGAAACTTCATTTAAGTCAATTTCTTCAATAAAATGATCCTGTTTTTTTGTTTCTAAAACTGAGATGTCGTTGGCATTTAATATGTTCAGAAACTGTTTGTTTTTATGCAAATGGTACTTAGAAATAAGTTCTTTATCTGTAAAGCCAAAAAAGTTATTATCATCAGTATTGTAGAATCGTGAGGAAAAAGAAACATTACAATAAATGTATTTTAAATTAATGTCTTTAAAATAGAGCATTTCCGAAACATTCTCAGAAAAGAGATTGAAAATTTGAGAATAATTGCCTAAATTGAAATCAGATTGAAATTTATCTTTGAAATTATTATCAAAATTTGTGTTTGCCAAATTTAATAATTCGGCAATTTCCTTCTCAGGAATCTTGTATCTCTTAAGATCTTCAATTTTCTTTATAAGTTTTAAAAGATCCATTTAAGTTTATTTAAGATTTTTTTGGAAAAGTAATTTCGAAACTTGCGCCAGGATTATTGTAATAATTAATGTTTCCATTTATTTGATCTTTAACAAGGATATTTACCAATCTTAGCCCCATTGTTCTTGTGGTTGCTAGATCGAAAGTTTCATGAAGACCAACTCCATTATCGCTTACTTTTAGCAGATATTCATTGTCTTTTAAAACAAGTTCTAGGGAAATTATTTTTTCTCTTTTTTCCTTAAAGGTGTTTGTAGAAAATCCATATTTTAGAGAATTGCTCAATAATTCATTTACAATAAGACCGCATGGAATGGCAGTTTCAAGAGTTAAAAATACGTCTTCAGATAAATTAAATTCGTACTGAATATCCTCTTTGTGACCATAAACCCTGAAAAGATTTTTTGTTAATTTCTTTAAATAATTTGCAAAATCTATTTTTGAGAGATCATCAGAGATGTACAAATCTTCATGTACCATTGACATTGTTCTCACTCTTTCCTGTAATTCTCTGTATTTTGAAAGCATTGACAAATCTTTAATGTCAATAGCCTGCATATTGATCAAAGAGAGAATGACCTGCATATTGTTTTTTACCCGGTGATGTACCTCTCTTAATAAAACCTCTTTTTCTGCCAATGCAGATTTTATCTTTTCTTCGGCAATTTTCTTGTTGGTAATATCAGTTAAAATTCCATTTACTCCAACAGGGACATTATTTTCATATATGAGTTTACTCGAAGTTCTACCGTATTTTACAATTCCATCTTTATCAATTACTCTAAATTCTGTTGGAGAAGATTTTCCCTGAAGTGTTTCTTGATAGCTTTCTAAAAGAGCTGGAATATCATCGGGATAAATAAAATCTAAAAATGGTTTTCCGATTAATTCTTCAGGTTTAAATTTGCTTATTTGCATTATAGCTGGTGAAATATAAGTAAATTTTCCATTTAGATCTTGAGTGTAAATAACATCCGAAATGTTTTCTACCAATGAACGATATTTTTCTTCGCTTTTTTGAAGAGCTATTTTTGCCAATTTTTGTTCGGTAATATCTGTGGTAACTCCTCTCATTTTTATTATCTGGTGATTTTCATCTCGAATATTAACAATGGTAATTCGGCCAAATCGGATAGTTTTATCTTTTCTAAGAAGCTCAACTTCTAGGGTAGCAGAGCTTCTTAATTTATCATATTCTCTTTTTTGTAAATGAATCATACCTTGGGTAAATTCATCAATTACCATTTTTGCAGATGCAGGTGTTAAAAAATCTTCTAAGGTTTGTTTCATATGTTCCTCAGGAGTGTAACCCAGAAGACTTTGAACTGAAGGAGAGGTATAGTCAATTTTTAAGTTCCTATCCATTGTCCATAATACATCTTCAGTATTCTCAACAATAAATTGATATTTATTTTCACTTTCTCTCAATGCCGTTTCAATTTCTGCTCGGCTAGAAATTTCATTTTGAAGCGAAATATTTAAATCGCTTAACTCTTTAGTTCTTTCTTTAACTCTGTTTTCAAGGTCGTCATATGCATGGCGAAGTTTTTCTTCAACTACTCTTCTTTCATTTATTTCGTTGCGTAACAAATTTGTTTGCCTTATATCATGGCCAACCACAACTGCACCAAAATTATTCCCACGCTTATCGTTAATTACTGAATAGGAAATGTTAATAGGAATGTTATTGTTTTCTTTAGTTATTAAAGTGACATCGAAAGATACATTGTAAGTATTCGATTTGTTTTTGTTTTCAATGTATTTATTAAGAAGTTCTTTTTCAACAAAAAAAGAGGATAGGTGCTTGTCATAATAATCGGTTAGCCTATATCCACTAATTTCCTCAGTGTATTTATTGGATCTTATTATTTTATTATTGTGATCCAAAAAGAACACCAATTCATTCATATTTGCAATAATTTCTTCGGATGCTGTTCTGCTATTTAAAATCATGAATTTGAACCTTATTACAGCCCATGCAATCCCTGAAATCCATATGGTGCAGATTATTTGACCAATATCTGGAAGATAAAGAATGCCAAAAAAAGGAAAAACAATGTCTGTTAGAGAGCCACTAACAGTAAGTAATAGAAACGTTGTAAGGAAAATCCTAGAGGTTTTTTTTAAATTTAAAAAATTTGCTTTAAAATTGATATAAAAAATAAGCCCAAGTGAGACAAAAAAAGTAATTGTAAAATAAATATTCCATGCATAGAACCACCATGATTCTTTATTGTCGATAACAAACCAAATGTCTCCAATCTTATAAATATCAGAAATTAATAAACTCCCAGTAAGGGCTCTTGTCATAAAAATTAATGCTGCGACATAAAAGGAAGGCATTAAAAAATATTTAAAGAATTTTATTTGAGTATTACTTAAAACATATAAAAAAGCTGTTAAGAATACTGGTAGAAAACTCCAGCCAATAGCGGACAGCCTTCGCCACATCATCGCCTCTTCCTTTGATGCAGCATTAATGTGTATTGAGTAGCAAAAGGACCAAATGGCTAAACTACAGCATGTGAGAAAAAAGAACCAATTAAGCTTGGCCTTTTTATTTTGTAAAAGAACAAAAAGCCCAATGCTTATATAGGTAATAAAAGCAAAAAAAGATAAAACAGAATAAATATTCATCTATCAGATTTAAGAAAGAATAATTCCATTAAATTAAAAGTTTTTTTTCATTTTACTGCTAATAATTTCGGATATTTTCGAAATTTCAATTCTTTCTTGTGTCATGGTATCTCTTTCACGAATAGTAACCATGTTATCTTCTAGGGTTTGATGATCAATTGTAATACAATATGGAGTTCCAATCGCATCTTGGCGACGATAGCGCTTACCAATAGCATCTTTTTCGTCGTATTGACACATATAATCATACTTCAATAAATCCATTATTTCTCTTGCTTTTTCTGGCAATCCATCTTTTTTTACCAGTGGAAAAATGGCTGCTTTTATTGGAGCCAAAACTGGTGGAATATTTAGTACTACTCTTATTGAACCGTCGTCAAGCTTTTCTTCATTGTATGCATTACTTAAAACAGCTAAGAACATTCTATCAACACCAATTGAAGTTTCAACAACATAAGGAACGTAGCTTTCGTTGGTTTCCGGATCGAAAAACTGAAGTTTTTTTCCTGAATATTTTTGATGTGCACTTAAATCGAAATCCGTTCTGGAGTGAATTCCTTCTAATTCTTTAAATCCAAATGGGAATTCAAATTCTATGTCAGCCGCAGCATTGGCGTAATGAGCTAGTTTGTCGTGGTCATGAAAACGATATTTTTCTCTTGGAATTCCTAGAGAAGTATGCCATTTTATGCGTGCATCTTTCCAGAACTCGAACCATTTTAATTCTTCGCCTGGTTTAACAAAATATTGCATTTCCATTTGTTCAAATTCACGCATTCTGAAAATAAATTGACGAGCAACGATTTCGTTACGGAAAGCTTTTCCAATTTGAGCAATTCCAAAAGGAAGTTTCATTCTTCCAGATTTTTGGACATTTAGGTAGTTTACAAAAATTCCTTGAGCGGTTTCTGGGCGTAGGAAAATTTGATTGGAATCTTCACTAACCGAACCCATTTGAGTAGAAAACATCAAATTAAATTGGCGAACTTCTGTCCAGTTTTTTGAGCCAGAAACAGGACAAACGATTCCACATTCTTCAATAAGAGTTTTTATATCAGCTAGATCTCCTTTTTCAAGAGAATCAACAAATCTGTTTTTAATGGACGTTATTTTTTCTTGATATTCAACAACTCTTTGGTTGGTTGTTCTGTATTGTTGTTCGTCAAAAGTATCACCAAAACGTTCGGCGGCTTTTTTTACTTCTTTCTGTATTTTTTCTTCAATTTTCTCAACATGATCTTCAATTAAAACATCTGCTCTATAGCGTTTTTTAGAGTCTTTGTTGTCGATTAAAGGATCGTTGAAAGCATCAACATGTCCGGAAGCTTTCCAGATGGTAGGATGCATAAAAATAGCGGTATCAATTCCAACAATATTTTCATGATATTGAACCATCGATTTCCACCAATAGCTTTTAATGTTGTTTTTTAATTCAACGCCGTATTGACCATAGTCATACACCGCAGCTAGTCCATCATAAATTTCACTTGATGGAAATATAAACCCATATTCTTTTGAATGGGCAATAATTTTCTTGAAAATTTCTTCGTTATTTGCCATATTGCAAACCTACGGGATTTTTTTAAAAAACACAAACCATATTGAAATTTCTATGACAGAAATAACATCTGAAAATTCTTCGAATTTGATAAAAAAAAATAATCCATTCGAAAGGAATGGATTATTTTTAAAAAAATTGAATAATTATTTTTTAATCTGGTCCATGACGTTAAGAGACATCACTTCTTCCATTGTTCTTTTCATGTTGTCTGTTGATCCATCCAAGAAGATAACATTTCCTTTTCCTTGTTCAGCAAAATGTTTAATAGCTTCTGTCCACATGGAAAATAATAAAAATGAAGAATCTAAACTTGCATCTTGCATTTCTTTTGCTGCACTTGCCATACCTCTCGCCACTTCTTCTCTAAATAAGGCAACCCCTTGTCCGCGAAGTTGAGCAGCTTCTCTTTCTGCACCAGCAGAAATTTTAATTGCATTTCCCTCAGCTTCGGCAGCTTTGGTTTTGGTAATTAATAAAGCTTGTCCTTCGTTTTCAGCAGCAGCTTTTAAATTTGAAGAAGCAACCACCCTTGCCATTGATTTCATAATTTCTTCGTCGAATGTAATATCGTTTAATTGTAAATCAATTAAGTGATATCCCCAGCCTGCAAGAGTTACGTCAATATTTTCTTTAACTTCAGCAACGATTTCACTTCTAAGAGAAAGAACCTCTGCTTGTTTTTTTGTTGAAACATAACCACGAATGGTTCCTTCAATTGTTCTAATTAACGCCTGCATAAAATTCCGATCATCTACGAATTTAAAAGCCACACTTTTAATGTTTTCTTCTTCGTGGTTAATAACCGCATAAACAAGCATTGCTTTAAAATAAACATTTGCCTGGTCTTGCGTTGTTGCCTGAAATTCTAATTCGATCGAACGATTTTGAATCGAAACTCGTCTGTAAATACTTTCAATGAAAGGAATTTTCAAACTTAAACCTGGCATTAAAATCCTTCTGTATTTACCAAAAATAGTGATAACAGCAATAGATCCTTGTTTAACTGTAACGAAGGAGCCTAGAAACAATAGGACAACCAATCCTATTATTACATACATAACTATTTGTTGAACTTCCATGTTTTATGTTGTTTAGTTAATAATTTATTCTTCGATAATAACAATTTTGGTAATTTCGTCATCAGTACGAATAGCATCGATTACGTCTAAACCATCGTAAACTTTACCAAAACAAGTGTGAACTCTATCTAGATGGCTAGTGTTTTGGCGGCTATGACAAACAAAAAACTGAGAACCACCTGTATCTCGACCAGCGTGAGCCATTGATAAAACACCACGATCGTGATATTGATTTCCTCCATCTAATTCGCATTTGATTTTGTAACCAGGGCCTCCAACGCCTGTTCCTTGAGGGCATCCACCTTGAATTACAAAATCAGGAATTACTCTATGAAAAGTTAATCCATCATAAAATCCTTTTTTTGCTAAATCCGTAAAGTTTTTAACAGTGTTTGGCGCGTCTTTTTCGTAAAACTCAACATACATTACACCTTTTTCGGTGTGTATTTCTGCTTTTTTCATGTATCAATAATTTTTAATTAATTGTAGAATGGTAAATTTAGTAAAAATATTAATTCCAATAAAATTATTTTGAGATTGATTTTAATTAAAAAAAAACTTTAAAACATTAACTTTGCATCATGATTGTAATTCAAAATACCATTGTTTCTGAGAGCCTTCTTGATGTATGTTTCGTTTGTGATTTAAAAAGATGCATGGGTGCTTGCTGTGTTGAAGGTGATGCTGGTGCACCATTAGAAGAAGCAGAGCTAAAAAAACTTCAGTCGGTATTCGACAAAGTTAAACCTTATATGATTACAGAATGTATTGAAGCTGTGGAAAAAAATGGGTTGTGGGTTGTTGATGAAGGTGGCGATTATTTAACACCTTTATATGAGGGAAAATATTGTGTTTATACTTTTTTCGATCATAATAATATTGCAAAATGTGCCATTGAAAAAGCATTTCTGGAAGGAAAAATAGATTTTAAGAAGCCAATTTCTTGTCACCTCTATCCTGTGAGAATTACAGATTATTCTACTTTTGATGCAGTAAATTATCATCGCTGGCCAATTTGTTATGCTGCATGCGAAAATGGGAAAAAATTAAATGTTAGGGTCTTTCAATTTTTGAAAGAACCATTATTAAGGAAATACGGAGAAGAATGGTATCAGGCTTTGGAATATGAATTTAATACGAATGTTAAGAAATAATTAGGCAGACATTCCCAAATTCTGTTTATAGCGTTTAATCATATCAGTTGCAGGAACAATTCGTTTGCTTTCTATTTCGAAAATTACGTTTTCCTTACCATCCACTTCGTTAATTAATTTAATTGAAATACTGGTTTTGCTGATTTTCTTGATTTTCAGGGAGTAATTGTTTTGATTTTCCATAATGATTTTCTTTTTTTAAAGTTAATCAATTGAAAATCATTAAAAAATAGTAGAAATACTTATTTAATATACGTGATTTTACGGAAATAAAAATAGGATATTATATAATTATTAAAGACCTAAAAGGTTTCATAAACCTGTTAGGTCTCAATTTTATTATTCCTTTATAAACCTCTTAACAACAACCCCATTTTCCATTTTTGCTTTTACAATGTAATTCATCAAAAAAATAAAAGCAAGTAATGTGGCTAATTTTTTCATGGTTAGGGGGTTTTGTTAAAGTTAGAAGGTGTAAATGTAAAAATTTTATTTATGTCTTCTAAGTTTTGAACTTTGTCTATAAAAACAATAAAAAAAGCTCAGAAATTTTCCTGAGCATTCAAAATAGATTAAAATTATTTTATGCAGTTTTCGCAGGAGCTGCTTCTGCCTGACGCATAGCCAAAACATCTCTGTCGAACATATAAAGATTACCAGGTCCGAGTAGTCTCAATTTATCGAGAATGCCTTGTACCGATTTTTCTTCTTGTATTTGCTCGTTTACAAACCATTGCACCCAGTTTTGTGTCGTAAAATCTCTTTCTTGAGCGCAAAGAGCAACAATTTCATTGATTGAATTGGTAATATAACGCTCGTGTTCCATTACTTGTTTAAAACAGGTACTGATGTCAACAAAATCTGAAGGCGGTTTTTTAAAATCAGGAATAATTGCTTTTCCGCCACGATCGTTTACATAAGCAATAAATTTTAGCATATGAGAGCGTTCTTCTTCTGCTTGTGCATGAAGCCATTCTGCAGTTCCCGCAAAACCTTGGTTTTCGGCCCAAGATGCCATAGCCAAATATAAATTAGAAGAATAACCTTCTTTTTCAATTTGGATGTTAATGATGTCTTCTATTTTGTTTGAAATCATGGTACAATATTTTTGTAATTGTTAAAACCGAATTTTAGATTGCTTCTTCGCCTAATGGCGAATCGCAATGACGTCAATGCCAATTATGTTTAACTTACCATTAATAAATATTAACCTTTTAATGCTTCAGCTCCACCAACAATTTCCAAAATTTCGTTGGTAATAGCTGCCTGACGTGCTTTATTGTAAGTAAGACGTAATTCCTTTAATAATTCCTGTGCATTATCTGTAGCTTTATGCATTGCAGTCATACGTGCACCGTGTTCTGCAGCGTGAGAATCTAATAATGCTTTATAAAGTTGAATTTTTAAGGATTTAGGAATTAATTCGCTTACAATTTCCTCTTTGTTTGGTTCGAAAATATAATCCATTTTCGATTTTTTTACAACTTCATTTTCCTGAGGAACTATTGGCAAATAATCTTCAGTTGACAAAATTTGTACTGCAGCATTTTTGAATTGATTGTAAATGATAACAACCTTGTCAAAATTACCAGTAGCAAAAGCTTTCATCACTTTTTCTGCCAAAGGTGCAACATTATTAAATGTAAGATGATCAAAAATCTGATTGTTTGATTCGAAAATTGGATATGGTCTTTTTGCATAAAATTCGGAAACTTTTTTCCCGAAAGTCATGATCGAACCATTATTACTTTTAAATTGTTCAGCAAAAGTTGTGTTAATTAAAACATTCGTTGCTTTAATAACATTCGAATTAAAGGCTCCGCAAAGTCCACGATTCGAAGAAATAGCAATTAACAAAACTTTTTGAACTTTTCTTTGTTTAGAATAAGCTCCTTCACTACTATTATCTAGATTTGAGCTAAGATTCTGCAGAATTTCCTTCAGTTTATTGGCATAAGGACGCAATTTTATAATTGCATCCTGTGCACGCCTCAACTTAGATGCCGAAACCATTTTCATGGCACTCGTAATCTGTTGAGTTGAATTAACAGAGGTAATTCTATATCTAACTTCTTTTAAATTGGCCATTAATGAATTAGCTTAATTTTCGTATTTTCTTGATATGTCTTTTGCTGTTTGATCCATCACCTTGATTGCTTCATCTGAGAGAGCACCCTTACGTAATGATTCTAAAACGTCAGCATGATTAATTTCTAAGAAATTTAAATATTCATCCTCAAAATCGTTAATTCTTCTAATTGGAATATTTTGCAATAAACCTTTTGTACCACAATATAAAATAGCTACTTGTTTTTCAACAGTCATTGGTGAATATTGTGCTTGTTTAAGAATTTCCACATTTCTAGAACCTTTTGCTAATACAGCTTTGGTTGTTGCATCAAGGTCGGAACCGAATTTAGAGAAAGCTTCCAATTCGCGGAATTGAGCTTGGTCTAATTTTAAGGTACCAGCAACTTTTTTCATTGATTTTATTTGAGCATTACCTCCAACTCTAGAAACCGAAATACCAACGTTAATTGCAGGACGGATACCAGCGTTAAAAAGATTCGACTCAAGGAAAATCTGACCATCAGTAATCGAAATTACATTGGTTGGAATGTATGCAGAAACGTCACCAGCTTGTGTTTCGATAATTGGTAAAGCGGTTAAAGAACCACCTCCTTTTACAATTGGACGAAGAGATTCTGGTAAATCGTTCATTTTTGCAGCAATTTCATCAGATTTGATAATTTTTGCAGCTCTTTCAAGCAATCTTGAGTGAAGATAAAATACATCACCAGGATATGCTTCACGTCCTGGAGGTCTTCTTAATAAAAGAGAAACTTCACGATAAGAAACAGCTTGTTTGGATAAATCATCATAAATTACTAAAGCTGGTCTACCAGTATCTCTGAAGAATTCACCAATCGCTGCACCTGTAAATGGAGCATAAAACTGCATTGCTGCAGGGTCAGAAGCAGTAGCTGCAACAATAACTGTATATGCCATCGCACCTTTATCTTCTAATATTTTTTGAATATTGGCAATTGTAGAACCTTTTTGTCCGATTGCAACATAAATACAATAAACAGTTTCACCTTTTTCGTAAAACTCTTTTTGATTGATAATTGTGTCAATTGCAATAGCGGTTTTTCCGGTCTGACGGTCACCAATAATTAATTCTCTTTGTCCTCTACCAATTGGAATCATTGCATCAATTGGTTTGATACCAGTTTGCAATGGTTCAGTAACTGGCTGACGGAAAATTACTCCAGGAGCTTTTCTTTCTAATGACATTTCGTAGGTTGTTCCAGTAATTGGACCTTTACCATCAATTGGATCGCCAATAGTATTGATAACTCTACCTAAAACGCCTTCTCCAACGTTTACAGAAGCAATTCTTCCAGTACGTTTAACAGTGTCACCTTCTTTAATTTCTGTTGATTCACCAAGTAAAACAACTCCAACGTTATCTTCTTCAAGGTTTAAAACGATAGCTCTGATGCCGTTTTTTTCGAATTCTACCAATTCTCCTGATTGAGCATTGTTTAATCCGTAAATACGAGCAATACCATCACCAACTTGCAATACAGTACCAACTTCTTCTAGTTCTGCTTCGAATTTTATTCCAGCTAATTGTTGACGCAAAATTGCCGATACTTCAGCGGGTTTTATTTCTGCCATTTTATTTAAATTATTTAGTTTTTAGTATTTTTTATCGTAAGTATTAATATTGAATTCTTTTTTCAGTTTCTGAATCTTATTCAAAATACTGCTGTCGAATTGTTTGTTGTCTACTTTTAAAACAAAACCTCCAATGATATCTGCTTTGGTTTCTTCAACCAATTCAATTTGGTCAGTGGTATAAGTTTTGAGCAATTCAATAACTTTTGCTTTAGTTGCAGCATCTGCAGCAATTGCAGTTTGAATGGTTGCTGTTTTAATTCCTTTTTGAATTTTGAATAATTCAACGAATTGTAAAGCGATGCCTTCAATAAAAACTTCTCTGCGTTTTGTAATAATAATCATTAAAAAAGCGAGGGAAAGTTTATTGATTTTTGCTGCAAAGATTTCAGTAAGAATTTTTTGCTTTTTGTCTGTTTTAATAATTGGACTATTCAGCATCAATCTAAAATCTCTATTGCTTTTGCAAACATCAGCAATAAGCTTCATGTCTTCGTAAACAGATTCATTTACATTCTGCTCCAAAGCCAATTCAAATAAAGCTTTTGCGTATCTAGCGGTTATTCTGGTTTCTCTCATTATTGAAAATTAACGCCTATTATCAGCAATTTCTAGATTTAATTGAATTTAATGTCTTTTAGCAAATTATTAATGACTTCTTTTTGTTTTTCAACATTAGATAATTCGTCTCTTAAAATACGTTCAGCAATATCAACCGAAAGCGAAGCCAATTGATTTTTTAAATCAGTAATGGCATTCATTTTTTCGAATTGAATATTTTCTTTAGCTTGCTCAACAATTTTATTTGCTTCCAATTGCGCTTTTCCTTTTGCTTCTTCAATTAGATTTTCTCTAACTTTACGAGCATCTCTAAGTAAAGCGTCTCTTTCTTCTTTAGCCTCTTTAAGTAATTGTTCGTTATTAGACTGAAGATTTGCCATTTCTTGTTTTGCTTTGTCGGCTGAAGAAAGAGCATTTTCAATAAATTGTTCTCTTTCGTGCAACATATTCATAATTGGTTTCCATGCGTATTTTGCTAAAATGAATAAAACAATAGCAAACGACAATGTCATCCAAAAAATTAATCCTATACCGGGAGTTACTAATTCCATATGTATTTTATTATAATAATTTTTAATTCAGTTAAAAAATCATTACACCTCAACCAACCGTTGAGGTGTAATGAAAATACCTTTTCTTAGATGAAAAGAATAAGTAAACAAACAACGATTGCGAAGAATGCAGCACCTTCAACAAGAGCTGCAGCAACGATCATGTTTGAACGAATGTCGCCTGTAACTTCTGGTTGACGTGCAATTGATTCTAACGCACCTCTTCCAATGTTACCAATACCGATTCCAGCACCAATTGCTGCTAAACCTGAACCAATACCAGCTCCCATTTTTGCGTAAGGAGTAAAATCGCTTGCTACTTGTAATAAAATTGATAATGTTGACATAATTTAAAGATTTATTTGGTTAATAATTATGTTTAATTTAAGCTGAATGATCGTGTGCCTCTTCGTGATGATGTTCCACTTGAGCCATTCCGAAATAAATTGCTGATAATAATGTGAAAACATATGCTTGAAGAAATGCAACTAGCAATTCTAGTAGTCCCATAAACACATTGAAAATAATTGAAATAATAGAAACGCCATAACCAACTCCAATGTTGATATTGGCAAAAATAAAAATCAAAGAAGTAAAACTAAGAATAATGATATGGCCAGCAGTAATGTTGGCAAAAAGTCGCACCATTAATACGAATGGTTTTGTAAAAACACCTAAAATTTCAACGATTGGCATCAATGGAATTGGAAATTTTAACCACCAAGGAACGCCAGGAGTATTGATAATATGTGTCCAATAAGCTTTGTTAGTGCTGAAAGTTGTAATTAAAAAAGTGAAAACCGCCAAAACCATTGTAATTGCAATGTTTCCAGTTAAATTGGCTCCACCTGGGAAAAAAGGGATCAATCCCAAAAGGTTATTGATAAAAATAAAGAAAAATATGGTCAATAAGAAAGGCATAAATTTGCCATATCTTTTTTCGCCAATGGATGGTTTTGCAATATCGTCTCTAACAAAAATAATTAATGGTTCCACCATTGATTGTAATCCTTTTGGAGCACGAAGATTATTCTTTTTGTATTTTCTGGCAACGCTCAAGAAAATAGCGCAAAGCACAAATAATCCAATAAATAAGGACATTACGTTTTTTGTGATGGATAAGTCAACAGGAACCGCAGCTGATTCGTCAATAGTAATGCCATCTTCAAGAACTTTTACAATCTTACCTTTGTGTTTTCCTTCTTCTGCAATAATGTATCCGTTATAAGATTGTGTAGCATGATGAAAATTACTTGAGCAAAAAGTAATTAATTTTCCATTGTCAATAAGGATAACAGGCAATGGAATTGTAACATGAGTTTCTCCAAATTTTGCAATATGCCATTCGTGATTATCAACAACGTGTTCGATAATTACTTTACCTGCATTAAATTTTTCTTTTTCTGAAGAAGCTCCCTCATGTTTTGCTTCAGTTTTTGTTTCTTTTTTTTCAGAAATTTCGTCAGAAGCGCTAATTTTTTGAAAAGGGTAAACAAAAATTAACAAAAGAAAAAAAAGTGTTTTGATATAATTTGCTTTTTTACAGAAGGTTAGGTTCATTTCTATGCAGTCTTTAATCTAAAAATAATTGATCGCAATTTAGAAATAAAAAAAGAATTTTTTTAGAAAAGTTTAATTTTTTTTTTAAAGTTTATTTTTCGATTAAATCTTCAGGTTTTTTATAAGAAAGAATCGCCATCACTTCAAAAATAGTAAAGGATAAATACAGGATGAAAAAACTAATAATAAATGGAATTGCATCTGGCTTATTAACAAAAACATAAACTACCATCACAACAATGTATAACACTAATTTAAAAAAAGTAGAGGCCATAAAATAAGTGACAAATTTTGTAAATCTTTTTTCTGAGGCATTTAATAAAACCTTATGTACCAAAAGTGTTGAAGCAAAAAAGAACACCAACTGATATGGAAGAGTTTGAGTATAATATTTCTCTGGCAAAATGAAATTCATTGCTGCAATAATAATGGCAAAGGCAACTGAAAATACAGACAAATTTATCAAGAATTTATTAAACACTTTTTTCATTGAATTATTTTTTTGGCTTATTTGTTTTTAACAAATCTTTCACTACATAATACATCGCTAAAATAACTGATAATAATGAAAGGACAACAGTAAATAAGGGGAATGGAAGTTTTATTAATTGATCAAGTTTTAGTCCGCCAAATACCCCAATTAAAATTATTGCAATCATTTGGAATGCAATACTGGAATATTTTGCATAGAAATTAAGAGAGTTCTTGGGATTTTGGTTTTTCATTAATTTCCGAAAATTTATTTTCCTTAATAGGATTACTGGACATATTGCATTTTCCAGTGTATTTCGCACCTGGCTCTATTGCTAGTTTATTGGTAACTAAATCTCCAGTTAATTTTGCTGTCGCTTTTAAGGAAATCAATTCACCAACCATTACATTTGCATTAATTACTCCAGAAAAATCAGCATTCTGACAAATAATTTCTCCTTCAATTAGCCCAGTTGTTCCAACAACAATTTTTCCCTTAGAGTTTATTGAACCAATTAACGAACCATCTATTCTAATATCACCATTACAGTTAATGTCACCGTTTATGATTGTTCCTGGTCCGATTAAATTAATGGATGGGCTTTCAACTTCGTTATTTTTTGCCATTGTAATAAATTTATAAATTCAACATGATTCTAAAAAACAAATTTAGAAAAAAATCTTACAAATAGGTTGGATTAATTTTTATAATTTTTACTGTAAAAGCTAAGGTATTTGCTTATGTCTTTGCTTTTGTAAAAAATAGGATAATTTTCTGCTGAAATTAATAGGTATTGAAAGGTTCCAGGACTTAAACCCGAGAATATGTCCTTATTGTTTTTTAATGCGTTATAATAAATCGTTCCTTTTTGTTGATTTTCAAATTTCGAAACAGTAAAGATTTGACGTTTGTCATCTAAAAAAACGTTTGATGTGCTTAGTTTGTCCAAGCTATAAAATTTTGTATTATAATTTGAAAATTTAATTTTTAAATCATTGATATTGCTGGTTTTGACATCAACAATTAAAACATAAAAATGAAAAGCATCTGGATTATAAGCATATTCGGCTACTGGAATTATTTTTTTATTATTATTATTTAAAGAATCTTTCTTTTCAGGATTTAAATTATTATTGACGTTGGTTTTTGTTGTTGAGTTTTTATTGCTTAAGGCATCCAAAATATCTTGTGCAGGTTCTTTAACATCGCTATTTGGATATTTTGCAATAACAAGTTTGAGTGCTGTCACCAAAGAAACGGTGTCTTTTGTTGATTTGCCAATAGCCAGTGCCTTTAAAAAATCAAATTTTGGATTGAGCTTTTTGTCTTTATATGTGCTAATAGCTTTGTCTGAATTTGCGATTACAACATCATATTGCCTATTTTGATAAGCAATATAAGTTTCGTTATACAGCGATGCCACTTCATTAGATTTGGATGCCACTTGTTTATTATAATTTGGATCCAAAATTATTTTGGCATATTCACTATCAGGAAATTTGCTTAAAATTAATCCTTTATAATAATCCTCTTTTGGTTTGTTTTCTTCTTCCTGGTAGATTCTATAAAGCTGATAATAAATACTCAAATCTAACTTGTTTTCAGGAAAACGTGTTAAATGGTTTTCAAAAGTTAAAATGGATTTTGGATTGTTCCTTAAATCTTCTCTATAAATAAATCCAATATTGTATAAAGCTTCTGAAATTCTTGCATTTGATTTGTCAACAGCTTCGGCAGTTAATGGAACATTTTTTAAATAATAAGCCCTGTCTTTTAGATTCGGTTTTGGATTCTTCTTTATGCTATCTGAAGCAAGACTATCTCCCTCTGTTGAATTCTCATCTGAAAAATCCATAGAAACTTGCTTGTTGAGGAGCCTCCAATTATCCTCTAATTTTCTATTTCCCCACTTTTTTACGAATTCAGTGAAACCAAAACTTACCGCTGAAGTATTATAAAAGTACCATTGTCCTCCAGAGTTATTAGCGTTTGTGTTGGTTTGATTATTTTGTTGCAGGAAGGCCAAACTTTGCTGCCTGTCAATTTCTTCTTGTTGTTTTTTTCGTTCTTCTTCGAGAATTCTTTCTATAACTTTATCAATAACTGAATTTCTTTCTCTTTCGGACATTTTTGCTAAAGTTTGCAAACTGTCTTCAAGAGAAACTATTTTAAGGTTTTTTACCAGGTTATTTAAAATGGTTTTTTTGGCTACAATTTCGTCGTAAGTGGGATAATCTTTTGGTAAAAAAGCAACTGTGCTATCGTAATACATTTCTGATGGCTCATAATCTACCTGAATGAAATGAATATCAGCTAATTTTAAGTATGACATTGCTTTTTGTTCAGGATTGGCAATGCTATTACTAGCGGATAGTTTTAAAAGTTTTATTCCAGTAATAGTATCTGTTTCCTTTAAGTAAATCTCAGCTAAAGCAAAATAAATTTGATCAAGATATTCTTTGTTCTTAATATCTTTTATCATTTTGTTTAATTGCTTTTTTATTTCTTTGCTGTCACCCGCATTGGCATCATAACATTTTGCAATATTTATTTTTGAAGAAAAAGCCATTTCGTAAGGTGGATTCATGCTGATGACTTTTTTAAAATACTGAGTTGCTTTATCAAGATTTCCAGAACGTTGATAAATCTGAGCTAAAATAAAAGTAAGACGAATTTTAACTTGTTTTTTTTTGTTTAAATCAATTCCGCTTAGCAAGTATTCAATTGCTGGGGCGTAATTTCCTTGTTGAATATAAAAATCCGCATAAACCAAAGGGAATTCTTTTTTCGTGATTTTGTTAAAATCACCTTTTTCCATTTTACTCTGAATCATATCTAATAAGGATTCAGAACTTCCAAATTTTTTGGTTTGGGTATAAGTTTTGCAAAGCCAGAGCATTGCATCATATTTTATTGGATCGTCTTTATAACGTTTAACAACAAAATCAAACGTTTCGGATGCCAGTTTGTACTCTTGTTTATAGAAGTTTGCCTTGCCTAAAAGCAAGTAAGCGTCGTCAATCCATTTTACGTTTTCTTTACCTTTAATAAAGATTGAATGCTTTGATATTACCTTCGAAGCTTTGGTAATTGCTTTGTCCATTGCAGGAAAAACGGATTGAGCATTTTGGGCAGTACCATATTTATAAACAGGCAAGACCTTATTATAATTATCCACATGAGCTTTTTCAAGATCAACAACGCCTTCTTTTAAACTTTCATTTCCATTGAAAAAAGCATTATAATGGGCCGTTAAATTATGGTAAGTTCTGCGTGTAAATGTGTTTTTCTTGGTTGAACAACCAACAAAACTAATTATCAATACAAAAAAGATAATTTTTAGAAAAATTGTTTTATTAAAAATAGTGTTTTTCAAATTTTAAATTTTGCTATATAACTTCAATTTTACAAAAATATTTTATTTTTTTCAAATAAATGTAAATTTAATAAAAAAACATCGTTTATACCATTAATATTTATTTAGAAATTAGGCGAGAATTTGCGATATTTGCAATTCGAAAAAATAGTATCGATTATCAATGGTAAAAAAGGCAAAATGGTTTAGTGGTTTTATAAGTCGATTGAAAAACAAATTTCGACTTGTAATTCTTAACGACAGTACTTTTGAGGAAAAAATTTCATTTAGATTATCTAGACTAAATGTGTTTGTTGTTGTTGGTACGATAATAATTATTTTAATCTTTATTACCACCTTGATAATAGCTTTTACTCCGTTACGAGAGTATATTCCTGGTTATGGTGATTTTAAAACCAAACGGCAACTCGACGAATTGACAATCAGGGCAGATTCAATGGAGAAAGCATTAAAAGACAAAGATTTATACGTTTTGAATATTAGAAACATTATCGAAGGCAAAGAAATTGTTGATAAACTTCCTGAAAAACCTGACAGCACAAGGAAATATGGAAATATTGTAAACTCAAAATCTAAGGAAGATGCGGCTTTAAGACAAGAAATTGAATCGCAAAATCAATATAATTTATCTTATTCTGAAGAAGGAAATTCGCCTGCAAATTATTCAATAAGTAGTTTTTTCTTTTTTTGTCCAATTAAAGGAATTGTAACTGGAGGTTTTAATCCTTCAGAAAAGCACTATGGAATCGATATTGTTGCAGCAAAAGATGAAGCCATTAAAGCAACTTTAGACGGTACTGTGATTTTCACTTCCTGGACTTTAGAAATGGGTTATGTTATTGCAATTCAACATAATTCCGATTTAATTTCAATTTATAAACATAATTCGGGTTTACTAAAGACACAAGGAAGCTATGTGAAATCGGGTGAAGCCATTGCGATTATCGGAAGTTCAGGCGAACAATCTACTGGTCCGCATTTACATTTCGAACTTTGGTATAATGGCAGAGCTGTGAATCCAAAAGACTATATTGCATTTTAATGAAAAAGAAAAGTCCAGTTAAAAAAGCTGTGTTGAAAGAAGTCAGAAAGGATTTCATTGAAGCTGGAGGCAAGGATGGAAGATATAAAACCAAAGTAGTACCGGATAAAAAAAAAGAATACAAACGCAGTAAGGCGAAGAAGATCAAACCAGACTCACTTGAAAATTAAAATAAATTGAAAAAGAGAATAGCAATTTTAGGATCAACGGGCTCAATTGGCACCCAAGCATTGGAGGTTATTGAAACCCATCCTGATGATTTTGAAGTGGAGGTGTTAACGGCTCATCAAAATTCAGATTTGTTGATTGAGCAAGCAATAAAGTTTTCTCCAAACGCAGTTGTAATTTCTGACGAAAACCAATACAGAAAAGTTGCGGACGTTTTGCTCGACAAAGGAATTAAGGTTTTTGCTGGTGAGGAATCGCTTTGCCAAATTGTGCAAATGGAAACCATTGATATCGTTTTGACGGCTATGGTTGGTTTCGCTGGCTTAAAACCAACAATAGAAGCAATTAATTATGGAAAAAATATTGCTTTGGCCAATAAAGAAACTCTCGTTGTTGCTGGCGAAATGGTAACAAATTTAGCAAAGGAAAAAGGCGTTAATATTTATCCTGTTGATTCGGAGCATTCAGCAATTTTTCAATGTTTAGCTGGCGAATTCCACAATCCAATAGAAAAGATATATCTCACAGCTTCGGGTGGTCCATTTCGAGGAAAAGATAAAGCATTTTTAGCAAATGTTAAAAAGGAACAAGCATTAAATCATCCAAATTGGGTTATGGGAAATAAAATTACCATTGACTCTGCTTCATTAATGAACAAAGGCTTAGAAGTGATTGAGGCAAAATGGTTATTTGGCCTGAAATCAGAACAGATTGATGTAATTGTTCATCCACAATCAATAATTCATTCAATTGTGCAATTTGCTGATGGTTCCATGAAAGCACAAATGGGATTGCCAGATATGAAATTGCCTATTCAATATGCTCTAAGTTATCCAAATAGATTAATATCAGAAACAAAAAGGTTTAGTTTTTTAGATTATCCTCAACTTACATTTGAAGATCCTGATATTGAAAATTTTCGTAATCTTGCACTTGCATTTGAAGCATTAAAATTAGGTGGAAATATGCCTTGTATTTTAAATGCTGCCAACGAAGTAGTCGTTAAATATTTTTTAATGGATCAAATTGGTTTTTTGCAAATGCCTGAAATTATAGAAAAATGCATGAATTTAGGTAGTTTTATTAAAACACCAAGCCTTGAAGATTATTTGAGTTCGGACAAAGAAATAAGACAAATAGCAGAAAAATTAATTAACAATAGAAATTAATAATGGAAATTTTAATAAAAGCACTACAGTTAATACTTAGCTTATCAATATTGGTTTTTGTTCATGAATTGGGACATTTTATACCAGCAAAACTATTTAAAACAAGAGTTGATAAATTTTATATTTTCTTCGATCCTTGGTTTTCACTTTTTAAATTTAAACGAAAAGATACAGAATATGGAATTGGTTGGTTGCCATTGGGCGGCTATTGCAAAATAGCTGGTATGATTGACGAATCAATGGATAAAGAATTGATGAAGCAACCACCGCAACCTTGGGAATTCCGTTCTAAACCAACATGGCAACGCTTGATTATCATGCTTGGTGGTGTTTTGGTAAATGCAATTTTTGCAGTTTTTCTTTATATTATGATGCTTACAGTTTGGGGAGAAGAGTATTTGCCAACTGCAAATGTAAAATATGGTATTTCTTGTGATTCTTTGGCATTAGAAATGGGGTTAAGAAACGGTGATAAAATAGTTACTCTTGATAATAAAAAAGTAGAAGATTTTAGTAAAATTCCATCCGAAATAATTCTTGAAGGAACCAAAACAATTCAAATTATTAGAAATGATACAGCAAAAGAAATAAAGATACCAGCAGGCTTTACAAATAAAATTATCAAGCATAAATCACCAGATTTTATTGGAATTCGCTTTCCATTCGAAATAGGTGGTTTTACAAAGAATTCCATTGCAGAAAAAGCAGGAACGAAAATTAATGACAAAATGATTGGAATTAATAATGTTCAAACCCCATATTTCAATGATTTTAAAAATGAAATTTTAAAAAATAAAAACAAAGAAGTTACCATTGTTTCTCTAAGAGGAAAAGATACTTTAAAAACAAAAGTAAAGCTTGGAGAAGATGCAATGATTGGAGCAAGTAGAAAAGATTTAAAAAACTATTTTACCTTCAATAAAAAGGAGTATACCTTTTTACAAGCAATACCAGCAGGAACAATAAAAGCTTTTAATGGTTTTGGGAGTTATATTAAGCAGTTAAAACTTATTTTTTCACCTGAAACAAAAGCATATGAATCTTTGGGTGGATTTATTGCTATTGGTAATATTTTTCCTTCTGAATGGGATTGGCAATCTTTTTGGAGTTTAACAGCATTTTTATCCATTATTTTGGCCATTATGAATGTACTTCCAATTCCAGCTTTAGATGGTGGTCATGTTTTATTTTTACTTTACGAAATAATTACTCGTAGAAAACCAAGTGACAAATTTTTAGAGTATGCTCAAATTGGCGGAATGATTCTACTGTTTGCTTTATTGATTTTTGCAAATGGTAATGATATCATAAAACTATTCAAATAGTTTTATTGGTTTTCTCTTTTTTGTTTTAGAAAGTTGCTCCATTTTATTAGCGAATTTTGAATCTCATCAAACTGAATAGGTTTGCTTAAAAAATCTTGCATTCCAACTTTAAAACAATTTGCTTTATCTTCCTTAAAGACATTTGCTGTCATTGCAATTATTATTGGTTTTTCTTCAGAATTGGAAGTTTGTAAAATATTTTCAGCAGTTTCTATTCCATCCATTTCAGGCATTTGCAGGTCCATAAAAATAATATCAAAACTTTGTTTTTTAAGCAATTCCAAAACCTCAATACCATTACTTACAACTTGAGGAAAATAACCAAGCGATTCCAGAAAACGTTTGGTTACTACTTGGTTTATTGGATTGTCTTCTGCAACCATTATTGATAAAGGGTATTTTTCTTGCAGGTTAACATTCGTGTTGATTTCCTTTATTTTTTTAATATTTGTTTTTCCAATTGAAGAGAGCAAGTCTTTTAAAACGTCAAGCAATAAATTAAACTTAATTGGCTTACTAATTGCTTTCAGAAAATCCTGATTTTGATAATTTTCATTTTCAATTTCGCCTATTGAAGTGAGCAAAACGAGAGGTAGTTTTTCGAAATTTGGATAATAACGAATCTCTTTAATAATAGATTTTGGATCCTTTTTGTTAGATTCCAAATTTAGAATTGCTATATCTGGAGCAATCATTGCCTTTGCGTTAACAATAAAATTTTCCAAGTTTTCAAAAACAAGAGGAATCATTCCCCAAAGCTGGCATTGCATTGATAAAATATGACAATTTGTTTTGTTATTGTCAATGATAGCAATGGTTTTGTTTTTTAAATGAATATTCTCATCATTTGAAATAGAAGAATCATGGATAGGTAAGGCATAAGAAACTTCAATCGTAAATGAAAATTTTGTACCTAGACCCAAATCACTTTCCACACTAATATTTCCACCCATTAGTTGAATTAGTTTTGTAGAAATAGCTAATCCCAAACCTGTCCCACCATATTTTCTACGGGTAGATGAATCAATTTGTGAAAAAGCATTAAAAAGTAAATGTTGCTTTTCTTTTGGAATTCCAATTCCTGTATCACGAATTGAGAATTCAAGAATTGCCTTTGATTTTTCATTATTTCGAATTTCTTTAATATCAATTTCAATCTCGCCTTTTTCAGTAAATTTAATGGAGTTTCCGATTAAATTCACTAGAATTTGCCTTAATCTTGACAAGTCACCGATAATGAATTTTGAAATTTTTGGATCAATAAAATAAAGAAGTTCAATTTTTTTGCCTTCAGTTTTTACGGCAAGCAAATCTAAAATTTCTTCCATGAAACTATTTATTTCAAATGGTTGTTCCTCTAATTCAACTTTATTAGCTTCAATTTTGGAAAAATCAAGAATATCATTAATAATTACCATTAATGATTCTCCACTTAAGCGAATTGTTTCAGTGAAGCTCTGTTGTTCTTTGGTTTGATTAGTTCGCAATAAAAGTCCAGTCATTCCAATAACTCCATTCATTGGAGTCCTGATTTCATGACTCATCGTTGCTAAGAATTCTGATTTTGCCTGATTTGCCGCTTCAGCGTCTTCCTTTGTTCTTAATAATTCCTTTTCAATTTTTCTTCTTTCTATTATTTCGGTTTCTAATTCTCTTTTTTGATGAAAAAACCGTTTTATTAATCTTGCCAAAAGACCGAAATCACTTTTGTTTTTTTCAATTTTTGTTAAAAGATTTACATTTTCTGAGTTTAATGATTTTATTAAAATAGACAAAGGATTTCGAACTAAATATAATACAAAAAACGCGATTACAGTAAGCCCTATAATTACAAATATTAAAATGAACTTAAAGGTGTTTTCAGAACGAGTTTTAAATGTTTGAATAAATTTTGATTTTGCTTGAACAATAACTTGCCCAACAGGTCTTGAATCCCAACCATTAAGGGTTTTTGAAAAACGAATGGACTCTATTTCTCCTACGGGCGAATTTTCTGTTTCAGATTCTTTTGAATATGAAGTTGAAATTTCGGTTTGGCAAAGATTCTCAATTTCCTTAATATAATCGTTATTCCAAATTCTTCCAGCAAATAGAAATCCTACAGGTGCAGAAATTCTTTTATTATCAAGGGTTGGTTGAACTGGAGCAGAACGAAACTCAACAATTCCTTTATTAGTAGGAATAAAAAAATGAACAAAAGAAATTTTGCCATTTTTCTCAAAAAATGTATTCAAATTTAAAGGAAAGCTATCGAGGGTTGGGATCTTAGTTAAGTTAAGAGAATATATTAATTTAAAATCAATGTTATAAATCCAAACTACTTGAAAATTATAGGTTGGAATTGCAGGTTCAATTTGTTGTTTTGGCCAATTTGGTTTATGGTGGTGTTCTTCCTCTTTTATATAATTTACTAATTCATCCCAATAAGTATAGTCAAAAGCAAAGGAACGTAGTGAGCTACCTTTAAGTTCCACAATTTTTTCGAAAAGACCTTCTTTTTGAGTTTTAAAATCGTTTCGAAGAATAGCAATTTTTCCATTTTCAGAGATTCTCAAAAATACCAATCCAATAGCCGTCACTAAAATAAGAAAGAACATTAAGGCTATTATTTGATTGTGAATTCTTCGCATAAATTTATTTAATTGGTCCCCAAAACTCTAAAATCCTTTTTATTTCATCCAGTCTAACAGGTTTGCAAAGATAATCGCTCATTCCAGCTTTTAGACAAATATCTCTATCCCCAAACATTGCATTTGCTGTTATTGCAATAATAATTGGCTTTTTAATAATTTCGGGATTATTTATGATTTCTTTCGTTGCTTCTAAACCATCTTTAATTGGCATATGAACATCCATAAATATGATGTCGAAATTATTATTTTCAATTGCCCTAATTGCGTCTTCTCCATTTTCAACAACATCAGCAGAATATCCAAAATATTGGAGAAGTTTTAAAACCATTTTTTGATTAATGACATTGTCTTCGGCAACAAGAATTTTCAGAGGTATTCGAAGAGAAAGTTTTTCATCAAGATCTTCAATTATTTCAGTTTCTTTTTCTGAAAAGACTCTGAAAAGAGTTTCCTTAAAAGAGATTTGAGAAAAAGGTTTTTGAATAAAATGGTAATTTTCATTTTTTTCATTTTCGATTTCAATAAATGAAGATGAAACCAAAACAATAGGAGTGTTAAATTTATTGGTGTATTCTAAAATGGAAGCAATTTTTTCATTTGAAAATCCACTGAAATCAAATATTAGCAGATCTAAAAGATCCAAATTCTTAAAAGGATTTTCCTCGAAATTATCTATTTCTTCGGTTGTTTCTATTTGCATTCCAATTGAAGTGCAAATAGTTTTGAGGATGTCAGTATTTAATGCACTATTAGTGTGAATTAGGGCTTTTTTGTCAATTAATTCGCTCATTACATCGTTTTCAAAATTGATGAATTCGCAAAGATTTGATTTTTTTAATTGAACAGTAAAAAAGAATTCAGAACCATTGCCCAAAGTGCTTTCTACCCAAATCTCTCCGTCCATCATGCGAACCAATCTCTGGCAGATTACCAAGCCAAGTCCTGTTCCTCCGTGTTTTCTTGTTGTTGAAGAATCAATTTGAAAAAATGGATTAAAAAGGAGCTCTTTTTTATCTGGAGCAATTCCAATTCCAGTGTCTTTTATTGAAAATTGAATTTTTTGAAAGTTCTCATTGTCATTTAATAGTTTGACGTTTAATTCAATACTGCCTTTCTCAGTGTATTTTATGGCGTTGTTTAAAATGTTTACCAGGATTTGTCGGAGTCGCAGAATGTCGCCTTCATAGCAGGACCATACTTCATCGTCAATTAAATAGCCTAAACGTATGTTTTTTTCCTGCGCTTTTAATTCTAATAATCCAAAGGAATCTTTAACGCATTTACTTAAATCAAATGCTGCGGAGTCTAGCTCCATTTTTCCGTATTCAATTTTTGAAAAGTCTAAAATTTCGTTTATTATCGAAAGTAAGCTTTCGCTGCATATTTTTATGGTTTCGACATAATCTTGTTGATCATTATTTAAATGAGTCCGCTGCAATAAATCAGTCATACCAATTACTCCGTTCATTGGCGTTCTTATTTCATGACTCATCATTGCTAAAAAATCAGATTTTGCCTTATTTGCTGATTCGGCTTGCAATTTTGATCTTTTTAAATCTTCTTCTTCAAGTTTACGTTTTGTAATATCAGATAATACAACCAGAAACGAAGGCTCATTATTTAAATTTACAACATCGGCACTAATAAGAACAATTATTTTTTCACCAGATTTTATTATGACTTCAATTTCATAAGGAATAATTTTCTCTCCTTTCGACCGTTTTTCAATGTTAAGTTTTATTATTGGCCAGTATTTATTGGGGATAAATTTAAAAATATTTTCTCCAATTAGTTCCTTGGGTTCATAACCAGAAATCACTTTCATATAATCGTTTACAAAAACAATGGTATTGTTCTTATAAACCATCACAACTTCGGGTAGGTTGGATACTAAAACTCTAAACTGGTGTTCGCTTTCAATTAATGCATCTTGAGTTTTTCTTCGTTCAGTAATATCTCTTGTAATTCCATGAATACCAGAAATTTTCCCATTTTCATCCCAAATAGGTCTGGTATTTACTTCTCCCCATTTTTTTGTTCCATCTTTACATAGGTCTTCTAATTCTGTCGTAAAGGAATAATCTTTATCAGTTATTATTCCTTGCAGTACATAGCCTATTTCTCTTGAAAAGGTGCTTTTTACTAAATTAAGAGATTCTTCGGTATAAATTTTTTCCAAAGGAAGATTCAAAAACTCTTCTTGAGTATAGCCCCGCTGTAAAAATATTGAAGGACTGATATAAGTGTATTTTAGATCAAGACTTACCGTCCAAATAATGTCGTTAGATAATTCGGCTAATAGTCGATATTTTGCCTCACTGTCTTTTAATGCTTTTTCTGCTCTTTTTTGTTCAATTGCCATTGCAATTTGCTCAGAAATAAAGGTCAATATTTCTTTTTCCTTTTCGCCAAGATGAATAGATTTATTATAGCTTTGAACTGTTAAAACACCAATTATTTTTCCTTTTGCTTTTAGAGGTACCCCAAGCCAAACACTAGCTTCTTGACCAATGTGAGATAGTTTGTTTTCGTCATAAAGCCTTTTTATGGCTTTCCAATCACCCAGAAAAGCTTCTCCTTTTTTAATGACGAGATCAGTAAGTCCATTTCCTAGTGGCCTAGGCTCTGGTATTTCATCATATTTATCAACAAAATATGGAAAATTGATTATGTTTTTTTCGGAATCATATAACGCGATATAGAAATTTTCAGTATTCATTAATTCCTCAAGAACGATATGGATTGTTTTGTACAAGTCCTCTAAAGATTCAGAAGAATTTGCAGCATCGGAAATATTGTAAATAACTTTTTGAATTTTTTCAGCCGATTTTATGTCAGAAAAATCACCAATAACACCTTCAAGAGCTTGAAGATTGTTCTGGTTATCCCAAACACCCGAGCCTCTTTCCAAAACCCATTTTTCAATACCAGTGGCAGTAATTATTCGGTAAATTATCTTAAATTTTTCTTTTTTTAAAATGGCTTCATTAATGGTTGTTCGAACCATTTCTCTATCTTCAGGATGAATGATTTCAATAAATGTCTTGGTTTGGTTTTTAATAAAATCAAAATCATAAAACCCAGTTAACTCAAAACAACCTTGGCTAATGAATTCCATTGTCCAAAATTCATCATTTCTACAACGGTATACCATTCCGTCTAGATTAGACAGTAGTAAATTAAAAGAAATATTTGCCTCCGTTTTTTCCCTCAATTGTTCCTCTAGCATTGCAGAAAATTATAATGTAGAAAATATTTTCCTGTAAAAGTCGAAATTTTTTTTTTGAAAAACAATCGTATTTTTACGTGTTTTTAATAATAAATGCTAAATTTCTTAAAACAAATGCAAATATTTTGAAGAGAAAATAGGAAAACTATTGATTTTTGATTTTGTTTTCAATAGCAGAAGTAGAAAATCCATCTAAAAAAGATATGGTTTTAACAATTCCTCCATATGATTTGAGAATATCATATCCAACAATTTCTTCAATTTGGTAATCGCTTCCTTTAATTAGCACATCTGGTTTAATTGTGTTAATTAAATTAAAAGGAGTTTCTTCATTAAAAAGAATTATAGCATCTACAAAGAAAAAAGAGCCAAGAATTAGTGCTCGTGAAAGTTCGTCGTTTATTGGTCTTTTTGGACCTTTTAATTTTCGAACGGAACTATCAGTATTTAAACCAATAATTAAAATTTTTCCTTCGTCAGCAGCTTTTGACAGGTAATCAATATGGCCACGATGTATAATATCAAAACATCCATTGGTGAAAACTATTTTTTTACCATCTGAACGCCATTCAGAAATTTGCTTTTTAATTGTTTCTTCTGTCAATAATTTAGCTTGAAGGATTTCAAATTTCTTCATTTTCTTTATTTTTTTTGTTGAGAAAAAAGATTAAGATCAATGATATTACTCCTAAAACAATCATCATTACCGCTTGTGATTCATGCACAATAATTGCCAATGAAGCTGCAGATTCTTTTGCAATATTAAACAATTCTACCAATGTTATTGTAACTAAAAAATGATAGGTTCCAATTCCGCCAGGAACAGGAGCAACAATACCAAGACTTCCAATTACTGTTATTGTAATTGCATCAACAAAAGTTAGGTTTGATGTTGATTTTATTGCAAAAAAGCATAAATAAAGCATTAGGACATACATTGCCCAAATAAAAACAGTGTGGAAAATAAACAATTCCTTCCTTTTTATTTTTTTTATGGACTTTATTCCAATAATAAACCCAACTACCAGTCTCTTTAATTTGTAAAAGAACCTTCTTTTCTTCAAAATTTTTATAAGGAGTTTGTATCCAAAATAAAAAGCTAATCCCAAAATAATAATACCAATGCAAAGAATAATTATTGAAATGGTATTAAATGAGAATTTAGAGAGAAGAGGTTCAATGAGCATTTTATTCAAAAAATCCTTTAGGAATGCAAATTGAAAAGCAATGGTAGCAATAATTAATATTAACAAACAAAGCATGTCAAAAATTCGTTCGGCAATAACCGTTCCGATTACAGCGTTTAAAGGTATTTTGTTGCTTTTGCTTACAATTCCACAACGGGTAATTTCTCCAATTCTTGGAATAGCCATATTTGCAAAATAGCCTATCATTACAGCGTAAAAGGTGGTTGTGGTTTTTGTTTTATAACCAATTGAGGAAATAAGGAGATTCCATCTAATTGCTCTAGAAACATGACTCAATATTCCTACTAAAATTGAAAGAAAAATCCAAAAATAGTTAGCATTTTGGAACTCAATGATGATTTTATTTAAATCCTGCTTTTGAAAAACTAGCCACAAAAGCCCGATTCCAATAATTAGGAAAATAAGGTATTGAAAAACAGATATTAATTTCTTTTTCAAGAATTATCTTAATTTATTATTTTCAGCGGGAAAAATGACGGTTGGCTTGAAGGTTTTTGCTTCCTCGAAATCCATGCTTGCAAAAGAAATTACAATAACGATGTCACCAACTAAGGCTTTTCTAGCAGCTGGTCCATTTAAGCAAATAATACCACTTCCTCTATCGCCTTTAATAACGTAGGTTTCGAGCCTTTCGCCATTGTTTAGGTTGATGACCTGAACTTTTTCGTTTTCAATAAGATTTGCAGCATTCATTAAATCTTCATCAATCGTAATGCTTCCAATATAATTAATATCGGCTTGGGTAACAACAACCCTATGAATTTTTGATTTTAAAACTTGAATATGCATAATTTTGCAAAATTACTAAAATAAAATTATATTATCAATCAATCTCACATCTCCTAAATAAACTGCAATACAAGCAATACAGTTTTTTTTCTCACTGAAGTCTTCAACAGACTTTAGGTTTTGAATATTTACTATTTCGAAATACTCCAATTTAAAGGGTTTTATGGATGCTATTTCTCTATTTACATAATTAATAACTTCCGAAAATGTACAATTTATTGCCATTTCTTTAGCGTTTAGGAGTGTTTGGTAAATTTTGGGGGCAATTTTTCTCTCCTCTTGGTTTAAGCGTACATTTCTTGAACTCATAGCCAAACCATCATTTTCGCGTTCTATTGGAGCTGGAACAATCTGGATTGGCATTTTATTAAAACCAACAATGTGCTGAATAATTCTCATTTGCTGAAAGTCTTTTTCCCCAAAGTAAGCCTGGTTGGGCATAATGATATCAAAAAACCTTTTTACAACGATTGCAACACCGTTAAAATGCCCTGGTCGATATTTCCCCTCCATTACTTTATCCAAACCTCCTAAGTCAAAAATTTCATCATTTTTTTCTGGGTACATTTCTTCTTCAGATGGACAAAAAAGGATATCGCAATTTACTGTTTTTAAAATTTCGATATCGTCTTCGATATTTCGAGGATATTTCTCTAAATCTTCTTTATTGTTAAATTGTTTTGGATTGACAAAAATGCTGCAGATTGTAAAATCATTTTCTGATTTTGATTTTTTCAATAAAGACAAATGTCCGCTATGCAGCGCCCCCATTGTTGGAACAAAACCAATAGTCTTATTTTGACTTCGTATTTCGTTCAAAAAATTATTTAGAAGCAATATAGATTTGAATATTTTCATTGAAAAGCTGATGGGATTTAGTTGTAAAAAAGCACATTTTAGGCGTAAAAAAACAAGTGTTTGACCAAAATAATTGGTGTAGACTGTTTGTTTTAAAAATAAAAGCGCAAAGCTAATACGAAAAACTTGAATATTATTGTTTTTTTTAATAATTTTGCATAAAAGTAAAAAGAAGTTATAATTAATTTTAGGTTAAGTGTTTTTACTAATAAGATTTAAGTGTAAACACCACCCAAAAAAATTATTTTTTTTTTATAAATTTAATGTTTAGTTTAAATATAATAAACATGGAAAAACCAAAAGTTCTTTTTGTTCAGCAAGAAATTACTCCTTATTTAAAAGACAGTCCGATGGGAATCATTGGCAGGTATTTACCACAAGGTATTCAAGAAAGGGGTAAGGAAATAAGAACATTTATGCCGCGTTACGGATGTATCAACGAAAGAAGAAATCAGCTTCATGAAGTTATTCGTTTATCAGGTATGAATTTAATTATTAACGATACAGATCATCCTCTAATAATAAAAGTTGCCTCTATCCAATGTGCAAGAATGCAAATTTATTTTATCGACAATGAAGACTTTTTCCAAAGAAAATATGTTTTTCACGATAAAAACGAAAAGTTTTATAACGACAATGATGAGAGAGCTATTTTCTTCTGCCGTGGTGTTATTGAAACTGTAAAAAAACTTGGCTGGGCTCCTGACGTTGTTCATTGTCATGGATGGATGACAAATTTGATGCCTATTTATTTGAAAAAAGCATTTAAAGACAATCCACTTTTCACTGACACCAAAATTGTTTATTCAATTTATGATGACGACTTCACTGCTGCATTTAATAAGAACTATATTGATAAAATTAAATTAGAAGGAATTGAAGAGGCCGATTTAAAACACTACAAAAAAGCAACCTTTGCTAATATCACTAAAGCTGCAATAGATTTCTCAGATGCAGTTATTATTGGAAGTGAAACAATAAATCCGGAAATTGTAAGTTATTTAAGCGAAATTAATAAACCGGTATTAGGTTTTCAACCAATGGATAAATATATTGATGCATACTCTGAATTCTACGATGAAATTTTGGTCAACGAGCCTGTTCTTGCTTAATAGAACTCTAAAATTGTCTGTTAAAACAATATTCAAAGGAAAAACAATTTTTGCTATTGTTTTCCTTTGTTTGTTTATTGTTTCATGCACAGATAAGGATACAATTGGACTTAATGAACAACCAGGTTCTGATGAGTTGAATGTTTTGTTTAGTGATACTTCAACAGTAATTGCATTTTCAAAAGTGGAAGATTCTGTGAGAACAGATGAAACTGCTTACAATATTTTGGGAAGTTATTTAGACCCAGAATTTGGAAAAACAACTGCTAGCATTTATACACAATATCGTATTTCAACTAACAATCTAAATTTCGGAATTACTCCAACTCTTGATTCTTTGGTGCTTTCATTAGCATATAGAGGTTATTATGGAGATACTACAACAATCCAAAATGTAAAAGTTTACGAACTTTCGGATAACTTGGCTTTGGATCAAAGTTATTATTCGAATAAGGTATTATCAGGAACATTAGTGGGCTCGAAAACATTTTCACCTCATCCAAGAGATAGCGTTAAAATTTTGGGAAAAAAATACGCTCCACATCTCCGTATAAAATTGAACGCATCATTAGCGCAAAAGTTTTTTAATGCTTCAGGACAAGCAACCTTGGCCGATAATAATGCATTTCTTGATTTTTTTAAAGGTTTAAAAATTGAATCACAGGCTGTTAATACCGGTGGTGCACTGATGATGTTTGATCTAACTTCTTCTTTATCAAGAATGACACTTTTCTATAAAAATAACAGTGGCACTGGTGGGGCTTTGAATGATTCTTTGCAGTTTAATTTTGTTGTAAATGAGTATTGCGCACGTTTCAATAATTTTAATCATTATAATTACGTTCATGCTTCTACAGAATTTAAACAACATGTATTTCCTTTTATTTCCGACACTTTGACTTCTGGAACAAAAAATTTATTTCTTCAAGCAATGGCAGGAGTGAAAGTAAAATTATTTTTTCCTTATATAAAAAACTTTGTTACAAATAATCAGGTTGCAATAAACAAGGCAGAGTTGATAATGAATGTAAATGATTTGGGATTAAGTACAATTCCATTAGTTCCAGCAGCAAGAATGGCATTAGTGAAAAATAATGCCAATGGAATAAACACTTTTGTTTTAGATCAATTTGAAGGCGATACTCATTTTGGTGGAATTTATAATTCAACAACAAAACAATATAAATTCAATATTACCAGGTATATTCAAGGAATTCTGAACAATACAATTACAAACGAAGGTCTGTATTTGATGGTTTCTGGAGCTGCAATTTATACCAACAGAGTAATTCTTAAAGGAACAGATATTAATAATCCTGGTAGATTTAAATTAAAGCTAACCTATACAAAAATCTAACTTTTTATTATGTGTGGAATAGTTGCCTATATTGGACCAAAACAAGCGTATCCAATACTTATTAAAGGACTGCATAGACTCGAATATAGAGGCTACGATAGCGCTGGAATTGCATTATTAAATGGTGATTTAAACCTTTATAAATGTAAAGGAAAAGTTTCTGATTTAGAGGATCATGTTAAAGATTTGAATTTACATGGTACCATCGGAATTGCTCACACACGTTGGGCGACTCACGGGGAACCAAACGACGAAAATGCTCATCCCCACTTTTCACAATCAAGGAAATTAGCAATAATACATAATGGAATTATTGAAAATTACGCCTCATTAAAAAAGGAGTTGATTAACCGTGGGTATCAATTTTCTAGTAATACTGATACTGAAGTTTTGATTCATTTAATTGAAGACATTCAGGTTAATGAAAAGGTAAACTTAGTTGAAGCCCTACAAATTGCATTAAACCAGGTGATTGGAGCTTATGCAATTGTGATTATTTCAAAGGATGATCCAGATACCTTAATTGTTGCAAAAAAAGGAAGTCCATTGGTTATTGGAATTGGCGAAGGAGAATACTTTGTTGCTTCTGATGCAACACCAATTGTTGAGTATACAAAAAAAGTTGTTTATTTAGGCGAAGAAGAAATTGCAATTATTCGACGTAATTGCGATTTAAAAATTAAAACCATTCTCAATAAAGACAAAACGCCCTATATTCAAAAACTTGAAATGCAATTGAGCGCATTGGAGAAAGAAGGATTTGAGCATTTTATGCTAAAAGAAATTTACGAGCAACCTCGTTCAATTAATGATAGCATGCGTGGCAGATTAAATATTGAAAAAGGAATTATTTCCTTAGGAGGAATTATTGATTACGAACAAAAAATAGTAAATGCCAATAGAATCATTATTGTGGCGTGCGGAACTTCTTGGCATGCTGGATTAGTTGGAGAATATGTTTTCGAAGATTTGGCCAGAATTCCAGTTGAAGTTGAATATGCTTCGGAGTTTAGATACAGACACCCTGTAATTTATGAAAACGATGTAGTTATTGCCATTTCACAATCAGGAGAAACTGCGGATACTCTGGCTGCAATTCAATTAGCTAAATCAAAAGGAGCCACTATTATTGGAATTTGTAATGTTGTAGGTTCTTCGATAGCAAGGGCAACAGATGCTGGTTCTTATACACATGCAGGTCCTGAAATTGGTGTTGCCTCAACAAAAGCTTTTACAGCTCAGGTTACTTTGCTTACATTGATGGCTTTGATGATAGCACACAAAAAAGGATCTATTTCGAAATCAAGATATCATCAAATATTAAATGAATTGGCTGCAATACCTGAAAAGGTAGCAATTGCTTTAAAAGTAAATGATCAGGTAAAAATAATTGCAGAAAAATTTAAAGATGCTCGTAATTTTCTTTATTTAGGAAGAGGTTATAATTTTCCTGTAGCACTTGAAGGTGCATTGAAACTAAAAGAGATTTCATATATTCATGCTGAAGGATATCCAGCAGCAGAAATGAAACATGGTCCCATAGCTCTTATCGACGAAGAAATGCCCGTTGTTGTTATTGCAACAAACAAAGGAACCTATGAAAAAGTAATCAGCAATATTCAGGAAGTAAAAGCACGAAAAGGAAAAATAATTGCAATTGTTACCGAAGGTGATGTTTCTGTAAAAGAATTAGCAGATTATGTAATTGAAATACCAGAAACAGAAGAATTGTTAGTACCTTTAATCGCAACAATTCCATTACAATTACTTTCTTATCATATTGCAGTTTTGCGAGGTTGCAATGTTGATCAACCAAGAAATTTAGCAAAATCTGTTACTGTAGAATAAAAAAAGCGCCAATGGCGCTTTTTTTTTATTTGAATCTTTCTGAAACTTTATCCCAGTTAATGATAGCCCAAAATCCAGAGATATAATCAGGACGGCGATTTTGAAAATCAATATAATAAGCATGTTCCCATACATCGCAAGTAAGCAAAGGTTTTAAACCATTTTTCAATGGGTTGCCAGCATTACTTTCTTGAACAATTTGTAAAGACCCGTCGGCATTTTTTACCAACCAAGCCCAACCTGCACCGAATAATGTTGCTGCTGCTGTAGTAAATTTTTCTTTAAATTCTGCAAAAGAGCCAAAAGATTTATTAATAGCTTCTGCTAATTCTCCTGTAGGTTCGCCACCACCATTTGGCTTAAAACTTTCCCAGTAGAATGTGTGGTTCCAAATTTGTGCACCATTATTAAAAATGCCACCGCTAGCTTTTTTTACGATTTCTTCTAATGTTGAATTTTCAAATTCAGTTCCAACAACCAATTTGTTTAGATTGGTAACATAGGCTTGATGGTGTTTGCCATAATGGAATTCAATAGTTTGTTTTGAAATCACAGGTTCTAGCGCGTCCTGTGCATAAGGTAATATAGGAAGTTCGAATGTCATAATATTGTTATTTAGAATTATTCTACAAAATTAACAAATTTTTTTTAAATAATATACAATGATTGAATGTATTTTTTTTTTTTTTTTATTGATACGGCGGCCAGCGACATCTACACACTGCATACCGGCGCCAGTGTCACATGTGTATAAGAGAGACAAGGTATTCGGGCTGCCTCCTATCCACATCACCGAGCTCCCG
>JACAAW010000199.1 GCA_013377115.1 Bacteroidota bacterium | reverse complement strand
GCAAAGTGACATTACGCTGAAATACTATCTGCTTTGCAAGATTTTTACAAAAAAATTAATTCACCCATCCCTGGCTCGCCATTTTGATAATGCCTACGCACGTTTTTGCTGCGCAAAAATGAAAAGGTTTTAACTCAGATTGCCCATAATAAATAACCGTATAGGTATAATTAAATAACCATAATTTGAAATAAATCTTTTCGCAATAATCTTCTTTCGTTTTTCTAAACGTTAAGCCTCAGAATGTGCCGCCGTTGAAATATGAAACCTTTTTGATTCTACTTCAAATTAGCATATTTTTTTTACCTTTGAAGCAATGAATTTGGAAGAAAAATACATGCAGCGCTGTTTGGAAATTGCCACGCTTGGACTTGGTAATACCGCACCAAACCCAATGGTTGGAAGCGTCATTGTTTATGATAACGATATTATTGGAGAAGGTTTTCATCAAAAATTCGGTGAGGCTCATGCCGAAGTGAATGCCATCAACTCTGTTGTGGACAAATCCAATTTAAGTAAAGCTACATTGTATGTAAATCTTGAACCCTGCTCCCATTATGGAAAAACACCTCCTTGCGCTGATTTAATTATCGAATACAAAATTCCAAAAGTTGTGATTGGCTGTATTGACTCATTTAGTGAAGTTTCTGGGAAAGGTGTTGAAAAACTTATAAATGCAGGAATCGAAGTTGTTACGGGTGTTTTAGAAAGAGAATCGCGTGAATTGAATCAACGTTTTTTTACTTTTCACGAAAAAAAACGGCCCTACATAATTTTAAAATGGGCTCAAACCAAAGACGGATTTATTGATATTATTAGAAATAAAGATTCAGCAAAACAACCAACGTGGATTACTGGAGATTCCTTAAAAACCCTGGTTCATAAATGGCGTACCGAAGAACAATCGATTATGGTTGGTACTAATACAGCTTTGAAAGACAATCCACAATTAACAGCCAGAAAATGGCAAGGAAAAAATCCACTTCGTATTGTTTTGGATCGGAATTTAAGTTTAACAAAATCACTTTTTCTGTTCGATAATGAAACCGAAACTCTTGTTTTTACATCGAAAGAATCAACTACCATTGAGAAAACAACCTTTGTAAATATTGATTTTTCTAAAAATATTCTTCCTCTGGTCCTAAATGAACTTTATAATCGTGACATTCAATCATTGATTGTTGAAGGTGGCACGCATTTACTCCAATCTTTTATTGATTTCAACTTGTGGGATGAAGCTCGTGTTTTAATTGGAGATAAATATTTTGCGAACGGTGTTAAAGCTCCAATATTAAATGAAAGCCTTTATTCCACTACTTCTTATGAAAGAGATGAACTTCAATTTTACAAAAATAGTAAATTAGAATTATGATTTACTTAATTCTGGCAATTTTATTGTCAACTGCAATCATTATTACATTCAAATTTTTTGATAAATACCAAATTGATAATTTCCAGGCCATTGTAATTAATTATTTGGTTGCATCCTTTTTAGGTTTCGCAATTTGTAAAGAACCCCTTAGTTTTTCAGGAATTATTTCCCAATCATGGATTGGATATGCCGCCATTATCGGATGTTTTTTAGCTCTGGCCTTTTATATTTTCGCATTATCGGCACAAAAGGTTGGAGTTGCTTTAACTGCAGTCTCGAGCAAAATGTCAGTTGTAATTCCGGTTACGTTTGGTATCCTTATTTTTAAAGAGAATTTAAATTTGGTTAAAATTATCGGAATTGGGATCGCATTGCTAGCTTTCTATTTAACATTTAAAAAAGATGCTGATTTTAAATTCAAAAAACGTTTTTTAATCCTGCCAATTGTTTTGTTTATTGCCAATGGAACCAATGATACTTTGATGAAATTTACAGAAAAGAACTATTTTCATAATGATGAACTATTTTTCTTGTCTTTCGCTTTTTTTGTGAGCTTAATTGTTGGAACTATTTTAATTATTATTAAATCCCTATCTGGGAAAGTAGTCTTAAAATTTAAGCATTTATTTGCAGGAATTATTTTAGGTTTGCTTAATTTTGGCTCGACTTACTTTTTTTTAATTGCATTGGGAAAATTTGAAAGTTCTATTTTCTTCCCAATATTTAATGTAAGTATTGTCAGTTGTGCTGCATTGGTCGGATTTTTTGGTTTTAAAGAAAAACTAAGGCCAATTAATTGGATTGGAATAGGAATGGCGATTTTTGCAATAGTGATAATTGCAATGGCTTAAAGCGGATTAAAGAAATAGCAGTTCTAAGTTTCTATATCGCACTTTTTTTTGTGCGAAGTTCAGAAACTTCGCACCGCCTAATTAAAGCAAAAGTAATAAAATGTTTGAAGATACTTATAAAACCATAACAACCCTATCGGAAGGGCTTTTTAAAGACCGCGGGAGTCGATTTATGTCGTTTGCAATTCCTGTTGAAACAGAAGAAGAAGTTAAGAAACACATTGCTGATCTCAGAAAAAAGCATCACGATGCCTGTCATCATTGCTACGCTTACCAATTGGGTTATGATAAATCAGCTTATAGAGCCAATGATGATGGTGAACCATCAGGCACCGCTGGGAAACCAATATTCGGACAAATACAATCCAAAGATTTAACGAATATTTTGGTGGTGGTAGTTCGATATTTCGGAGGAACACTACTTGGTGTAAGTGGATTAATTAATGCATACAAAACAGCAGCAAAAGAAGCTTTGGAATCAGCAAATATTCTGACAAAGACGGTGAATGATGTTTATGAAATTACCTTCGATTATCTGGGAATGAATGATGTTATGAAGATTATCAAAGATTATAAATTAGAAATTTTAAAACAAGAATTTGAATTAACTTGCCTTATAGAATTCAGCACCCGTAAAAACGATTCCAATATGGTTTACGATAAATTATCTAAGGTAAAAGAACTGAAAATTAAACATTTGAGGATTGTTTAGAAGCAATCAAAACGTCCGTCATTGCGAAAGAGGAACGATTGAAGCAATCTAATTTGATATCGTGTTATAGATTGCTTCGTCATGCTTCCCTTCGACATGCTCAGGGCAACGCCTCGCAATGACGACAATGTTAACCGGCACTTCGGCTACACTCTGTGTCCGGGAACTCTGCGGGTCACTGAGCTTAGTCGAAGTGCCCCTGCAACTGAAATCCTATTTATCTGTAAATATTTTTTCGGTGACCAACATTTACCACTGTCACAATAATTTGAAGGTCATTTATTTCATAGATAATTCGATAATCACCTTCACGAATTCGAAAAGCATTTCTACCTTTCAGTTTTTTATATCCAATTGGTCTAGGGTTATCTTCAAGAGTAAGCATTTTGTTTTCCAGTTTATCAGCTAATTCGTCCGTCATTTTTTTCAATAACTTTTGAACTGACTTTGAAATAAGAACTGTATACTTAGGCATTTTTTTGCTTTCTAAGTTTGATAGCATCTCTAAGTGGAATGGTGGGTTCGTTTTTAGCTAAATCGTAAGCTTTAATATCTTCAAGCTCCTCTAAAGCCTCTTTCATTTTATCATATTCCTTTATTGGTAGCATAACCGCAATTCGCTTTCCATGGTCATCAACCAAATAATTTTCTTTATACATAATTTCTATTATGAAATTTGAAACAATAAATTTCTAAATTTATGTCACAAATATACAAAAAATTCAGAAAATTTTCAATACCAAATATTTAGTTTGCTTTTTAATAAAACGCTCGTCATTGTTTAGAAGGAACGAATGAAGCAATCATCCAATCGTCATTGCGAAGGAGGAACGACTGAAGCAATCTACTTTGAAATCGTGTTTTAGATTGCTTCTCCGCCAAAAGGCGTATCGCAATGACGACTCAAATAATTTCTTCGTCCGCAAAATGGCGGCCTCGCATTGACGGCTTCCTCGCAAAAACGCCGAAAGCCAACAATACGCCCGTCATTCTGAACTTGTTTCAGAATCTAAACCCCACCCAAAATTATTTTGCTACCAAACAATTTTACATTATATTTGCATACAATTTTATCGATAACCCAAATTATTCTGATGCCGAAAACCATTTTATTATTCTTTAAGAGAAGAGAAGAGAAGAGAAGAGAAGAGAAGAACGCATCTAAACAACCCATTTGTTCCATTAATAAATTTATTGTTCACCAAAAATATTCCCAACAGGCATTTGCTTTGTTGGGCTTTTTTATTTTGCAGAATTTGCCATTTAGGTTGAAAAGAAAATAAATTTGGAGCCAGAGACCACTTTAAAAAACGGGCTTGACACGACAAAATATTGATAGGAAAAACTCAAAAGGTTATTAGTAATTATTAAAAAAATATAAATTATGACTGATGTAAATATTATTATCTCTGGTATGTTAAATAATACGATCAACAAAAAATATTTAAAACATTTTAAATCTAACATTTTTCGAATTAAAAAAATTGAAGATATTACATTAAAACCAGATAAAAATTATGATTTCCCTAATTGTAAGTTTGAAAAGTTCAAGGAATTTAATAATATAAATGAACTAACTATATTTATTTGTGATTTTACGTTCCCAGGGGGATTGGTTTCTATGCCAATTGATAATAATTTAATTGTTCTTTCTACATATGACTTTGAGAAATATTTAAAAAAAGATTCATTAAAATTTGAAAAATTTTTACTGAGGTTTGTTTTATCTTTTTCTATTATTTATAAGACAAATAACAATGTACTTCCTCCAATTGATAATCCTCCAAATTTGATACACAAAAACACTGAAGGATGTTTATTTGATTATAGTTGCAGAATTACCGATTTATTAATTTTTCATTCTAATCCTATTTTATGTTTGGAATCGAAGTCTGATCTTAAATCTAAACAAAAGCCTGAAAATTATATTAAAAATATTGAAATTGATATAAATAAATTAGGACGATCTAGTTTTGAGAAAATTGAACTTTTTGCAAGCCAAAAACCTTTTATTATGGAAATTATCTTTCTATTATTGGGCTGTATTTTGGGATTTATTTTAAGTAAAATTTAATTTATTCGTAAAATTATCAAAAACATTAACAACTAAAAACAAAAAACAATGAAAAAACTTTTTCTCATTATATCTGTTTCTTTAACAACTCTTGTTGCTAGTTCTCAGAATTCTGTAACTCTTGCTCCATCACATTTCACAAATTCCACTCAAACAATTACTTGTAATATGAGCAATCCTGGTGATTTTACAGTTTATTTATTTGCTGGGTGGGGCGTACCTCCTCAAGATTTTCAATTCTTTGATGCTTCATGGACTCAAATTGCATTTACTACATTTCCTAAAGTAATTTACATTGGATCATCTACAACAATTTACATTGTTAAATATCCACAAACATTAACTATTAATATAAATATTTCAGGTGTTTCGGTGAATGAAAACGAATTATCTACTAATGTATTCTCAGTTTACCCAAATCCTACAACTGATTTCATCAATATTAAAGGTGATTTAACTGATAAAAACTTGGAAGTTTATGATATCACTGGTAAATCTTTGATTAAAACTACTGATAAACAAATTAATATTAGTGAATTACCAGCAGGTACTTATTTTGTAAAAATTGGTAATTCGGTTCGTGAG
>JACAAW010000198.1 GCA_013377115.1 Bacteroidota bacterium | reverse complement strand
AACTGGAATTTTGATTTAGCAGCAGCTACATCAGGCGAAATTGTGATTTTAGTTAATTGGACTGCGGTATCAAATCACCTTACAACCGGAGTTACTGCTCAGTCAGTGGCAGCAGTTGTTGCGCCTAAAATTTATCAAAGTCAAAATTCACAGCCGGCTTTATCCGAGTTGCCAATTCATTTGATCGGCCACAGTCGTGGTGGCGGAATGGTTTTTGAAATTGCTCGTTTATTAGGCTTGCAGGGAATAGAAGTGGAGCAAGTTACAGCTCTCGACCCACATCCTTTAACAGGATCCGATCCGCAAGGTCTTCCAGTTCCAATAGGTCCCGGTCAAACTATTGATACACCAATTTCGATTTATGAAAACATTTTATTTACTGATAATTACTATCAAAACATTCAATACCCTACAGGTACTTATTTGAATGGTGCCTACAATCGTCTCTGGACTTCATTGCCTGGAGGTTATCATAACGAAACAGGTTATACATACAATATTCTAGGAACAGGATATAATTTTTCTGATCATTTGAATATTATTCTTGCATATCATGGAACAATTGATTTAGCAACTCCGGTAACAAATGGACAAGCAACCATGACTTCAACAGAAAGAGCATGGTTTAATACTTATGAAAACTCGGGCGAAAAATCGGGATTTTATTATAGTCGGGATATTTACGGCGATAAAAAAAGCACAAACACACCGGTTGCTGCCGCCGACCAGATAATTGACGGTTATCATAATAATCCAAATTTGGGAGGAGACGGAGCTAGACAATCTTTAACCTGGACAAGTGCCGTGTGGCCAAATATAATTGCCGTTGAAGCTTCTGACGGAACTAACATTTTAGTCCCCGGAAATACCTATGAAATAGGTGATTTGTCTCAAATTACTTTTCAATTACCTGTTAGGTCTTATGCTTCTGGTGGTGTAATTAATATTTATTTAGATGATGACAGAAATCCTTATAATGGTAAAGTTTTTCAGGCCAATACTACTTATAGTCCAACAGGTAGTTCTATTATTGTAGGTAATCCTTATTTTCAGCCAACTCAACTAATGGATAAAAATTATTATGCACTTATAGAAATAACTGGTGGCACAAATACTCGATATATTTATGCTCCTTACCAATTTTATCGTACTTGTGTTGTTAATATTCCCGATGCAAATTTTAAAACCTTATTATTAGCAAATACAAGCATTAATACAAATGGTGACGGCGAAATTCAATGCTCGGAAGCAGCGGCTTATACAGGACAAATTAATGTAGGCAGCCAGAATATTTCTGATTTAACAGGCATTGAAGCTTTCACAAATATTACCCATTTGATTTGTAGTAACAATAGTTTGAGTGCCTTAAATCTTTCCGCCAATACAGCCCTTACTTATCTTGATTGCTCCTTCAACCTTTTGACAAGCCTAAATGTTTCATCAAATACAGTTCTTCAGAATCTCAATTGTTACAGCAATTCAATAACAAGTTTAAATGTTTCAGGTCTGACAACACTAACTGATCTTAATTGTGGTTTTAATCAGCTTTCTACTTTGGATGTTTTAACAAATACAGCTCTTCAATGGTTGATTTGTGACAATAATTTATTAATCGGTCTGGATATTTCTATGAATACCTCGGTTGTAGTTCTAGAATGTCAAAACAACTTATTAACAGATTTAAATGTGAAAAATGGCAACAACACAAACATTTCCGGCTTTGATTTTGATGCAACCAACAATCCTGGATTAACCTGTATTCAGGTGGACGATGTAGCATATTCAACCACTAACTGGACAAATATTGATGCAGGTGCAAGTTTTAGTACAGACTGTTCCGTAGGTTTAAATGAATTAAGTGAAAACACCGTTTCAATATTTCCAAATCCTGTAATAAATGAACTAACTATAACTAATCTTAGCGAAAACGCATCTATATTTATTTATGATATAAACAGCAAACTATTAATAAACAAATTTGCCAAATCAGAAATAGAAAAAATTGACCTCAGTAGTTTTGAAAAGGGAGTTTATTCAATTAAAGTTACAGATGACAATACAACAATAACACGAAAGCTTATTAAACTATAGATAGAATTTATGAGAAAGTAATAATTGTAAAAAAATATAGTTATTCACTTTTGATATTTCTAGCTTGAATCCATTTGGGAACTGCATTTACAATTATAAAAACAGCACTCAGAATTATTAAAGTTTTAAGCAAAAGATTAATGACGCATTGAAACATGGTAGCATCAACGAAAATCTGGGACTAGAAAAAAAAATAAAATTATAAACCAAATGTACAAGAAGGATGTTTTGCCGATAACTTAGTCTTAAATAATTTATCTCTGAAAATATTTTCAAGAAATGGGAAAAGACTTCATTGTTTAATGGAAACTAATTAGAAACGAAAGAAATAAATATTATGAAAGCAAACTTATTTAGAAGCATCGTATTATTTGCGATATTAGCCGTAAGCATTCAGATACATGCTCAAACTCCTGGAAATGCGCTTAGTTTTAATAGCAGTAGTTATGTAGACTGCGGGATTGGCTCCAGTCTGGACATTACCAGTTCAATAACTATTGAAGCATGGATAAATGCCGATTCATGGCAAAACAATTCATGGGAAGGAACTATCGCAGGCAAAGACAATACTGACCAAACCGGATTTGTTCTTCGTTGTGGCAATAACGGTAGGTTAAGCTTTACTTTCGGAACTGGCGGAAATTGGCCAGAAGTGACTTCCGATCCGATAATGTTAACAGGACAATGGTATCATGTAGCAGGTGTTTACGATGGTTCAATGATGCGTATTTATATTAATGGTATGCTCAGCGGGCAACATGCTATTTCAACTTCTATTGGTGTATCTGCATTATCTCTTTATATAGGAGACAGCCCAGGATTCTCCCCACGACATTTCAGTGGCATGATTGATGAAGTTAGTATTTGGAATGTGGCTCGCTCAGGCTGCGATATTAATAAAGATATGTACCAAACACTGAATGGAAACGAAACAGGATTAGTGGCCTATTACAATTTTGATCAAGGCTCTGCAGGAGCAGTTAATACAGGTATTTCAACTTTACCAGATTTAACAAGCAATCATAATGATGGCACTTTAAATAATTTTGCTTTATTCGGTACAACTTCAAATTGGTTAAGCTCTGGGGCTGGAGTAACTACTTCTGCTCCCGATTTTACAATTGAAACCTTAGATACTTCAAATTTTATCACAACTTCCATTGATGTTAGCGGCAATATTACGAATGCAGGTTCAGGAAATATTACAGAGCGTGGGATTTGTTATAATACTGCCGGATGCCCTACCATTGCTGACAGTAAGGTGTCAGAAAGTGGTTCTTTTGGTACAGGAACATTCACTGAAACCCTTACCGGCCTATCATCAGGAACAGATTACTTTGCAAGAGCTTATGCTATAAACCCCACTGGAACAAGTTACGGTAAAGAGATTATTTTCGGTTCCTGTTATTTAGGAATTCCTGATCCCAATTTCGTAGCAGCTTTGATAACAGAAGGTGTTGACCTAAATGGCGACAGTATAATTGAATGCTATGAAGCTGCAGCTTTTAACGGCACATTGGATGTTTCTTATGCAAACATTTCAAATATGACAGGAATTGAATTTTTTACGAATATTACCCAATTGTATTGTGGAGGAAATTTATTTACTTCATTAAATCTTTCATCAAATACCGCTCTTCAATATTTGTATTGTAATAACGGTTCTTTAGCGACCTTAAATGTTGCCGGACTTACTTCTTTAACTGAAATTTATTGTACCGACAATCAACTTACAACATTAAATGTGTCTACAAATACAGGACTAATCTATTTGTATTGTTATAATAATCTATTAACAAGCCTGAATACTTCCAGTCTTAGTTCTCTTTATGAGATTGATTGCTCTAGCAATTCATTAACAAGTCTAGATGTTTCTTCAAATTCAACTCTTTACTATTTGTATTGTTACAGCAATTTATTAACGAGCCTGAACACATCCGGTCTTACTTCCCTTTATGAGATTGATTGCTCTAATAATTCATTATCAAGCCTGAATGTTTCTTCAAATTCAGCTCTTTACTATTTGTATTGTTATAATAATTTATTAACAAGCCTGAATACTTCCAGTCTTACATCTCTTTATGAGATAGATTGCGAAGACAATTCATTGGCAAGCTTAGACGTTTCTTCCAATTCAAATCTAAACTATTTGTACTGCTACAATAACTTATTATCAAGCCTGAATACTTCAGGTCTTACTTCTCTTTATGATCTTGAATGCGAAAACAATTCATTAACCAATCTGGATGTTTCAACTAATACTAATCTTCAATATTTGTATTGCAACGATAATTTATTATCAATTTTAAATGTTAAAAATGGTAATAATACCATTATGTCTGATTTTAATGCAATAAATAATCCTGATTTAACATGTATTCAAGTTGATGATGACGCATATTCAACTGCAAATTGGACAAATATTGATGCTACTGCAAGTTTTAGCACAAATTGTGGATATATATTTTATATGCTTAATTACACAGCAGGACCAAATGGAATAATAACAGGAACCGCCAGCCAAACAGTTAATATTGGTGGTAATGGAACCGCAGTGGCCGCCGTTCCAAATATGGATTATCATTTCGTTGATTGGAGTGATGGAAGTACAGCAAATCCGAGGACAGATATGAATGTTATAGCAAACATTAGTGTTATTGCAAACTTTGGTTTAAATGTAGGAATTGAAACAATGCTTGAAAATAATTCAACTTTCATTTATCCGAATCCTAATAACGGAACCTTCCAAGTAACTTTGAATACTCAAGAAAATGAAAGTTTAAGCATAAATATTTATAATTGTTTCGGACAATTGATTCTTAGAGATGAAAAGAATAATTTACAAGGAAATTACAATCAAACATTTGATTTGAGTGAGTTTGGAAAAGGGGTATATTTAGTAAAAATAAACTTAGAAAAAAGCCAATATTCCAATAAAGTAGTTATTAAATAGATTTGTGAAGTTGTTAAATTGACAATTTGTGAAGTTGATAATTGGTTAATTTGATGATTGGTATTCGTATTGGAGCACTTCGACTCCGCTCAGTGTCCCTCTCAACACCTGCCTCAGTGGAAAATTGAAGATTGGTGCTTCGACAGTGCTTCGACAAGCTCAGCAACCGGCTCAGCAACCAGCTGAGTGTGAAATTTGAAAATTTGATGATTGTTTGGGGCTTATTGTTTTTTGTTGACAGGGTGACAAAGTAATTGGTAACAAGTTGTTTTGAAACAATTCAGCTCCACTTCGACTCTGCTCAGTGATCGGCTCTGTGTCCGAGGTTTGTGCAGTACCACAACCAAAGATAGATTCTGAAACGAGTTCAGAATGACGAAGAATTCAATAACGAGCGTTTAGAGATTGGTTCTTCTCAAAAAAAGTAAATTAATACGTATTAAACTCTGTCAGGTTCTTTGAACTCTGAAAGGTTTATTAATGCGGTTTTTATTCGATATTATCTAAACGGGATTGCTTCTCCGTCAGCGATGGATCGCAAGGACGAGAAATTTGCGTTAGGGATTGAAGTGAAAATCCTTTTGTGAAGCATGAACAAAAGATTGAAGCG
>JACAAW010000197.1 GCA_013377115.1 Bacteroidota bacterium | reverse complement strand
TGAAAGTGATGAGGTTAGAATAAAATATGCTTCAAAATACGCCACCACAAGTAATTACTGGAAATATTATATCGGACAAACCAAAGGTTTAAAACGCTTAGACATCTCTGATAAAAAGAAAGCTACTGAAGAGGATTTCCAAAAATGGGTAAATGCCGATCCAACCCGCATAAAAAAATATAGCGGTGTAATTTCTGAAATTAAAGATGCTTTTGAGATTCAACGAAAATATAATTTGTTCAGACAGTATTATCGCGAAACAATAATTCGTGGAACCGACATCATTCCTTTTGCATTTAAGTTTTTGTCGTTGTACGATGCTCTTAATCCAGCAAAACCAAACCCTGAAAAAGTAACAAAACTCAAGGAATCATTTAAAGAGCAGTCTTATGCTTATTTTAAAGATTTTAATCTTGAAACCGACAAAAAAGTACTAACCGCGATGTTAGAAATGTTTTATAAAGATGTTCCTGCTGACCAACATCCTTTGAATTTGACTGAAATTCAAAAGAAATATAAAGGCGATTTCAGTAAATTTTCAGAAGCAGTTTTTTCTAAATCTATTTTTTCAAATAGTATTAAATTATTGGCCTTTTTAGATAAACCAGATTTTAAAACTTTATCAAACGATTTGGCTTTTAAACTAATGAACCAATTTTATGAAAAATTTAAAGAAGTAAACAAAATATCTAATGATGCTTACGAAAAATTACTTCAAGGAAACAGATTGTTTGTTGCAGGTTTAAAAGAAATGAATCCTGACAAAAAATATTATCCAAATGCCAATTCTACAATGCGTTTGTCTTATGGAAAGATTCTTGATTATTATCCATCAGATGCTGTTTATTATAATTATTTCACCACTTTAGATGGTATTATTGAAAAAGAAGATCCAAAAAACGAAGATTTTATTGTTCCTGCTAAGTTAAAAGAACTATATAAAGCTAAAGATTATGGCAGATATGCAGAAGATGGTACCGTTAAAACTTGCTTTTTAACCAATAATGATATCACTGGTGGAAATTCTGGTAGTCCAGTTATTAATGGTAAAGGACAATTGTTAGGTTTAGCTTTTGATGCAAATTGGGAAGCAATGAGCGGTGATATTGCTTACGAACCAGAATTGCAAAGAACAGTTGCCGTTGATATTCGCTATGTTCTTTTTATTGTTGAAAAATATGCTGGAGCAACCAATTTAATTAACGAAATGACTTTGGTTGATTCTAGAGCAATTGACTCAAATACAAATCAAAAAAAATAGGTTAGAAATTATTTTTTTGGAAGGTGTTGTTTCTTTAAGGAACAGCACCTTTTTTATTTGGTAGCTTCTTTTTTTATCCAATAAACAACCAATTGAGTATTCCACACATCAAAGGTTTTACTCGAATCAGAAATTTGTTTTAAATCAATCCCTTGGTTTTTATAACAATTATCACTTTCGCCTTCACTTATTTCTGATATTACAATTGTGGGCTTGTATTTAGTAATCGGATTTTGCCAATTAAAATATTGATACCAAACAGGCAATGTTTTTGATTTCGATTTCCAGGATGAGGATGCAGCCCAGGGTCCGATGATTGTTTTTCCTTTTAATTCTGGTTTGTTGAGGTATTCGTTCAATGCTCTTAATTGGTATGTCCTTACTTTGTAGGCACCGTAATTGTACTTTAAATTGTACAATCCCACCAATAAAGCAATACCGATTATTAGAAACTTAAATTTGTTGAAATAAGCCATTAATTCTGCATAGATTGAAGCTATAAAAACTCCAATTGCGAAAATCAAACTTACCAAATATTGGTTTGGCAAATAGTTCATTGGCATTTTGTGAAGTTCCAAAATAATCCATACCATAGAAAAAATTGAAATAACGGAATGAATTGCCTTTTTCTTTTTCGCAATAAAAAACACAAAACCAACCAAAAGGATTAAATAGAAATGTGCAAAACCAAATTTAAAATCTCCTGTCCATAAAATGTGTTCGTTATTGAATTTGATTGTTTGCCAAAGTTCTTTAATTGTTTTACCAAAGCGACCCGAAGTTTCGCTGGTCATTACGTATTGATAGAATTCGTAATTGGGCAAATACCACAAGAAATAATAAATTCCAGCCAATAAGCCAGAAAACAGCATTGACCATAAAAATGGAAAAAAATATTGAAGTTTTATTTTGCGATTTAAAATTGATTCATTCAATGAAAGGAAAAAGAAGGTGGCTGGAGCCAAAGCGCCCACATATAAAAATTGAACTTTTGACGAATAGCATAAAAACAACATCAACGAAGAAAGGAATACTAAGCTTATTTTCTTTCCCTTTCTTTTTTCTTCAAGTGAAGAAATGATAAAATACAAACTCAATAAAATAAAATCGATGCATAGCAATTCGGCCATTGAATAATGTGTAAATTGAAAAACATGAAATTCTAATAAAGCAAATACAGTCATAAAAAGCCCGAAATTCCTTAGCTTTTCATTTCGTAAAAAAAGAAAAAGCACCAATATAGTCCAGCATAAAATAATCAATCTTGCAACGATTAAATTCGTACCCAAAATATAGAAGAAGGGAAGTTGTATAATGTTAAAAACCGGCCCTCTAACAAATGTTGAATTTTCTTTTATATCGAATTTCCCAACATCAACAAAGTTTCTAATTTGAGAAGAATAAAGTCCTTCATCAGTCCATGCATGGCGAAAAGTATCAACGCGTTTATCAGGATCAGCCTTTAAAAAAGGAAATTGCAACAGGAAATAAATTGCAATTACAATAATGGGGAGATACTTTTTCAATTGATGCATTCACAAAAATATAAAAATGCATTAAACGATTATGGATTTTTTTGTTTATAAATTTCATTCCATCTTTTTAAAACTTCAACTATATTTGTACTTTAATTTTTTATCGCAACAAAACTGGAAGCTGAGAACCAAAATACAATCAAAACATTGGATAAAACCACCTTCGAATTGCTCTTTAGAATTGAGTTTAAAGGATTGTGCTTATTTGCTTTGAAGTTTACAAAAGACTACGAAACAGCCAAAGAAATTGTACAGGATGCTTTTATCAGTCTTTGGGAAAAACGAGATACTATTGATTTATCCAAACCTGTAAAATCCTATCTTACAACAATTATTAATAATAAAAGCCTTAATTATCTGAGAGATAATAAAAAGTTCGATAGGGAAATATTGGATTTCGAAAATATCAATTCAACTGCCAATCATCAAACCAGCGATAAATTAGTGGCTTCTGAAATTGAACAACAAATTAAAACTGCAATTGACGAGCTTCCCGAAAAGTGCAGAGAGGTATTTCTGCTTAGCAGATACGAGAATTTAAAATATCAGGAAATAGCAAATCAATTGAATATTTCAATAAAAACAGTAGAAACTCAAATGTCGAAAGCCCTTCAGCATATGAGAGTGAGATTGGCAGAATATTTACCAGCAATTATAATTTATTTATTTTTAAATAATAAAATTTTTTGAAAACACATCAGGGTAAGTTAAAACTCATGTGTATTACAAGTGGATAAAAAGCAAATATGGACGAAAATATTACATATTACACAGATTTGATTAACAAGTATTTCGCTGGCGAAGCCAATAGCGAAGACTTACTTCAGGTATCTGTTTGGCTAAAATCCAATGAAGATAACCAAAAGCTGTTTTCTGAATATCAAAAAACCTGGGAGGCAATCGAAAAATCAAAAATTGATTCATCAATTGATATTGACTCGGAATGGGATTCTTTGAGCAAAAAATTAGACTTTTCTGAAGAAAAAGAAGTTAAAGTAATTCCACTAAAAGCGAAAAACAAAATTCCTTATTTGTTCTTAAAAATTGCCGCTGGAATCACTTTAATTATTGGAATTACTTTTGCAATTTATCATTCTTTTAGTCGTCCAAGCAAACAATTTTTTGTTGCCGACCAATTAGCCGTTGAGAGAAAGCTCCCTGATGGCACTGTGGTTTCATTAAATGCAGGTTCAACGTTGGAATATCCAGAAGAGTTTGAAGACAATTATCGTCCAGTACAACTTAAAGGAGAGGCTTATTTCGATGTGGCTCACGATCCAGAAAAACCCTTTATCATTTCTGTTGAAGATTTGCGAATTGAAGTTCTGGGAACAAAATTTTATGTAAATGCTGATACAAATGGAAATGTTGAGGTAATTTTAAATTCTGGCAAGGTTGCGGTTTATTATAAAGACAAAGATTCGAAGAAAATTATAATGAATCCTGGCGATAAAGTTGAAGTTTCTAAAAAGGATAAAATTTTTGAAAAAGTTCAAAACGAAAAAGAGAATTATATTTCATGGAAAACCAAGAAACTAGTTTTTGTTGATGATCCTATGTTTGAAGTTGTTGATGTTCTTAACAAATATTATCATTCGAGAATATATATCGCCAATGAAAAAATTGCGAAATGCCGCCTAACTGCTACTTTCGAAAATCAATCTTTAGAGTCTGTTTTAAATGTATTGAAAGCAACTCTTAATGTTAAAGTAATAGATCAGGGCTCGAGCATCGAGATCTCTGGACAAGGCTGTAAATAATTTATCCAATAACTTTGGAAAAAAATCTGAATCCATACCGGTTGCTAATTTTTGTTATTTTTATTTTAATAACACAGAATTTATTTGCTCAAGATTTGAACAAAAAAATCTCAATTAAAATGAAGGACAAATCAATCGCCGAAATAATTTCTTTTGTCAGCGATTTGGGAAATGTAAAGTTTTCATACAGTCCTCAACAAGTTCCTGTAAATAAGAAAATCAGTGTAAAAGCTAAAAACAAAACCATAAAGGAAGTTTTGAATGAAGTTCTAAAGGAAAATGGCATCGATTATTTCGTTCTTGAAAACCAGATAATACTGAAGCCACAAAAGATATCGAACAATGAAAACCCCGTGGTCAAAGAAATTCAGAAATATACGATTAGTGGCTATTTAAAAGACAAACTTACAGGAGAAATTTTGATTGGTGCCACTGTATATGCAAAAGGAACTTCCCACGGAACCGTTTCAAATGCTTATGGCTTTTATTCACTGACTTTACCAAAAGACACTTATAACCTGGTGTTTTCATTTATTGGTTACGAAAATCAAACACAGCCAATTATCTTAAATGAAAATAAGAAAATTTCGATAGAATTCGAAACTTCAAAATTGAAAATGAAAGAAGTGGAAATCATTTCAAATGAAAATAAATCAGAAGTCGAATTACAAACTCAATTGAGTGAGTTTAAACTTTCACCAAAATTACTTTCTCAGCTAACTGGTTTTGTGGGCGAAATTGACATCATCAAATCCTTGCAAGCCATTCCTGGAATTAAATCTTATGGTGACGGATCTACGCTTTTTTATGTGAGAGGTGGCAATAGCGATCAAAATTTAATTTTAATTGATGAAGTTCCAATTTACAATCCTTCGCATTTATTTGGATTTTTTACGGCAATAGCACCGGATGCAATAAAAGACGTGGAAGCTTATAAAGGCGATTTTCCAGCAAATTTTGGCGGACGACTTTCCTCTGTTATTGATATTAGAACAAAAGATGGAAACATGAAAAAGTTTGGTTTTTCTGGAAGTCTGGGACCATTCACTTCCAATCTTACTTTTGAAGGACCAATTAAAAAAGATAAATGTTCTTTTTTTCTTTCTGGAAGAAGGTCGAATTTAGATTGGTTGAA
>JACAAW010000196.1 GCA_013377115.1 Bacteroidota bacterium | reverse complement strand
TTCTTTTTTTGTATGGACGGTCGGTGCTGTCACCTTCTTTTTTATCAGATGACCATGGTCTGCGTTCGCCGTCTTTCTTATCGTCTCCAAAGGTTTTCTTTTTATAGGGTCTGTCTGTGCCCTTGTCCTCACCGAAAGTTCTTTTTTTGTATGGACGGTCGGTGCTGTCACCTTCTTTTTTATCAGATGACCAAGGTTTGCGATCACCATCTTTTTTATCATCTCCAAAAGTTTTCCTTTTGAATGGTCGGTCTGAACTTTTATCGTCGCTAAAAGTCCTTTTTTTGTAAGGACGATCCGAACTTTCTCCGTCCTTTTTATCTGAATATCTTGATTTTATTTCACCTTCTTTTTTGTAATCACCATAAGTTTTCTTTTTATATGGTCTTTCGGTGGATTTTTCTGAATCAGAGGATGATTCTCTTTTTTTATAAGGCTTTTCGGTATCACCGCCATCATCTTTTTTCTTAAACTCTTTATCTTTTAAAGGTTTATCTTTTTCTATCCTAGGTCTTGGTGATTTTGCTTTGGAATCTTTTCCGGTGCTTTTTCTTACTGGTGTCATTATTTTGAATGTTTTCTATGATGTGAAATGCCTATTTCAGTGATCAATATTTAATTTTACTAAAAAAAGAGCTGATTTTATTTGACTGCAAAGATACAAAAGATTTAAATTGCTTCAACATTTGTAAGTAATTACAATACAGGATAAAAAGCATCCTCGATATGATTTATCTTAAATTGACTACCGCTAACCAGAACTGTAACAATGTCGAAACGAACTTCGTTTTCAATATTTTTTTGTTGTACATAAGCATTGGCGGCCCTAACCAAGAATTTTTGTTTGGTTTTTGTAACGGATTCCTCTGGTTCGGCAAACAAATTAGATTTTCTTGTCTTTACCTCAATGATTATCAACATATTATCCTTTTCAGCAATGATGTCAATTTCATCATTCCCATAACGCCAATTGTGATGCAGAATTTCGAATCCTTTTTCTATCAAATCTTTCCGGGCAAGTTCTTCGCCTTTTTTACCTAAATCATTATGTTCTGCCATAATTAGAATTTTAGTGTTACCGTTTTTGAAACATTCAGTTCTGCCATTCTGCCTAAAATTAAAGCTCTATTATCAGAAATATGTCCAGCTGGAAAATCAAAACAAACGGGATAGTCGTATTCAGAAACGATTTCGGCAATGATTTCATTGGCTGATTTTCCAAAAGGAATTAAATTATCGTTCATTTTACTCATTCCTCCAACAATCAATCCCTTCAAATTATGCAGTTTACCTGATCTTTTTAAATTCATCATCATGCGATCAATATGATAAAGATATTCGTCTAAATCTTCAATAAAAAGAATTTTACCATCAGTTGAAATATCTGATTTTCCGCCAATTAAACCATACAATATAGATAAATTTCCACCAACAAGCTCTCCTTTTGCATTTCCTTTCCTGTTAAATTCTTGATTTTCAATTTCATATTCAAGTAATTCGCCAAAAATTGCTTTTTTCAAACTTGGGATTGTTTGTTCGCTAAGTTTTTCTGTAAAATTAATTGGCATGCAAGCATGAATGGTTTCAACTGAAAAATTTGAATTAATATGTGAATGTAAAACTGTGATATCGCTGTAACCAATGATCCATTTTGGATTCTTGCAAAATTTACTAAAATCAATCTTGTCAATAATTCTAACCGTTCCATAACCTCCTCTGGCGCAAAAAATAGCCTTAATACTTTCATCATCAATCATTTGTTGAAGATCATCCGCTCTTTCTTCGTCTGTTCCAGAGAATTGATAAAACGAATTGAATATGTTTTTTCCAAAAACAACTTCTAATCCCCAAGATTTCAATACTTCAACAGCAGCTTCAATTTCAATTTTTGATATTTTCCTGGCAGGAGCAATTATTCCAATTTTATCTCCTTGCTTTAAATACTTAGGTGTAACCATGATTTTAACACATCAAATTAGTGTTTACAAACTTAATGAAATTAATTTTAAATCTTTTATTTTATCTTTGCTTTTAAATCATAAAAAGATAAAATGGAAACTGTTGAAAAATCGAATTTTAATTACGCAAAATGGCTGATGATTGGTTTTCTCAGCACTTCAATAATTGCGTTTATTATAATGATGACATTAACTCCTAAATTAAAAGGGGATGACCTAATTTTTTCGGTTTTAATTGGCTATAGTGTAATAGGTTTTATTATTGGAATGTTTTTTTTCGTGGCATATTTGGTTAATTGGATTAGTGCAGCTGGATTTGGGATATTTATTTTATTGATGGTTTTCGGAATTTATCTTTCGGGATTTGAAAAATATGGTGCAATTGGGGGTCTATCTTTTCCTTTTTCAATGGGAATTTTTGGGTTTTGGCTTTATTGGTTTAATTTCGGCTCGAAACAAAGGAAAAATAAGGTTTTATTAAAAACTGGTTTAAAAGCGACGGGAATTTTAGTGAGTTATGAGCAAAGTGGATCAAAAGTAACTACGAATGCTAATTTTCCGCGATATGGAGTAACTCTTGAAATTGATGTTCAAATCAATGGAAAATTTTCTTTTCACAGTAAAGCAGAAGAAATGCTCTCTGAATCTGAGATTTTTCGAATAACAGAAGGAATGTCTTTAACCATAAGATACAATCCAGAAAATAATGAGTTCGTTGCTGTTGAATCTTGGTCGGCTACCATTTAGAACTCTTAATTTTGTAGGTTTTTATGATATTTTTGCAATTTATTTTATCTTTGCAAAATATATTTTAATTATTATTAACCATGCTTGAAGAAATTAAAAAACCTAAACGCTATACCATTACCTCTGCATTGCCCTACGCAAACGGACCAGTTCATATTGGACATTTGGCTGGTGTTTATATTCCTGCGGATATTTATGCAAGATATTTGCGTTCAAACAATGAAGATGTTTTATTTATTGGTGGTTCTGATGAGCATGGTGTTCCAATTACCATAAAAGCCAAGCAAGAAGGCGTTTCTCCTCAACAAATAGTTGATAAATACCATAATATCATTAAAGAATCGTTTAAAGATTTCGGAATAACCTTCGATGTTTATTCAAGAACTTCAGCCAAAATTCATCACGAAACTGCTTCAGAATTTTTTACTAATCTTTACGAAAAGGGCGAATTTATTGAAAAAGTTAGTGCTCAATATTATGACGAGGAAAATAATCAATTCCTTGCAGATCGTTATATAACCGGAACTTGTCCTCATTGCAACAACGAAAAAGCTTATGGTGATCAGTGCGAAAGTTGTGGCACCTCATTAAATGCAACAGATTTAATTAATCCAAAATCCGTTTTAAGTGGAAATGAACCTATATTAAAAGAAACCAAACACTGGTTTTTACAACTTGACAAATATGAACCTTGGTTAAAAAAATGGATTCTTGAAGACCATAAAGAATGGAAAGCCAATGTTTACGGACAATGCAAATCGTGGTTGGATCAGGGCTTACAGCCAAGGGCAGTTACCAGAGATTTAGATTGGGGCGTTAATGTTCCTTTAAAAGGAGCCGAAGGAAAAGTTCTATATGTTTGGTTTGATGCACCAATTGGTTATATTTCTGCATCAAAAGAATGGGCAAAAGAAACAGGAAAAGATTGGGAAGTTTATTGGAAAGATAAAGAAAGTAAATTGGTTCATTTTATTGGAAAAGACAATATCGTTTTTCACTGTATTGTTTTTCCATCAATGTTACATGCTGAAGGAAGCTATATTTTACCCGAAAACGTACCTGCCAATGAGTTTTTAAATTTGGAAAGTGATAAAATTTCAACATCACGTAATTGGGCAGTTTGGTTGCACGAATATTTGGTTGATTTTCCTGAGAAACAAGACGTTTTAAGATATGTTCTCACAGCAAATGCTCCTGAAACTAAAGATAATGATTTTACCTGGAAAGATTTTCAGTTAAAAAACAATAGCGAATTGGTTGCTATTTTTGGAAACTTTGTGAATCGTACCATGGTTTTAACTCAAAAATACTGGAATGGTAAAGTTCCAGAAATTTCCACTTTGACAGATATTGATAATGCTGTTATTAAAGATATCGCTGAATTTCCTTCTAGAATTGGAAAAAGCATCGAGAATTATCGTTTTAGAGAAGCATTATCTGAATTAATGAATCTTGCTCGCTTAGGCAATAAATACCTTGCAGAAAACGAGCCATGGAAACTCATAAAAACTGATGAAGAAAGAGTAAAAACAATCTTAAATATTTCAATTCAAATAGTGGCAAATTTGGCTATTGAATGCCGACCATTCTTACCTTTCAGTTCAGACAAATTGTTTAAAATGCTTAATTTCAATGAAACAGAATGGAAAAAATCTGGTAAAATTGATCTCATTCCAGCAGGAAGTCAATTAGGTGAAGCATTTTTGCTTTTTGAACAAATTGAAGACGATGCCATTAACTTACAGATAGCCAAATTGTTAAATACCAAAAAGTTGAACGACGAAAAAACAGTTGAAGTGGCAAGCGCAAAATCAAATATTAGTTTTGATGAATTTGCAAAAATGGATATTCGTATTGGAAAAATTATTACCGCAGAGAAGGTTGCCAAAACCAAAAAGCTTTTAAAATTAACAATTGACACAGGTATTGATAAAAGAACTGTTGTTTCTGGAATTGCTGAATATTATGAACCCGAAAATATTATTGGTAAAAGGGTTAGTATTTTAGTAAACTTAGAACCTAAAGAAATAAAAGGAATTATGTCGCAAGGTATGATTTTGATGGCCGAAAATTCAAAAGGAGAGCTTTGCTTTGTTTCACCAACAAATGAATTCAACGAAGGTAGTTGTGTAAAATAAAACATCAGTTTTTGAAATATATTCTCTAATTTTGCAAAATAGAATTTGTTAACACTTACGACAATTTTACGACAACAATTTACTAAAAATATTAAAACAACAACAATTAAACAATCGATAATCAAACATATAAAGGCCTCATTGTTCAACGCCTGACTGCTTGTAGTCAGGGATAGAATGGAAGTTTTATGGCTGAATGAGAAATAGAGATAAAAATTGTTCATTTAATAATAGGGCCTCATAGTTCAACGGATAGAACGGAAGTTTCCTAAACTTTAAATCTAGGTTCGATTCCTAGTGAGGCTACAAAAAAGCCCTGAGTTATCAGGGCTTTTTTATTTAATTTTTCTCTAAAGTCAATAACTCCGTACCTCCATTTCCACCACTTACATCTTCCAATCGAAATTTTGTTGTGGTTTTTTCTAAAATATGCCAATCGTTATTTAGTTTATCTAATGGCGATGTTCCAAAACTTAAGACTAACTTCTCCTGACTATCATCAGTACCAGTATTCCATGATCCTGAAACACTGTTTGAAGATTTCACTGCCTCAGCACTTCCATTGTCATTAAATGTTATTTCATAACCAGAAAAATACGATAATTCATCAGTTCCATTACTACTATATTGAGTTACCTTCCAAGTTCCTTGTTGGATAATTCCTCCTGTCGTTGTATTGTCCTTTTTACAAGAAGAAAATGTTATCAAAATCAACGACATTGATAACAATGAGATTTTTATTCTTTTCATAATTTTTTAGTTTATTGTTTTAATAATTTTTTAGTTTTAATTACTCCATTTTGTTTGAAAGAAACAAAATACATTCCTTTTGGTAATAATCCCAAATCCAAATTGAAGGAATTTATTCCTTCTTTTAAATCACCCTGTTGTGTAAATAAGGTTTCTCCGATGATATTC
>JACAAW010000195.1 GCA_013377115.1 Bacteroidota bacterium | reverse complement strand
CCAGCTCCTATTGTCGAAATTGGAATAATTGCAGGAGTTTTGAAATTTTTCTGAAGAGCAGGAGTAAAGAGACTTACACCCAATTTGTTTTTTGTAAGAATGAGATTCTCGCAACCAAAATCTTTAATTTTATTATAGATTTCATTTTCGTTTGTCAATTGAAAAATATTGAGGAAGTCTTCGTCTGAACCTTTCACAATATTTGAAATGGCAATATTTTCCTGTATCATTGGAATTACTTCTTCCAAAATATCCAAATGAGAAGTTCTGAAATTCGGGTCGTAAATAATTATTGCTCCATTATTTTTTGCGTGACTTAGAAATTCGAATAATTCATTTCTGATTTCTTTTTTTATTGCATAAAACGAACCGAATAAGATATAATCGTTTTTTGTTACTTTAGGGAAACTTAATTTACAATTATCGTTAATTGCTAATTTATAAAATGAATATTCGGCATTGTTTTCATCATCTAAAAATGCCAAAGCAAGTCTGGTTTTTCCGACAGGGTATTTTGTAATATATTGCGTATTTACGCCATTTTCGATTAAAAATGATTCAATAATTTCTCCAACTTTATCGTTGGCATAATCCCCAATCAAAGCAACTGGAATATTAAGTCTTCCAAGAGAAACAGAAGTGTTGAGCATGGCACCACCAGCTTTAGCATCAATAGGAATGTTATTTTTGAAAATAATGTCGTAAACGGTTTCGCCGATGGTGTAAATCATATTTGATATTTGATGGCAAATTTAAATTAATTATGTGAAGTTGCAAATTTCGATTTTACTACTTCCAGGCTATGGCAGAATTGTCCAATTTGAAAAAAGAAAAATAATATCAGGCTTTTTTACCGTGTCATTCTTTTTTTAGCCCAGCTAGTTTAGGTTAATTACTCTGAAAAAAATGGAGTATTTATTCTCTTTTTTGAAGGCCGATTTTATCTGAAATTTACAATATGAATTTATATTAATAATTTAATAATCAGCGTCATGAAAACTTCAATTAACTTAGCAAAAAGAATTGCACCATTAGCAATTTTTGCAATAGCCATTTTAATTTCTACCAATAGCTATTCTCAATTTTCCAGAAAATATATAAAAATGTATCAAAATGCTGTTTATTTAACTTGGGATGAGGAATTTGTAGATGCACTTCCAATTTGGAATAAAATAGATTCATTGAATCCAGACAATCCAAATGTTCATTTTTATATAGGTGTTTGCTTAATGAATACAGGTGAAAAACTCAAAGCTTTGCCATATTTGGAGGAAGCTTCTAAATCTACCGAAATTGAATATAATGGTGATTATAAGGAAAGTTTTGCACCATTTCAGGTTTATTATTATTTAGGCCATGCTTATGAAGTTGGAGGTGCTTTTGAATATGCAATTCAGAATTATGAAAAATTCAGCGATTTTGCTATTGAGCATGATAAGAAACAATATAAAAAAGCTGTTAAAAAGATTGCCGATTGCAATAGTGCAAGGCAATATCTGGTTACATCAGCTGGAAATTAATCAATCTGAAAATGATAAAAAAAGTGCGAAGTTTTTTTCTTCGCACTTTTTTTATTTAGTAGGTTAGGATTTTCTTTAGTAAATTATTTTTGGTTCCTTTTATGTTTAATAAATAGATTCCTTTTCCATAAGATTCAATATTTATTGATTTCAAATATGCTCCATTAAAATTACTTAATGATTCAGAATAAACGGTTTGTCCCAATGTATTTATTAACTCGATAACATAATTATCTTTTTGATAAGCGTTAAAAGAAATGTTAAATAAACCATTGTTTGGATTTGGGAAAATATTAAGTGAATTTTCAGGGGATGAAACTGAAGAAATATTTGTGTTGCAAGAATCGATACCAGCAACAAGCACACTTGGACTGGCACAAGGATTTTGTTGAACTTTCCAATCATAAAAGAAATAGTAATAAGCAGGCATGGAAGCTGAATTCCCAGTAATGTTTACAACTCCTGAAGTATTATAAGGATAAGAAGCTCCAGCAGTATTTCTATATAAATTACAAGCTAAATTGCTAGGTTTTAATAAATATCCCACTCCTGCATTTAAAGCAAAATTAAGGTTAACAGTGCTCATGCCAATCGGAATGTTTGCAGTAATGGTTTGTACAATTACTCCATTTGGATCAACTACTTGAATTGTTCTATTTCCTGCAGTGGCAGCATAAACTTTTACAGAAAGAAGGGTGCATGGTTTTATAACATCAAAATATAAACCTTGGGTTGCTGATGCTGTATATGATGCACCAGCGCCTAATGCGGTATCAGCTGAACCTTCTGATTTAATTTGATTTGCGGTCATTTCGGCAACCCAAAAGTTGGTGGTTCCAGTAATATTTGGAGAATACGTTGTTCCTGTATTTACCAGTGCACCAAGTGAATTGTACCAATTTAATGTTCCAGAACCACTAGCAGTTGCTGACAGGTTTGCAATTCCGGTCATACAAATATTATCATTAACTCCTGTTGGAGCATTTCCCGAAAGTGTTACAGTAACAAAACCTGTTTTTAAAATTGTATTACTGCCATTTGCATTAGTTGCAATCAACTGAACAGGATAAGTTCCTGATGAATGGTATTGATGGGATGGGTTTCTTAAATTAGAAGTTGCGCCATCACCAAAATCCCATTGCCATGAATTTGGAAATAAAGCAGAAAGATCATAGAAATTAAATATTCCATCGCATGAAGAAACTACGTTTGAAGAGAAATCTGCAATCGGAGCCAAGGCCAGTGGTGCACTAGCAGTTGGACTGAAGCCAGCTTGTTTAATGTTTTTTGTAGCATCATCTTGTATCCAGGCAACAACAGCTAATTGAGGGAAACTATAAATATAGGTTGGTAATTTTGCTTTAAAACTAAAAGTTTTTGTTTGTCCGCTTGTCCATGAAGATTCCAAAACATTTCCATTGGCATTTGGATACATTTTACGCATCACATTATAGAACACGGTTTCACCATTTGTGCCAGGCGCGGTTGTGAAATTAATGGTCTTTTCGATTAATGCAATACGAAGTCTTCCAGTAGTGAGAGCTGTTATTTGCGAAGCTGTTACAGTACAATTAATATAAATAGAATCATTCGTTGCATTAAACCAATGGGTCAAATCAATTGAAAATGGAGATGGTACAGCATATTCGGTATTAATTCCGGCCTGAGTAACTCCACTTGGGCTGCCTTTAGCAACTCCATCCTGGTATGCATCGGGAACGCCTGTAACACCGTAATAGGTAACGCGAGTTGCAACTTCGGTTGGGTTTTGAGCATTCATTGGATCAACACCAGGCCAACTAGTTTGGTATTTTATTGAAACTGCTTTTGCTGTGTTGGCTGAAAGCAAAGTGTTAAATGCTGGGTTTGCTGCTGCGCATGGGGCGCAGGAAGCTTGAGTGAATTCTTCAATAAAAACCAATCGCTGCGACTGACTATAAACGGTGTTTAAACTAATTGCAAAAATGATTAATAAGAAAAATTTCTTCATAGAATTAAGTTTTAAGTGAATGATTGTTAATTGAATAATAAATAGTTAAAATAATTTATCAATATTACAAAAAATAATTTGTGCAACAAAATAATTACAAAAACTATTTTACCAAAAGGGGTTTTGAAATCCTGATTTCATCTGAGTAAACGTTAACGAAATATACTCCTGCTTCCAATTGAATCTCTGGCACAAATTTTAAAATATTATTTCCATTATTGTCCAATATTTGGGATTTGGAAATGATTTCGCGACCTAAAATATCGGTAAAGGAAATTTTAATTATTTGTCCAATTTTGCCTGTGATTTCCAAATTAATGTCAGTTCCATTAAAAGGATTTGGAAAAATGTTAAATGTAAATTCGTTTGAAGAGTTTAAGATAATAGGCGCCAATTCTGAGTAGGAAAATTTCCCATCAAAGTCAGTTTGTTTAAGGCGATAGTATGACAATCCTTCAAAAGGAGTCTCGTCGAGAGTTGAATAATTTAAAATGGAATTGCTATTACCAGCGCCATCTATTTTGCCAACTTCATAAAACTCATTGCCATCAATTGTTTTTTCAACTGTAAAGAAATCGTTATTGGTTTCTGAGGCTGTTGACCAATTTAAATCAACAGTATTATGGGAATTTAATTTTGCGTTAAAAGAAAGTAATTCAATAGGCAATGGACCTAGATGAGAGGATAATGCGAAAGGACTAAAAGAAGTAACCGCAGCTGAAGTTGTAACAGTCCCATTAGAAGTAGTTCCAGTTGTTCCACCATTTCCATGATCCTGCCATTGAGATAATAAGCTACTCCAGCGAGCAACTCCAATATTTGTCAAACTAGCTACTCCACCACAATTGTTATTGTTCCAGCTTAAAGAAACATTTACATTTGAAGTTCCAAGAGTTCTATCAAGAATCCAGTAATCGCAGAAACTTAGAGCAACCAAAGATGCTACTTTTGAGGAATGAGGATACAAACCATTTGAATTTGCAAAGAAATATTCACCTGTAAAAACATCTGTAACTAATGAAGGTGCCGAAATGGCAATAGGCTGGTATTTGCCACTTTTCCCAACAGGATAAATAAAAGCATCATTACCTGTTTTACTAACTGGACCATTAACATGACTGGTGTTTGAAACATTTAAATGACCCGAATTATCATTGAAATTGCAGAAATTCGTAGCAGATGAATTGATAATACCATTTGTGAAATTTAATTGAATTCCAATAGAAATTGGACTATTCAAATTTAATGCGCCAACAGATTTGTTCATTTTTAACCTATTGAATATTGGATTAGAAGAACCTGTTTTCGTTATTGTTTGTAAACCTGTTCCATCAAAAACAACCGAACCTCCATTTGTACCAGAAGTAATTGGGTTGGCAAGGTTTAATATCATATTGTTTTTAACAGAAATATCTTGAGTATAGGCTAAATCAATATTTCCTGTTGATAAATTGGTAAGGGAAATGCTGTTGTTATAAGTATCTGTGGTTAGATTTGCCAGTAAAAGACTTCCTGTTCCACTATTTCTTATATCTGCTGCGGTATTGAAAATATTATTTCCATCAGAAATATCATTGACTGTTCCATTTTTTTCAAGTAAATTAATACTATTAAAAGTAGCGCCGTTTAAGAAAAGGGAAGGAGAAGTAGCACTAAAACTTTGATTGAAAACAGTTCCAGGACCTAATTTAAGGGAAGCTGTTCCAGCCATATACCAAATATTATTAACTTGGTCGGAGGTAACATTTGACCATTGCAAAGTCCCATCCACAAACCCAAATGAACCAATATTTGATGAGTTAGTGAAAGTAGTATTCCCACCATTTTCGCCGAAGAAGATTCCAGCAGAACCAAAATTATTTAATCTAATAGCCCCAGAAACAGATAAAGAGCCAGTATTACAAATATGAATTGACCTAGAACTAGGAGCCGCAGATGTCCCATTATCGAAAGTGACGTTACCAGAAATAATATTTCCAAAACTACCATCAGCAATCCGAATTTCGGCAGCAGGAGAATTGTTGTAGATTTCTGTGCTACCAGAGAAAACATCAGGATTAACAGTTCCAAAAATTAAATTTCCAGTTCCAGAATTTTTAATTTGTAACCAAGAACTTGAAGCGAAGAAATTTCCTCCAATAGATGCATCATCACCAGCACCGGTTTTTTCAATCATTCCATTTTGATTGAATGTAGCACCATTAAAAAACAAACGAGGAGAAGTAGCACTAAAACTTTGATTGAAAACAGTTCCAGGACCTAATTTAAGG
>JACAAW010000194.1 GCA_013377115.1 Bacteroidota bacterium | reverse complement strand
TTGTAAATCTTCCTTTGCTATTTGTAAATTAAACTATGGACTTTATAAGTTGCACTGTGCAAGTTGTAAACCTTCCTTTGCTATTTATAAAGTGAACTGTGCACATTATGAGTTGAACTATGCGTGTTGTAAATCTTCCTTTGGGATTTGTAAACGGAACTATGGACTCTATAAGTTGAACTATGCAAGTTGTAAACCTTCCTTTGCTATTTACAGAGTGAACTGTGCACATTATGAGTTGAACTGTGGGTTTATGTTCATTGTTTGTTGTTTTTTGTTTGTAGGTTGGCTCTTGGCACTCGTTGTTTAATACTAAGCAATAAAAATAAAAGATAAAATACAAGAAAACCAAAGGCAAATTGAATATTTTTATATATTTACGGAGAATTTATATGATAAAATAAAAACTCGAAATATTTGGACAAAAAAAAGCCTCCTGATTATGGACAAGAGGCAACCCAAATGTTTTCACAACGGAATAATCCTTATTGTGATTTGCTTTATTTCGTGAGACAAAGATATAGAAAAATTTATAAAAACAAAATATAATGAAAAAAATATTGGGATTGGATTTAGGTACGAATAGTATTGGTTGGGCATTGATAAATGAAGATTTTGAAAAGAAAGAAGGAAAAATAATTGGACTTGGAAGTAGAATTATTCCAATGTCGCAGGATATTATGGATAAATTTGGAAGTGGCGGACAAACAGAAACACCAGCAGCAAGTAGAACCAATGCAAGAAGTATTCGTAAATTATATCAAAGAGATAATTTACGAAGAGAAAGATTGCATAGAGTATTAAACATTTTGAACTTTTTACCTGAACACTATAAAAATGAAATAGATTTTATTTCGCATAAAGGGCAATTTACAAATCATGCTGAACCAAAATTGCCTTATTTCAAAAACCAAGAGGGTAAATTTGAATTTCTTTTTAATGAATCCTTTAATAAAATGGTTGAAGAATTCAGGCAATCAAAACCTGAACTTTTCTATTTTAAACAAAATGGAAAAGAAACTAAAATACCTTTTGATTGGACAATTTATTATTTGAGAAAAAAAGCATTAGAACAAAAGATTTCAAAAGAAGAATTGGCTTGGGTTATTTTAAATTTCAATCAAAAAAGAGGGTATTATCAACTTAGTGAAGAAAATGAAATTAATGAGGATAAAATTCAAACTTATGAAGTATTAAAAGTAAAAGATGTTATTGATACAGGAGAAACAATAAAAGGGAAAAATGATAAATTACATGATGTTTTTTTTGAAAATGGGTGGAAATATGATAGGCAAGTTGTAAAAATTGAAGATTGGATTGGTAAAACTAAAGAATATATTGTTACCGAATCAGTGACTAAAAACGGAGAAATAAAAAGAACGTTTAAAGCAGTAAATTCAGAATTAGATTGGATTGCGATTAAACAAAAAACAGAACAGTTTATTGAAAAATCTGGCAAATCAGTTGGCCAATTTATATACGATACTTTATTAGAAAATCCAAAACAGAAAATTAATGGAAAATTAGTGAGAACTATTGAACGTAAGTTTTACAAAGCCGAATTAAAAAGCATACTGGAAAAACAGATAAAAGAACATCCTGAATTAGAGAACGCTGAATTTTACAAGGCTTGTATTTTAGAACTTTACCCAAATAATGAAGGACATAGGAGAAACATTGAAAATCGAGATTTTGCACATTTGTTTTTAAATGATATTATTTACTATCAAAGACCATTAAAAAGTAAAGTTTCTTTAATTAGCGATTGTTCATTAGAATATAGAATTAGAAAAGATACCGGAGAGAAAGTGTATGTTAAATGTATTGCTAAATCAAATCCAATATTTCAAGAATTTAGATTATGGCAATTTATTAGTAACTTAAAAATTTACGAAAAAGAAAAATTGGTAAATAACAAGACTGAGTATGACGTGAATGTTACGGAGCAATATTTATCTGACGAAGAAAAATGGATTGAATTATTTGATTGGCTTAACGATAAAGAGGATATTACACAAAAACAATTTCTTAGTTTTTATAAGCTAAAAGAAGAAAAGTATAGATGGAATTATGTTGAAGATAAAAATTATCCTTGCAACGAAACTAGAGCTAAATTTATTAACCGTGTAAAAAAAATTGAAGGATTAACGGTTGATTTCCTAAGCTCAGAAATAGTACAACATTTATGGCATCTTTTATATTCGGTTACAGACCCTGAAGAAAGAAAAAGTGCCATCTCTAAATTTGCGATAAAACATGAATTAAGCGAAGATTTTATTAAATCTTTTGAGAAATTTCCACCATATAAAAAGGAATATGGTTCGTTTTCTGAAAAAGCGATAAAAAAGTTATTGCCATTAATGCGCTTTGGGAGATATTGGAAACATGATAATATTGATTCGAAAACTAAGGAAAGAATAGATAAAATTTTAACTGGTGAGTTTGATGAGAAAATAAAAAACAGAGTAAGAGAAAAAGCAATCCATCTTCAAAGAACAGAAGATTTTAAAGCATTGCCACTTTGGTTGGCTTCATATATTATTTACGATAGGCATTCGGAAGCTAATGATATTAAACATTGGAATAGCCCAAATGATATTGCAGATTTTTTAAATCCAAATCTTAAAGGCTCATTCAAGCAACACTCTTTAAGAAACCCAATTGTTGAACAGATATTAACTGAAACCCTTCGAGTTGTAAAAGATATTTGGGAAGAGTTTGGAAATGGTGAAAATAATTTCTTTGATGAAATTCACATTGAACTAGGCAGAGAGATGAAAAACGATTCAAAAACTAGAAAAAGGATTTCTGATAAAGTAATCGAAAATGAAAATACTAATCAAAGAATTAAAGAACTTTTAAAAGAGTTGATGCAAGACGGAATTGATGTTAGACCATATAGTCCTAGTCATCAAGAGATATTAAAAATTTATGAGGATGGTATTTACCAAAACGAAAATAAAAAAGAAGAATTAGAAATAATTGATAAAATCAGAAAAAACAATACACCGAGCAAATCAGATATTCAACGGTACAAATTATGGCTCGAGCAAGGCTACATTTCACCTTACACGTGCAAGATGATAATGCTTTCAGAATTATTTTCACCTAAATATCAAATTGAACATATATTTCCACAGGCTCGCTATTTTGATGATTCAATGAATAATAAAGTAATTTGTGAAGCAGAAGTAAATCAATTAAAAGATAATCGAACTGCATACGAATTCATCACTGAATTCGGAGGAAGTAAAGTAAGTATTGGCGGTAAAGATTTAACCATACTTTCTATTGATGATTACGAAGCACACATTAAAAGCTATTTTGGGAAAAATAAAATTAAACGAGAAAATTTATTAAGTGCTGATATCCCAGAATCCTTTATTAATAGACAAATGAATGATAGTCGCTATATAAGCAAAACTGTTAAGAACTTATTAAGCAATATTGTACGAGAAGAAAATGAAGAAGAAGTAACTTCAAAAAAAGTTATTACAATTACTGGAGCAATTACCTCGCAAATGAAACAAGATTGGGGATTAAATGATGTTTGGAATGATATAATAACACCGAGATTTGAAAGGATGAATGAGTTAACTAAATCCAATAATTTTGGTGGTATTAATCCTAATACAAATAAGTTTTTGCCAAAAGTACCAGATGAAATTGCCAAAGGTTTTAATAAAAAAAGAATTGACCATAGGCATCACGCTTTAGATGCTTTGGTAATTGCATTTACTACAAGAAATCATATTAATTATTTAAACAATTTAAATGCTAAAAACGAAAACGACAAAACAATAAAATTCGAATTAAGAAATACATTGCTTTATAAATCTAAAACTGATAATAATGGAAATTATAAATGGCAATTTTATAAGCCTTGGGAAAACTTCACACAAGACACAAGAAAACAATTAGAAACAACCTTAATTAGTTTTAAACAGAACAACCGAGTAATTAATAAAACCAAAAATAAATTTCAAAAATGGGTTGCGGATGAAAATGGTGTTTTGAAGAAAAAAATCGTACCACAAACCAAAGGCGATAATTGGGCTATAAGAAAATCTTTGCATAAAGCCACTGTTTTTGGAAAGGTTGAATTAATTAGAAATGGAAAAAACTATTATGCTGATGCGGGAAGAATTATTTTATCTGAAAAATTTTCCCGAAAACAACTTGACAGTATCACAGATACAGGAATTCAAAAAATATTAGAAAATCATCTGAAAAATTATACTGATGATAAAGGAATAGAACAATTTGATTTGGCTTTTAATGCAGATGGTATCGAAAATTTAAATAACAATATTAGAATCCTAAACAATGGGAAATCTCATCAACCAATTTATAAAGTTAGAGTTTCAGAAGTAGGAAGTAAGTTTAATGTGGGTAATAATGGAACTAAAAACAAGAAATATGTTGAAGCAGATAAAGGAACCAATCTTTTCTTTGCAATTTATTGGAATGAGAAAAAACAAAAAAGAGAATTTGAAACCATTCCTTTAAATATTATTATAGAACACCAAAAACAAGATGCGTGCTTACCAAAAGACGAGCGTACGCCAGTTCCTATTAACAAAGAAAAAGGAACGTTTTTATTTACACTTTCGCCAAATGATTTAGTTTATATTCCTACAATTGATGAAAGAGAAAATCCACAAATTGTTGATTTTGATAAATTATCTAAGGAGCAAATTAATAGGATTTATAAATGTGTAAGTTTTTCTGGATCTCAGTGTTTCTTTGTGAGAAATGATATTGCAACAACAATTAAAAATAAAGAAGAGTTTTCTGCTTTAAACAAAACAGAGAAATCAATTGAATTAAATAAAGAAATAATGATAAAAGAGTTTTGCTGGAAATTAAATGCTGATAGATTGGGTAAGATAAGAAAGGTTATGAAATGATAAAACGAACTCTATATTTCGGCAATCCAGCTTATTTGAGCAAAACAAATAATCAATTGGTAATAAAAATGCCTGTTGTTGAAAAAAGCGAAGACCTCCCCGACTCTTTTAAAAAAGATGCGACCACCACTATTCCGATTGAAGATATTGGTGTTGTTGTGCTCGACCATCAGCAAATTACTATTTCGCAAGCACTATTACATACATTTATTGAAAATAATGTGGCAGTAGTTTGTTGCGACAATTCGCATATACCCACTGGCTTATTGATGCCATTGAGTGGGAATACAATACAAGCGGAGCGGTTTAAATCGCAAATAGAAGCCAGCGAACCTTTGAAGAAACAACTTTGGCAGCAAACCATAACGGCTAAAATACTTAATCAGGCTGCTTTGTTGAATAGACAAAACATCAATATTGCTAATATGGAGCATTGGGCTGACTCTGTGAAATCGGGTGATACTGAAAACCATGAAGCCAGGGCTGCTGCTTATTTTTGGAAAAGCTTGTTCCCAAAAGAATTTGATTTTAAAAGAGAACGTGAAGGGCTGCCACCGAACAATTTATTAAATTACGGGTATGCTATATTGAGAGCAGTTGTTGCTCGTTGTTTGGTTGCATCTGGTTTGTTGCCCACTTTAGGGATTCATCATCATAATAGATATAATGCTTATGCTTTGGCAGATGATATAATGGAACCATACCGGCCTTATGTTGATGAAATAGTTGTAAATATTATTACAAAAGGTGAAGATTTTAATGAATTAAATACTTCTTTGAAAAAACAATTGTTGAGCATACCGGTAATTGATGTTATTATTGATGAACAGCGAAGTCCATTAATGATAGCAGTACAAAGAACTACCACATCGTTAGTAAAATGTTTTGAAGG
>JACAAW010000193.1 GCA_013377115.1 Bacteroidota bacterium | reverse complement strand
TTTTATTATCGTCAACTATCGGAAGAAATAAAAATTTTATTCCAGGTGAAGTAATCGCGGAAATAATCAATGGCACGGAAGAATTTATTGAAAAAATGAGCCATTTTGGAATTGGAATTCATTCAACAGGTGGTGAAACTGCTGATATTGGTGACTTAGTTCGCACAATTGTGATTGATTCAACTTTGGTTTGCAGAATGAAACGACATGACGTAATTTCTAATCACAACATTCGTCACGGTGATGTAATTGTGGGTTTGGCCTCTGATGGAAAAGCTACCTATGAAGACGAATACAATGGTGGAACAGGAAGTAATGGATTAACTTCTGCTCGTCATGATATGTTTAAAAAAAGTATCGGAGAGAAATATCCTGAAAGTTTTGACAACAATATTCCTGAAGAAGTAGTTTACACTGGAAATTTAGATTTAACTGAGATAATTCCAGAACATGGAATTACTGCTGGAAAATTATTGCTATCTCCAACTAGAACCTATGCTCCTATTATCAAAACAGTATTGGATGAATATCGCTCAGAAATTAATGGAATGGTTCATTGCAGTGGTGGCGCTCAAACAAAGGTTTTAAATTTCGTAAATAACCTTCATGTTGTAAAAAACAATATGTTCCCTCTTCCAACCCTTTTTAAATTAATCCACGAACAATCAGGGACTTCTTTCCAGGAAATGTACAAAGTCTTTAATATGGGCCATCGCTTTGAAGTTTATACTTCGGAGAAAATTGCCGAGAAAATTATTGAGATTTCAAAATCATTTGGCGTTAATGCTCAAATAATTGGCTATTGCGAAAATGCCAATGAAAAGAAATTAACAATAAATAGCGAATTTGGAGAATTCGTTTATTAAAAAGTTTTTTATATTAAATTTGCAACCGAATACTAAATACAATTGGAGAATATAAAATGTTAAAAAAATTAGAAGCGATTTATACCAGGTGGGAAGATATCAGCAAACAGGTAAATGATCCTGAAGCTATGGCTGACATGAAAAAATACATAAAACTAAGTAAAGATTTAAAAGAACTTCAACCTGTTGTTGATGCATATAAAATTTATGATTCAGTTTTAAAAAACATTATTTCCACCAAAGAAATTCTATCCAAAGAAAAAGATGAAGAATTTCGCGAATTAGCAAAAGTCGAACTTGATGAATTAATTACCAAAAGAGACGAATTAGAAGAAGAAATTAGGCTCATGCTAATTCCTGCCGATCCACAAGATGGAAAAAATGCCGTTTTGGAAATTCGTGCAGGTACTGGTGGAGACGAAGCCAGTATTTTTGCTGGAGATTTACTGAGAATGTACACCAAATTCTGCGAAAAGAAGAAATGGAAAATGGAATTGGTTGATTTTACAGATGGTACTGCTGGCGGCTACAAAGAAATCATTGTAAATATTTCTGGAGATAATGTTTACGGACAAATGAAATATGAATCAGGAGTGCATCGTGTTCAGCGAGTTCCTCAAACTGAAACCCAAGGCAGAGTTCATACTTCAGCTGCATCGGTAGTTGTTTTACCAGAAGCCGATGAATTTGATGTTGATTTAAAAGTTTCTGATATTAGAAAAGATACTTATTGCGCTTCAGGGCCTGGTGGACAATCAGTAAATACAACATATTCTGCCGTTCGATTAACTCACGTGCCAACTGGTATTGTTGTTACTTGTCAGGATCAGAAATCTCAATTAAAAAATTACGATAAAGCACTCGTAGTGCTACGTACCAGAATTTTTGAAGTTGAATATAAAAAATATCTTGACGAAATGTCAACTAAAAGGAAAACTATGGTTTCTACTGGTGACAGATCTGCAAAGGTAAGAACATACAATTATCCTCAAAGTCGTGTTACAGACCACCGTATTGGCTTAACGCTTTACAATTTACCGGTAACAATGGATGGAGAAGTTCAAGAATTAATCGACGCCCTTCAATTAGCAGAAAACGCAGAAAGATTAAAAGAAGGAGTTGAATAAAAAGTGACTAAAGTGAATTAAAGTTTGAAGTACTTTGAGTTTAACATCAAAAAACTTTAGGCATTCCAAACAAACAGGAAATATTAACCAGAAATAGAATTTTTAATATGACACGTCAAGACCTTTTCAATTCAATTCTTAAAAAGAAATCATTTTTATGTGTTGGACTAGATTCCGACATTACAAAAATCCCATGCCATTTACTAAATCTTGAATTTCCTATTTTTGAATTTAACAAACAAATTATTGATGCAACAATTAAGTATACTGTTGCTTATAAACCAAATTTGGCATTTTACGAAAGCCTTGGTGTCGCTGGTTGGATTCAACTTGAAAAAACGATTTCATATCTTAATTCTTTAGAGGATAAAGTTTTTATTATTGCCGATGCAAAACGTGGCGATATTGGAAACACTTCTAAAATGTATGCAAAAGCATTTTTCAACAATTTAAAAGTAGATGCAGTAACCGTAGCCCCATATATGGGAAAAGATTCAGTTACACCATTTCTCGGTTTTGATGAAAAATGGGTAGTTCTTTTGGCATTGACATCAAACGAAGGTGCAGACGATTTTCAGGTATTAAATTATGAATCGGAAAATAAAAAAGAACAACTTTTTGAGACAGTTTTAAGAAAATCTTCTACTTGGGGAACCAATGATAATATGATGTATGTGGTTGGCGCAACTAGAGCAGAAATGCTTGAAGGAATCAGAAAAATTGTTCCTGAACATTTCTTGTTAATCCCAGGCGTTGGTGCTCAAGGGGGAAGCTTATCCGAAGTTGCAAAATACGGAATAAACAAACAATGCGGTTTATTGGTAAATGCCTCCAGAAGCATAATCTACGCCTCTTCTGGTATTGATTTCGCTGCATTAGCAGCTCTTGAAGCAGCATCGATGCAAAAAGATATGCAAGAGATATTAACAAAATACGGAATTCAGTAAATTTTTTATTATTTTTGATAATCAAAATTTTACAAATTTAACTTTCATACCCTCAATGAAATTTATTTTATACTTTTTTTTGTCTTTTTTTTTCGTTTCTTCAATTTATTCACAAAAAACCGAAAACAAAAAATATACAAGTGTTGATTCGGAAGAAGAAGGAATAAATAGTTACGAAAAATACAATAGCCGTCTCGGAGGGGATTCCATTAGATATGTAAAAAAAGGTCTGAAATGCAATGGAATGGTAAAAGACAATTACCCTAATGGCGCATTAAAACACAAAGGTTATTATGTTGATGGTGTCTTAAATACAATTTACAATAACTATTGGGAAACTGGTCAGGAAGAGCGCTCTTTTAAAGTAAAAGATCCAAAAGCCAGCGAAATGATTATTTATTATAAAGATGGTAAACTTCGTTCCAAAATTGAATATTTAAAATCACTTCCACTTAAAGATGAAGAGTATTTCCCAAATGGAAAAATGGAATCATATGATGAATATGATAAAAGTTTTGATTATGCAATAATTTCGAAAGTGTTTTTCGAAAATGGGCAACTTCAAACCATTGTCGAGATGACTGATAAAAAAAATGGTTTATTTCACAGTAAAGAATATTTTGAAGATGGCAAAATAAAAGAAGAAGGCTCGTATAAATTCATTCCTGGACTAGGCGATATGAGGAAAATTGACAAATGGTCAATATACAGCGAATCTGGTAAACTGCTTACTGAAGAGTTTTATGATAATGGAAGTTTGACCGACGAAAAAACTTATTAATTCAAAAAAAAAGAGAGGAAAAAATCCTCTCTTTTTTTATTTTCATTATTTTACTTCTTCAAAATCCACATCGGTCACTTCTCCATCCCCTTTAGGATTTTGCTGCCCTTGGGCTTCACTAGGATTTGGGTTTTGTGTTTGTCCGCCACCTTGAGCATCTGCATTTTTATACATTTCCTCACTGGCAACTTGCCATGCAGCTTCTAATTCAGCTTTTGCAGTATCAATTTTATCGAAATCTTTATTTTTATGTGCTTCTGTTAAATCGGCCAAAGCTTTTTTAATCGGTTCCTTTTTATCTTCAGGAATTTTATCGCCATACTCTTTTAACTGTTTTTCAGTTTGAAAAACTAAAGCATCAGCTCCATTTAATTTATCTATTTGTTCTTTTTCTTTTCTGTCGGTTTCAGCATTTGCTTCAGCTTCATCTTTCATTTTCTTGATTTCCGCTTCTGACAAACCAGAAGATGCTTCAATTCTAATGTTTTGAGATTTTCCAGTTGCTTTATCTTTAGCAGTTACATGCAAAATACCGTTGGCATCAATATCAAAAGTAACTTCAATTTGAGGAACACCTCGAGGTGAAGGTGGAATTCCATCTAAATGGAATCTTCCGATAGTTTTATTTCCAGCAGCCATTGGTCTTTCTCCTTGTAAAATATGAATTTCAACAGAAGTTTGATTGTCAGCAGCAGTTGAGAAAGTTTCTGTTTTCTTAGAAGGAATCGTTGTATTAGATTCAATCAATTTAGTCATTACACTTCCCAAAGTTTCGATACCAAGAGACAAAGGAGTAACGTCTAATAAAAGCACATCTTTTACTTCACCAGTTAAAACTCCACCTTGAATGGCAGCTCCAATTGCAACAACTTCGTCAGGATTTACACCTTTTGAAGGAGCTCTTCCGAAAAACTTTTCAACTATTTCTTGAATTGCTGGAATACGTGTTGAACCTCCAACTAAAATAACTTCATCAATTTGAGATTCAGTTAATCCTGCGTCTTTCAATGCTTTTTTACATGGTTCAATAGTAGATTGAATCAATTTATCACAAAGTTGCTCAAATTTTGCACGACTTAATGTTCTAACTAAATGCTTTGGAATTCCATCAACTGGCATAATATATGGCAAATTGATTTCGGTAGAATTTGAGCTCGAAAGTTCAATTTTTGCTTTTTCAGCAGCTTCTTTTAAGCGTTGAAGCGCCATAGGGTCTTTTCTTAAATCGATATTTTCATCATTTAAGAATTCTTGAGCCAACCAATCAATAATTTCATGATCAAAATCATCACCACCTAAGTGAGTATCTCCAGAAACTGATTTTACTTCAAAAACGCCGTCACCCAATTCTAAAATTGAAATATCAAAAGTACCACCGCCTAAATCAAAAACGGCAACTTTAATATCTCTATTTTTTTTGTCCATTCCATAAGCTAAAGCAGCAGCGGTAGGCTCATTAATAATTCTTTTAACATTAAGTCCAGCAATTTCTCCAGCTTCTTTAGTTGCCTGACGTTGAGAATCGCTAAAATAAGCAGGAACAGTAATAACAGCTTCAGTAACTTCTTGTCCAAGATAATCTTCAGCAGTTTTTTTCATTTTTTGTAAAATGATAGCTGAGATTTCTTGAGGAGTATAAAGTCTTTCTTCAACTTTTACTCTTGGAGTATTATTATCCCCTTTAACCACATTATAAGGAACTCTCTTTATTTCTTTTGTAACTCTATCATAAGTTTCACCCATGAAACGTTTTATAGAGAAAATCGTGTTATGAGGATTTGTGATTGCTTGTCTTTTTGCAGGGTCACCTACTTTTCTTTCTCCGTTACCAGTAAAAGCTACGATTGAAGGAGTGGTTCTTCTTCCTTCGCTATTAGGAATTACAACTGGTTCACTACCTTCCATAACTGAAACGCATGAATTGGTCGTTCCTAAGTCGATGCCAATAATTTTACCCATTTTTTTATGTTTTTATTTGTTAATATAAGTTTTACGGAACTTGCTAGTCAATCATTATGCCACCATAGATTGAACCACATTTTGTGAAATATTGGCACATAATTAATTCATCGAAAAAAAATTCGCTGACAAATTATGACAAAACGACAGAATTTATATTGGATATAGG
>JACAAW010000192.1 GCA_013377115.1 Bacteroidota bacterium | reverse complement strand
GGACTGTTCTATCCATTGAACTACAGAGGCAAAAACAATAAAAGCACCATTGCTGGTGCTTTTATAATACGTCATTATTTAAAAAATTACTACTCTTTAATTCCCAATAATTCCATAATCTTTGGTTTATCAAAACCAACGATTAACTTATCACCTATTTCTATCACCGGCACTCCCATTTGACCACTTTTCTCTACCATTTCTTTTCTTTTATCTAAATCAGTTGATACATTGAAATCCTCATAAGGAAAACCTTTAGCTGTAAAAAAATCTTTGGCCATGTGGCAAAAATGACATGTAGGTGTACTATAAATTGTTATTTTATTCATGATACTTTTTTTATTAATTAATAATCTCTTACCTGTTTGTATTATATCATAGCCGTCAAGAACACCACTCTTGACAAGCATGTCAAGTTTATAAAATAGTTTTATTGTGCGGGATACGGGAATCGAACCCGTGTCTAAACCTTGGGAAGGTCTCATGCTACCACTATACCAATCCCGCATTTTATTTATTAAAGATCCCCTTAATCCAATTCCAAAAACCATGCTCTTCTTTTTTGTTATCTAAAACTTTTTTATCAACTTCATCTTCAACTATTGTTACCATTTTTTCGCCATCTTTAACAACTGGATATTTTTCGCGAATTATTTCCTCCTTACCTTCGTCCGTCTCTAATCTTGCAATATTTTTATTTAAATCAACTTCTTTTTTGTTTAGACTATCTATTTTATCTAAAATAATTTCTTTTTCATGTGATGTTTCTCTTTCTTTTTTAATTAAATCAATAATTTTATACCCAAAAAAAACCAAAACACAAAAAAGCAAAATCAGTGCTACTGGTGAATGCCAAAATTTATAATCATTACTTTTATTGAAATCCTTCATAATTAATGATATTATTATAGCATGATTTTTAATACAAAAAACAGAAAGAAAATAGAAAGGGCTTTTGCCGTAGTTTCAATTCTTGTAATAATAAGTATGATTTTACTTTATATTCCAGGGCTTCTTAAATAAAATTAATTATTTGAACCCCTCATCATCTTCAGGAACACCTCGTGAGAGATGTTTATTTTTGCGTTTGATTGCATTCTTTTCTTTCCTCTTTTCTGCTTTTCTAACAACTTTTTCTTTCGACTTACGTCCCCTCCTCCGACAACCTTACTGCCGTGCATAAGCACATCTTTACGGAAAGCCGAAACTGATTCTGAGGAAATAATTCGCCCCAGAGCTTTTCCTTGAATTTTAAAAGCAAACTGTTGTCTTGGAATAATGTCTTTTAGTTTTTCAACTTGAGCTTTGGCTTCATCGGCAACCTTGCGACGTGAGACTACTCTACAAAAAGCGGCCATCGGTTCATCGGCAATAACAATATCGAGTCGAACAACATCGGCTTCTTTGTATTCACCTATTTCATAAGAGATAGAAGAATAACCAGAAGTTATACTTTTCATATCGTCAAAAAAATTGCGCATAAGTTCACGAAGTGGCATTTCAAGATCGATAGATGAACGATTGTCACCAAAATTCTCGGTAATTTTTACAGTCGCTTCATGATCATATAAAAATGGCATCAGAGAGCTAACATAAATTGAGGGTGTTATTATTTTAACATTTACCCATGGTTCAAAAACTTTTACAATATTGCCATCATCAGGAAAAAGGTGTGGTGAATAAATTATTTCTTCCTTGCCATTTCTTAATTGAACCTTGTAAGTAATAGAAGGCATCGTTACAATTAATTGCAAATTAAATTCGCGATTCAATCTTTCTGTAATTATTTCCAGGTGTAACATTCCCAAAAATCCACAACGAAAGCCTCGACCCAAAGATCCTGATGATTCTTCTTCGTAAGAAAAAGAAGAATCAGAAAGTCGCAAGCGCCCTAGAGCTTGTTTTAACTCAGGAAAATCGTCCTGACTCTCTGGGTAGATAGAAGCCCAAACAACTGGTTTTGGATTCATATAACCAGGCAAGGCAGACATTGGTTTTTTCAAGAAAGTAATAGTGTCTCCAACTGATGCAATTCCTGGTTTTTTAATACCAGTCACAATATAACCAATTTCTCCACTTTCGATAGAAGGACGAGGTTCTTCTTCTGGAGAAAAAGTCCCTACTTCAAGTGAAATAAATTTTTCTTCTGAGACAGCAAATAGTAGTGACTCTCCTTTTTTAAATTTTCCATCTATTACTCGAACATAAACAATAACTCCTCTGTGGTTATCATATTTAAAATCAAAAACCAAAGCTTGGCCACTATTTACCAATGAATTTTCAAAATGTGGAGGAGGAACTCTTTTTATTATTTCCTTGAGAAGTGAATCAACTCCTTCTCCTGTTTTTCCAGAAACAAGCAAAATAGTATCAGGATCAATATCAAGGAGTAGGGCTAATTCCATTTTTATCTCTTCAACTCGAGCAAGTGGTGAATCTATTTTTGATAAAACAGGGATAATAACAAGCCCCAATTCTCTAGCCATTTGGAGAGTTGTAAGAGTTTGAGCTTGGACCCCTTGAGTTGCATCTACGAGCAATATAGAGCCTTCTACGGCCTTTAGAGCTCGAGATACTTCATAAGAGAAGTCTATATGCCCTGGAGTATCGATTAGGTTTAAAATGTAGTTTTCATTATTAAACTTATACTCCATTCTAACTGGTTGCATTTTTATAGTTATACCGCGTTCTCTTTCAAGCTCCATAGAATCAAGAACTTGGTCTTTCATTTTACGTTTTTCAATAGTCCCTGTAACTTCTATCATTCGGTCAGCCAAAGTACTCTTACCGTGATCAATATGGGCAATGATTGAAAAGTTTCGAATTGATTTAATATCCATAGGTCTATACTAGCAAAAAAAGCTTTAAAATAAAAGGCTCTTTATAATTCTCCTTGCTCTGGAGCAAGGACACGATTACGCCAGAATTTATTACGCAAAGCATGTATAAGATCAAAGAATTCTTTATTTTTAAGAAGATATAAAACAAAAACTCCCAACAAAATACCAAAAGTTCCTGAAATAAATCCTTGCAAGAAAACTTCGAGACCTGTATCAAGATCAAACATATTATTTAAAAATCCCAAAGATATATAAGCCGTTAATCCCATTGTAATTGCAGCCAAGAAACTCTGAATAAAAGTCTTTGATAAACTAATATTTTTTTCACAAAGAAAATCTTTTTTAAACATAATCCAAATTAAAAAGAAATTCAAAAGTGAGCCCATCGCATAAGCCATTGGTAATGCAAGCATGATAGTTCCCGGAACATCTTTTACCCTCAAAATTATTTCAAGTTTTGATAAGACTAAAGGATAATGACTGAAAATAAAAATTAATATTTTTGCAAAAACAATAACCATAACAGATGAAGAAACATTTATAAATAGTGGTTTTTTTGTATTACCAGCAGCATAATAACCACGAACAAAAAGCAAAACCAATCCTTGGGTCGCAAGCGAAATCACAAAAAGCGAAACTGACGCAGCGGTTAAACGAGTATCAGCCCAAGTAAAAGAATTTGATCCTAAAATAACACGAACAATCTGAGCACGAAGAACAATCAAAAGTGTTATCACTGGTAGTGACCAAAATACTATTTGTTTAGCTGCTTGCATTATTTGCCCAATAAAGTTATCCATATCTTTCATTGAAAATGATTTAACTAAAATTGGAAATGCAGCGACTGAATAAGAAATACCAATTATTCCAACTGGGACAGACTGTAAATTATAAGCAAAAGTAAAAAGTGAGATAGACCCTTGTTTTAATGTTGAAGCCATCGAAATAAGAAAAATAAAAGCAATACTATTACAAGACAAGGCTAGAGTTCTTGGGGCTGATAATTTTACAACCTGAAATATCTCTCGCCATCTAATTTTAGTAATAAATTTTGGGAAAAATTTATGCTTAATAACAACAGGCACTTGGACCAAGAAGTGCATAAGGGCTCCGAGAATAACCCCAACACTTAATCCATAAATACCAATTCTATGATAAAGAAAAATCACTCCAAAAAGTATTCCGATATTGTAGAAAATCGGGGAAAGTGAAAAAATTAAGAAATTTCTAAACAATTGAGTAATCGTACCGATCAAATTAGATAATCCAATAAAAATTGGTGAGAGCAACATTATTCGGCTTGTTGTTATAAGTAGAGCTTTTTGTTCTTCACTAAAACCAGGAACAATATAAGAAACTATGTAAGGCATAAGTATCGCAATGACAATACTTATCGATACCATAAAAATCATATAGGCACTAAAAACATTATTCAAAAAGTTTTTGGCCTTATCATAACCATTACCACTATTTATTTTTTCTACCAAAAATGGCATTAAAACTGTAATCGAAGCAAGCGAAGCAATAGAAATATAAAGAAAATCAGGTATTCGAAAAGCCGCATAATAAACATCTAAAACTGGACCTGCGCCGACAATATGAGCCAATGTCCTATCTCGAACAAGCCCCAATAATTGCGACAAAAAGGCAAAGCCGCCAAGTAATAAGGCGGCTTCGTTTACTCCACGGAACTCTTTGTTGAGAAATGTAATAATACGATTAACCATTTTAATCTAAATATTTATTATTGTTTCTCTTTTAATGGTGGTTTTGTTTTACTATCTGTTGTTGTCGTCTTATCATCTACCTTTGGAGTTGGTTCATTTATCGAACTAATAGCATCTTTGATATCTTGATTATCTGGAGCAATTTTATTTAAGAGATTAAATTGAACCAAAGCATCACTTGAGCGTCCAACTTTTTTATATGATTGACCTAAGTAATAACGAGCATTTAGATATCCATTATCCAAGATTACCGCCTTTTCAAAAGCACTGATAGCTCCAGTATAATCAGAACTATTGTAACGAAGTAAGCCTAGTCTGAAAAAGACAGTTGGATCATTTGGAGAAACTTCGCCAGCATATTCTGCTTGTTTTATTGCTTCAGACAGATTACCTTCATTTGTTTCTATTTGAACCAAAAGGAAAATTGCATCCGTATAATTTTTCTTTAAATCTAGAGCTTGTTTTATATATTTTCTAGCTTCAGTATTATTTTTATTTATAAATTCAAGTGAGGCCTTAGCCAAAAGAATTGACGGATTATTTGGAGATAAAGCTAGGGCTTTATCATAAGCAGTCATTGCACTTTCATAACTATTTGTAACAGATAGCGGAACTAGGACTCCATAAACATTACCCAAATTAACATAATTCAAATATTGTTTTGGATTTTGAGTTACCGCAAGTTCTGCACTTTGTTGAGTTAGATTTATAAGTCTTTGAAGTTCAGATTTTAAAATATCTTGAGATATATCTTTATTGTTGATCAACAAATTAACCTTACTAACATATACCTGCGAAAGATCTCGGTAATATATATCGTTCTTATCTAAAGTAATAGCATTCAATAACATTGATTCACTTCGGTCAAGTGATTCAATTGTATTTTGATTTGCACTTACTCCTTTTGAAAAATATATTATTGAAGTAAATTTCTCAATATAAATATAAGTTAGAGAAACAGCACAAGCCATTAAAACGATTATTCCAAGAATTGAGAAGAAGCTATTTCTAGGATCAGATAAGAAAGAAAAATCTTTAACCGGAATAGCTTGTCTGTGAACCAAGATCCCAATAAGGACACCACTTGAAGAAAAAGCCAGCATCAACATTATTATATTTGGATTAAAGAGAATTATTGAAATCCAAGAATATATTGAAATCATCAACACAGTCATTATAAAATAGTTAGAAAATGTATTCTGAAGTGCTATTTTTATAGATTGAATACCTCTAACCATGTAAATAATTAAAAATAAAACCAAAGAGGCAAAACCAAGGATTCCAACCGTTGCCAAGAGCGTTGCAAGTAAACTATAACCATTTGCAAAATCAATATTCCAATAAACTGTTTGA
>JACAAW010000191.1 GCA_013377115.1 Bacteroidota bacterium | reverse complement strand
ACTTTGACTGGTAAGTGCTTTAAATCGGCAACTGAAAGCTACACGCAAACCGTTAGCGCCAAGCATAAAAAAAATCTTGACACATGAATATTGCAAAGATTAAATATTACATAACTCAATATCAGCATGACTTTGAGAAAGTTCGTAATCAAGAGATATACAAATGGAAAGCAGTAAAATGCTTTCAAGATAATTGGGATATTGATAGTCCTGATTTTGCCAAAATGCTTGATAAATCTTTGGATTTAGCTAAAAATCTTTTGGATTCAGGTCAATACTTTCCCAAAAGAATGCTTATCGGTAATGCTTCTATAAATCCAAATGAGATAAAAGGATTGTTCGTTGATTTATTTGATGAGGAACATGATTTAAAAGGTAGAATCGAGGAATTTGAGAGGAGATTTAGTGTTATAAATTCAAAAAACTTCCCAAATAAAAATGATTATCAAGACCATAGAGCAATTTTAGTTTACTTATCATTGAGATTTCCAGAGAGATATTATTTATATAAATTTTCAATGTTTAAAGAGTTTGCAGCAAAGATTGATTATGATTATTTGCCAATTAAAGGGCGAATTGAAAATATTGGTCAGTATCAAGTTTTATGTGAATTGATAAAACATGAATTAGTAAATGACCAAGAAGTTCTCAAATTACATAAAAATAGACTTAGTCAGGATTGCTATTTTGACGAAAGTTTTAAAATCCTAACACAGGATTTTATTTATGCAGTCGTGAATTATTTGGAGATTGATAACTCTAAAATAACAAAGAATTTTAGAGTTGATAAAGTATCTTTTAATAATGGGATTACAAATATTAAATCCGAAATATCTTTTAAAGGTCGGATTACTAATTATCTTGATAATGAAAGAGAAAATAAAAGATTAGGTGATTTGGGAGAGAAATGGGTTATTCAAAAAGAAAAGGAAAAATTAAAATCAATTGGACTTGATAATTTAGTGGATTTAGTTAGACATGTTGCAGTTGAAGATGGTGATGGAACGGGTTATGATATTGAATCTTTCGATAATAATAAAGCTAAGATATATATTGAGGTTAAAACAACCAAAGGCGATTTATCCCAGACATTTTATGTGACACGCAATGAACTTGAAAGGAGCAAAATAGAGAAAGATAAGTTCTATCTTTACAGAGTGTATAATTTTAATGAAAATACCAATGCAGCGGATTTAGATATATTTAAAGGTAGTTTAGAGAGTATTTGTGATTTTCCAATTCAATTTAAAGTAAGATATAAACATAAATAAATGCCAGGCGCTAACAAAGGCTCACAAGGAAGTGGGGGCTAAGTGGGGCGGGGAGTTCAGCGTTATTAAATACATTTGTTTTAGGTTGATAAAGTTGTGGTACCTATTCCCCACCTCCTTGTAGCCTCGAACGTTAGCGTTCATTGGTAAAATAAAAACATTAACTCTCAATAAAAATGAAAAAGAAAACAGTATTAATTACAATTGCAATTTTTTTAAATGCATTGACTCTAATATCGCAGGAGACAGGAACTTTTAAAGACCCAAGAAATGGGAAAGTTTACAAAACTATTAAAATAGGCACTCAAACATGGATGGCAGAAAATCTTAGATACAATGTAAGTATTGGATGTTGGGGGTACAATGATGAAATAAGTAACGTTTTAACGTATGGATATTTATACGACTGGGAAACAGCAAAAAAGGTTTGTCCATCGGGATGGCATTTGCCAAGTGATGCCGAATGGACAACACTTACAAATTATTTAGGAGTTGATAGTATTGCCGGTGGAAAACTTAAAGAAATTGGCACAACACATTGGGCAAGCCCTAATGCAGGAGCAACCAACGAAAGTGGTTTTACAGCCCTTCCGGGTGGCTACCGTAACAACGGTGGGGCGTTCGACGGCATTGGAGGCGGCGGCAGCTGGTGGAGTTCCACCGAGAGCGGGACAAACAATGCCTGGAGCTGGTGCATGAACTATGGGTACAGCTATGTAGCCAGGAGCTACAACAATAAGGCAAATGGTTTTTCAGTGCGTTGCATAAAAGACTGATTTTTAAAAAAGTTTTTTCTATCGTAAAACCAACGAAACGCTAACACACGGTTAAAATTTAGCAGGCTGTTATGGGTAATTTGACAATTATAACAAACATCAAACATATTAGCGGTTTGACAATGACTGCAAGTAAAAGCCTGCCAAATTCAACCGCAAACCGTTAGTGCCAATGCTTAAAGACAAAACATAACAGATAGAAACTAATAAATTTTAACTTTGCTACTTCTTGACAATAAATCAAGAATGACCAGAATAAAAAACACAAAGTGGAGACCAGCGACCACTTAAAAAAACGGGGCGACACCGAAAAGCCAAACGATTAGGTCGATTAAAACTAATAAAATGAAAAAATCACTACTACCATTATTAACACTTCTTTTTTGTGGACTTCTTTCAAATTTCACCTACGCGCAATATGACAAAATGCTAATTGGAGACAATAACAACGGCCAAATTGTGATTGCCAACATTAATGGTACTTCTCTAGATACTTTAATTTTACCACCCAATCAATCATTCTATGACGCAGATGTTGATCAAGTAAATCAAAAAATATTTTTTGCTCATTATTGGGGGATTTTTAAAATGAATTATGATGGATCAGCATTCGACACACTTGTTTATGAACCAACAGGCAGTTATAGTGACGGAATTGCAGTTGATGCTGTTGGAGGATATTTATATTGGGCAGCTATGCAGGAAAAGAAAATTTACCGATCAGATTTAAATGGGACAAATATTACAACATTATATAATGCGACTGGTTTTGTGACAGATATTGATTTAGATTTAATAAATAACAAGATTTACTTTGGTCAATGGTTTTCAAGCGCAAGAGGTCTTTTTAGCGTTGATTTGAATGGCAATAATCTTGATACAATCATAACAGCTGGATATGATGTGCATTATATAGGATTAGATGCATCGAATAGTAAAATTTATTTTACTGACGATGCTCTAGCTAAATGCAGACGAATAAATTACGATGGTACAAATGATACTCTTCTTTACAATTTTCAAGGAGGCGGTTTTTTTGTTGACACTACAAATTCTCTTTTATACACTTCAGATATGAATCCTAGTAATGGCAATATTATTGTCTCAGATTTAAACGGAGGTAGTCCAACAAATATTTTCCCCTCATTCACATTGGCTTCGCCACACGGGCCTCTATTATTTTCAACGCTTACAACAGGAATTGAAAGCATAATAGAAAGCAATAATCAGACTATAATTTATCCAAATCCGTTTTCTACAACGTCAATTTTACATTCAGATAATATTCTCAAAAATGCAACATTGACCGTTTACAATACATACGGTCAGTTAATTAAACAAATGAATCAACTTTTTGGTAAAACAATTATTCTGCAACGAGACAACTTACCTAGCGGAGTATATTTCATTCAACTTTCTCAAGACAATAAATTAATCTCGACAGAAAAAATGGTAATTACAGATTAGAAAGCACTAGGCACTAACAGCACCTAAAAAAAATGGCGGGGGAAGTGCGAATATAAACATTTGTGCAACAAATAAACATTGTGCGTATAGACAGTTTAGTGCATTTAATCCGCCACTTCTTTTAGCTGCAAAACGTTAGCCGCAACCTTAACGCACAGAACAAATGACAATGCGAACATTAACAATTAGTTTCTTTTTGATGCTTTTCTTTGGACAAGGTGGACTTGCACAGACTGACAGTTTAGGCATTAATAAAATTGTAAAAACAACCATCAATTACAAATATTTCGCAACAGCGGACAACAAACTTTTTGCAATCAATGATAGCGGACAAGTAGTTATTTGGAACTTGAACAAGCTTGACACAATTCACTTTTCACATAACGACACATCATTTCGCTATACAGCAATCACTAAGGACAGGCAGAACCAAATCTTTATTGGAACAAACAAAGGAGACATTTACAAAGTCAACCCTACCGACCTATCCTATTCTCTGTTCCTAGACGACAAGTATTATGTTCATGCAATTTGTTTCAACTCTGACAACAAAATGTTTTTAATTGTTCCTGCTGCTGTTTATGAACCTTCAAGCAAAAAGCATTGGAACAACTTCACTCATGAAAAGAATGGAATGATTACCAGAAAAAAAGTCCTTGGTTTATTTTGGAAGACAACCAACAAATATTTTGACATGCCTCAATTAACTTCCATTGACAACCACGACAGAATTTGGATGACAAGTAGCTATGGTGAGTTTGGAGGCTCTATTCAACTTTTCGACACAAAAAAACACAAAGAACTTAATGACAAATTTGACGGACTTGATATGGGATTACTATTTCCAAAGTCTGTTTTTAGTGATGACAAAGGAAACACCTACATTACTTCGGGTTTACAACACTTCATGAATTGGGGAGAGATTTATAAAATTGATGAACACAGAACCGTAACTAAAATTTATGATTGCAAAGATTATCGGGACACGACTAAAAATAAATTTGAGGATGCAGGTATTTTTGTTGGACCAGGAGCTTACAACAAAACCGACAACTCAATTTACTTTGCTACGTCAAGGGGTTTTTATAAAGCTGCTTTGCCGTCAACAGGCAAACTTCAAAACCCACAACTTTTGTTTAATCCGACATTGAGTTGGGAAAGAGAACCTCTTGCAATTGGAATTGGCATGACAATTAAGAGGATGGAATTTACAACAGATAACAAATTAATATTTTTAACAGCGAATGATGGTATGGGAATCTATCACAACAATAAACTGACATTGCTAAAATGAAAGCGACACAACTTCGGACAGACAGCAAGGCAGCGGCTAACAGCACCTACAAGAAATTGGCGGTTCAGTGGTTAAATGAAGCTTTGTGCTTCGTATCAAGTTCAGCGGTAGTAGACAGTTTTGTGCTTCGAAATCGCCAACTTCTTGTAGCTGCAAAACGTTACCATCAACCCAAATAGAAAAAATGGAAGAACAATTAGAAGAACTAATAGATACTCAAATACCAACACAGAAAATATATAAAGACCACGCAATGTGGGTTGGTTCAATGCTTGGTGGACCATTGACAGCGGGTTATATAATTGCTGAAAATTTTAAAGCTTTTAACGAAAGAGGAAAAGCTAGAAAAACATGGTTTTTTACAATAATTGCAACTATTGTAATTTTTGGAAGCTTATTTTTAATTGCTGATAATGTAAAACTCCCCAATCAGATAATTCCATTAATTTATACTGGAATTGGTTATTTCCTTATGCGTCATTTTCAAGGAGAAAAAATAAAAGCACATATAAATGCTAATGGAAAAACTTATAGTTGGTGGAGAGTAATTGGCATTTCAATAATAGGATTGGTTACTATTGTACTTAGTATTGTGCTAATTTCATTCATTACCCCATCAGAAGATTTAATATCATCAAAAACCTTTGGTAAACTAAAACATGAAATTGTATTTAATCAGGACAACATTTCGGAAAACGAAGTAAACCAAATTGCAGATGGTTTGACTAAAATGGGCTTTTTTGATGAAACACAGCAGAAATCTTTATTCGTAAGTAAAGACCATGTTAGATTTCTTATAAGAATCCCTGTAATGGATGACTCATGGAATGAACCTGAAGCGGTAGAATATTTTAATCAGTTTAGAAAAGAATTACAACGTTATTTTCCAAATAATAAAATCGTAATTGAAATGGGTAAGGATGACAATATTGAGATTGTTAAAAAGCGCATTGAATGACTTATGGGCAGCTGGTAACAGGCTTCTGCTTTCAGTGGCGGGACAGTGGCTCGTGAGATTGGAAATTAATAATTTAAACGGTTGTGCTTCGTGGAAACGGCAGTGAGTAAAGTCGCCACCGAAAAGCAGCAGCCAGAGCGTTATAATTCATTGTTGTATCTGATAAATTAAATATTAAGACGAATCTGATAGCTGGTGGTAATTTCGCACTTTGAAAGTTTAG
>JACAAW010000190.1 GCA_013377115.1 Bacteroidota bacterium | reverse complement strand
AATCTGTTGTAGTTTCTTTTCCATTAAAAATCCGTGTAACGAATAATCCTGAGCCAAAAGCTTCATATTTTTCAGAGATTTTTTTGTTGGCTTCATCATCCACATTTAAGATTTTACGTTTGATGCGACCTTGTTTCATTTCTGAAGCGAAATAAGTGTTAAGTGTTTTGGTGGTGGCATCTTCAATTGCAATGCATGTAACGCAACGATTAGTAATATGGAAATTGTAAATCAAAACGATTGGAAGATTCGCTGCTGGATTGTTCTTGTCCTTTTCTGTGGACTTTGTCGATGTTGAATCTTCAATATCCGATACTTTCTTATCATTTGCCTTTTCCGTATTCAAAGAGTCTTTTTGGCTCGTATCTGTTTTTACTGATGTTCTTGAATTACAGGCAGAAATTGCTACCAATGCCGTAAAAATAAATAGTATTCCAAATATTTTTTTAATTTTCATAACTTATTTTTTTGAAGTTTTAGTCTTGTTTCGTTTCGGTATTTTGTATAATTACGAAATATAGATATAAAAAATTTACTTTAAAAAATCATTTAGTAAAATTTTTGCGATTTCCCAATTCTGACGATTGATGCAATACTTGATAGTTGGAGGTTCAATTTCACCTTGAATTAAGCCTGCATATTTCAATTCTTTTAAATGTTGAGAAAGGGTAGATCGGGCGATTGGAATATCTCCAATCATTTCACCACTGGTGCAACAAGCATTTAATCCATTGAGTTTTTCCATAATGTATACTCGAGCTGGATGGCTTAAAGCTTTTGCTATCCTTGCAATTTGTTCGTGTTGAGCTGTGAATTTTGGTTTTGCCGCCATAGTATTATTTGTGTTTTTCTATAATTTCTTCTAGTTCTTTAATTGATGGTACTCTGCCACTAAGAACAACTTTATCATTAATGACAAGTCCTGGAGTTCTCATAATTCCATAAGACATAATTTTTGTTATGTCCTCAACTTTTTCAACATTGGCGGTCAGATTCATTTCTGCTAATGCGTTAATTGTAAGTTTCTCAAGGGTTTTACAATTTGAACATCCGGTACCTAATATTTTAATTTCCATGATTAATATATTTATGTTTTTATATTTCGTAAAATTACGAAATGATTTTTAATTTAATACTATTTTTTTGTTTTTTTTGCCACAGATTATTCTGCACGATTCTGGGTAATCTGTGGCGATTTTTTTCATAGAAATGAAAACTCAACACCAAAGTGGGTTGAACAATTCAATTTCCAGTAAATTCTTGACTGAATTTTTCTCAGCATTCTATTTTTTTGTATTTTTAACCTTGAAAAATTATTTCAAGAATGGCAAAAAACTACAATAAACAATTCGCAAAAAAAGTCTCGAAACCAGCACCAAAAGTTGATTTTAAAAATACACCCATCCAAAAGAAGGACGAGAAACAACTTTGGTTATTGTTGACTGCATTGGTGGCAACAGCAATTGTATATTTTCCTGCACTTTTTAATAATTTCACACTCAACTGGGATGACGGTGGTTATATCAACGAATATGCTGCTGTCCATTCCATCAATGCGAAAAATTTACACGAAATATTCACGGCTTTCTATAAAGGAAATTACCATCCTTTAACAACTTTTTTCTATGCTGTGGAATGGAGTTTGGTTGGCGAATCACCGTTTCTATTTCATCTCAACAATATTATCCTTCATTTAATTAACGTTTTCCTGGTTTTTAAACTAATTGAAATTTTTTCAAAACGTTATGAAATAGCTTTCGTCACTGCAATTCTATTTGGAATTCACCCAATGCATGTTGAGTCGGTTGCATGGATTTCTGAACGAAAAGACGTTCTTTATACCTTTTTCTTTTTGTCATCGATGCTTTGTTATTACTATTATTTCTACAAAAATAAAGTCAGAGATGTAAAGTTTATTGTTTTTGCATGGATCTTATTTGGACTTTCATTGCTTTCTAAATCAGCCGCAACAGTATTGCCAATAGTTTTGCTATTAATGGATTATTTATTCAAACGAAAAATCACACTTGGTTTATTCCTCGAAAAACTGCCATTTTTTGCCCTTTCATTTATTTTTGGAATCATGGCAATCCATTCTCAGAAGGAAGTTGGAGCGCTACAAGATGTGGATCCATTGTTTACTTTTTTTGAACGCTTGTTCATCGTTTCTTATTCCATCATGATTTACATTGTGAAGCTTTTTGTACCAATTAATTTAGCTGCAATGTATCCTTATCCGCAGAAAGTGGCCAATGCACTTCCTTGGGAATTTTATGCAGCTCCAATTTTTGTTTTGGCTTTGGGAGTATTTTGGTTTTTAGTCAGGAAAATGGGACGTATCGTGAATTTCGGAATCATGTTTTTTATTGTAACCATCGCTTTGGTTTTGCAGATATTGCCAGTAGGAGGTGCCATCCTTTCTGAAAGATACACTTATGTTCCGTACATCGGATTATTCATGATTATTGGATATTTTTATACACTTGCTGCAGACAACAAAGACAATTACTTATATAAGTTTAAGAAATTGCTGATTGCAGTTTTTGTTGGCTTTGTATTGTTTTTCACTTATGGCACTTTTGACCGCATCAAAGTATGGAAAGATGGTGAAACTTTGTTCACGGATTTAATTGAAAAGTATCCAACATTATCCTTCGCATACAACAATCGTGGTTATTTATTTTATCGCTATAAAAAGGATTACAATCGTGCATTGTTAGATTACAATAAGAGTATCGAACTTGATCCTGGCTTCCATCGTGCATACAGCAATAGAGGCGTGCTATATTACAATACAGGTAAACCAGAACTTGCATTGGCAGATTTTAGCAGTGCGCTTAAATACAATGCTGTGAATACGGATGCTTTGATTGGAAGGGCAAATACCTATAGCACTTTAAAGAAATTTGCAGAATCCATTCCTGATTATGATAAATATCTAACCTTAATGCCTGAGGATTCCAAAGCATGGATGTGGCTGGGTACTGCTAAAACCAATGTTGGGAAATACGACGAAGCTATTTCTGTCATCAATAAAAGTTTGACAATGAATCCAAAAGACAGCGAATCCTATTATTGGCTGGGAATCGCATACTCCAAGAAAAATGACAACCAAAATGCCATTGTTAATTTTAATAAAGCCATTGAACTCAATCCCGAAAAGGCTGAATATTACTCCTGGCGCGGTTTAACCAATTACGCACTCAAAAAATACGAAGAAGGAGTTGCAGATTATTCCAAAGCCATCTCCATGAATCCGAACGACCCAGCAGTTTTTGTAAATCGCTCCATCGCCTATAACGAAATGAAAATGTACAAAGAAGCTTGGGCAGATATCAACACCGCCGGTAAAATGAAATTCCCACTGGATAAAAATTTCTTTATGAAATTGCAGGCGAAAGTGGGTGAGAGATAAAATTTACTTATAAACCTTCGAACTTTTTACGTTCCCTTTTTTATCATAGAAAACCCATAATCCGTTTCGTTTTCCATTTCGGAAATTTCCTTCAAGGCTTTTAACTCCATTGCTATGATAATCAACTACTGGTCCTGTATAAATAATTCCATTTAAAGTTTTAACTGGTCCTCCACGAAGCTGATCAAATTTTACAATACCACTACTTTGTTTCTTCGTGTTTACAGGTGCTTTTGCTTTTTCAATTTCTTTTACTTCAGCAACCGTGGAGTCAGTTGTTTGCTTTAAGCTATCAGAGTTAATTTCGATGGCTTTGCTTAATAATTTATTGTCTTTATAAATTTCGTCCCCAATTTTTGTTCCTTTTTCGTCCCAATAAGTCCAGGTACCATCCTTTGCTCCATCTTTATAAGTGCCTTCAGATTTTTTCTGACCATTTTCAAAATAATAAATCCAGTTTTTTGCTTTGATTCCATTTTCGTAATTTCCTTCAAAATTGTTCTTTCCGTTCGTGAATTTGCAAACTACTTCACCAGAGTATGGTTTGTCATCTCCATTTTCATAAACAATTCCATTTTTGTCAATTAATTTGCTGAAATCCAATTTGTTGGAAGAACAGGCACTAACCAATACCATTAAAATAATAAAGAGCTTTTTCATAATTTTAACTTTAATTTGTGTTCACAAATCTATTATTAATATTTGATATTTTAAAATATTCAACTAAATTTGTTTGGTTACATAATTTCAAAAAATGAAAATAGGATTGTCTCTTTCTGGTGGTGGTTCGCGCGGAATTGCTCATTTGGGCGTGCTAAAAGCCTTAGAAGAAATAGGAGTGAAGCCCAGTATTATTTCAGGGGTAAGTGCTGGAGCAATAATTGGAGCCTATTATTCTAATCAGTATTCGCCCAACCAGATTTTGGAGATTTTTTTAGAGAAAAAATTTAAGAACTATTTTCGTTTTCATTACGGTGGATTAGGAATTATTGACATGAAGAAAATTCATAAATTCTTTTTAAAATATTTTCCCGAAGACAATTTTAATGAACTCAGCATTCCACTGGTAATTTGTGCAACGGATATCATTACTTCCGAAACTGTTTATTTCACTGAAGGTCCTTTGATATTGCCAATTTTGGCTTCCTCGGCCATTCCATTTTTATTTAGCCCAATCCAATTTAACGATACACTGTATCTTGATGGTGGTATTTTAAATAATATGCCAGTTAGTCCTTTGATTGGAAAATGTGATAAAATTATTGGCGTCCACGTAAATCATCAGGATAATTTATTGCGAAACAAAAGCAGAATTGGAATCCTAGAAAGAGTCTTTCATTTGTCCACTGAACGAAGTGTAAAAGAAAATGCCAAGAAATGCGATTGTTTTATTGAACCTCCAGAAATGGCGAATTACAGTATGTTTTCCATTTCAAAGGCTCCGGAAGTATTTAAAATTGGGTATAATTATACCATGTCGATTCGAAAAGAGATAGAAAAGGAATTGAGCAATTAAAATCTGGAAAATTATTGGATGTTTATTTGTGCGTCATTGGGATACGCCCCTTGGCGGAGAAACAATTTATTAAGACATCATTGCGAGGCCACCTTTTTGTGGACGAAGCAATCTTTAACACGATTTCAAATGAGATTGCTTCAGTCGTTCCTTCTTCGCAATGACGATCTTCGAAAGAGATAGAAAAGTCATTGAGTAGTTAAAATCCGGAAATTCTTTTGAAGATTTCCATAAATTCATCATAAGTTGCAGCATTGGTGGCAATTATTTCACTACCAAAAATAAAATCATCTCCACCTTTAAAATCACAAACTTTTCCGCCGGCTTGTTGCACAATAAAAGCACCAGCCGCTACATCCCAGGCATGAAGACTGTATTCAAAGAAACTTTCAAATCTTCCGCATGCAACATAAGCCAAATCAACAGCTGCACTGCCCAAACGCCGAACGCCATGAGAATTTTCAAGGAAATATTTGAAAACATCCAAATATTCATTCAGTTTTGAATAATCATAATAAGGAAAGCCTGTGGCAATTAGAGAATCTGCAATTGTTGAAGCTTCAGAAGCATGAATTATTGTTCCATTTAAATAAGCAGGACTATCTTTCCATGCATAAAAACATTCATCCAAATTAATTTCATAAACGACTCCTAGAATTGGTATTCCATTTTCCACCAATGCGATACTGATTGAAAAACAAGGAATTGAATGAATGAAATTGGTGGTGCCATCAAGCGGGTCGATGATCCAATTGTAAATTTCTCCGGTTTTATTGATGGTTTTTTCTTCGGTAATAAAACCAGCTTCGGGTAAAATTTCAGAAAGTCCAATTACAAGGGCTTTTTCAGATGCTTTGTCAACATGAGTAACAAAATCATGAAGACCTTTAACTTCAATATTGTTTTGCTTGAAATTTTTTGATTCAGTGCGAATGTAATTGCCAGTAGTTATTGTTAAATTACGTACCTGGTTGCAAATTTTCTCCAGATTCATTTTCTGCAATTTTTTTAGGTTTCCTAAATTGTAAATACCAAATTCCGAACAATCCAATTAATACTAAAATAACAGAAATTAATTCAGCTTGTGTAAATGAAATTCCAGCAACGTTGAATTTATTATTTACTCTAATAGTTTCAAT
>JACAAW010000019.1 GCA_013377115.1 Bacteroidota bacterium | reverse complement strand
TAAATTTGTATCAGGGTTTAAGTATTAATCTGTAAACTTTTTTTAGGACGAGTCAAAAGGACCTCCTGCTTTTTTCGCCCAAAGCACATTTCCAACAACATCGTATTTAGCGACAAAAACATCCTTATTTCCAGAACAAGTTAGTACGGTCGATCCAAAAGTTATAGTGGAACTCGTAAAATAGCCCGTTACATAAGTATTTCCATGGTTATCTGTAGCAACACTTTTTCCTATTTCATCTCCAGTACCTCCCGCAAACTTTGCCCAAGTCCATGCTGGTGATTGAGCATTTGCAAAAGAACAAATTGCAATTAGGGCAATAATTAGTTTAGTTTTCATGATTGTGAGTTAATAATTTGTAAAGCAGATATAAATAATTTATAGCTTTTTTTTTTAAGTCTCAGCTAATAGAAAAAAAACAGCGTGGCCAGATTGCCAACCGTTATTGAGGTCCGTCCAAGAACCCTTACCACAAGTAAAGCAACGACCACGCCTTGACGTGGCGTCTTGCTTTGTATCCTGTGGTAAAAAATGAAGTTTGGACGGTTTCAATACCAGAATTCAGCTAAACGCTATATTTTTATATTAGTTTAAGTTTACATTTTTCAATAATTCGTTACACATACTTTAATTAATACTAAAAATCAGCAAAAATTCAATCACAAATCTAAAATAAATTATTCAATAACCAAATTTTATATGAAATAAATATTATTTGGTCGCATGGTTTTATTTCAAAAGGATAGTTTAGCTATGGGTATAATTTGATGATGAGTTGATTTGAAGATTTGATGATGAATTGATAATAATTGATGGGCATGGGAAAATGGAAAGGTGGAAATTTCAAATTACGAAATCACCATTTACCAAGTTATCCAATTACACAAAAAATGTATTTCATTGATAGATAAATTGATATTGTGTCATTTTTGAATTGCAGAGTCCGAATAATTTTTTTGCTTACTGAGTTATTTTAGATAATTAATTATTAACTTTGCTTAAAACAAAATAATTATGGACTTAACATTTAGCACCTTGATTGATTTAATTAAAAATCTTTCAGTGCCAGAAAAAGAAGAAATAAAGTTCATCATAGAACGAAATATTGCGGAGGAAAACAGAAATGCTATTGCCAAGAATTATATTAATAGCAATAAAGATTTAAAGAAAGGTAAACTTAAGTTTTCGGGAAATATTGATGAACTAAGAAAAATGCTATAATTTATGGAAATAAGTTTTAGCAGTTCATTTAAAAAAACTTTTGAGAAGAAAGTTAAAGAAAATAAAGACTTAGAAGAAAAGTTCTGGACTAAAGTGTCTATTTTTATAGCCAATCCGTTTGACAGCAAACTTAGAACTCATAAGCTATCAGGCAAACTTAAGGAATTATGGAGTTTTAGCATTGAATACGATATTAGGGTAATTTTCTTTTTTACAGATAATCAAACTAAAGCCATTTTTATTGATTTTGGTTCACATGATGAAGTTTATTAATTGTAAGATTATTGACAATAATAAGAGTAAATACAAAATCGGCATTGCCTGTCCATACGATTCTTCGAGCCATTTTTCATTTCTTGTGAAAACATCTTCATTAGAAATTAAATTACCAGACGAATACTCTGATAAACTTTCTTTAATTGCTGATTTTTCAAAATCCTAAAGATTGTAAAGTGCGGAATCTTTTCCTTTTACTTAAAATACTGTTTAAATAATCGAGCAATTGACTATCATTGCTATTTAGCACTTGTCGTATAATATTATTTTGTAATTCGGTTTGGTTCATCTTTGATTTTTTTACAAATATTAAGATTTTTTACATTTAAAATCAATTCGATTTTCTTCAAAATTTTAAATTGGTGTTCCTTGCTCAGAATGGAATTTACTGCAAAGCTCGATCTTTCAGCATTTATCCATTTATCCAAAAGATTTACGTTGATTTATTTATTTTCAAAATAGATTGCTTCTCAGCCAGTTGGCAGATTGCAATGACGTGCGTTTGGGATACTCGTATGTGGTGACTTTGAGCGCACTTCGACAGTGCTTCGACATGCTCAGCAACCTGCTCAATGACCAAGTCAGCCACCGCTAGATTCTGAAACAAGTTCAGAATGACTATCGTTTGGAGATTGCTTTTCAGTGACCGATTAGTATTTCCAATAAAAATAGTATCTTTGCACCCTCAAAAAAATAACTATGATTTCTGTTGATGGCTTGGCGGTAGAGTTTGGTAGCACCACTCTTTTTAAAGATATTTCATTTGTAGTAAACGACAAAGATCGAATTGCTTTAATGGGAAAAAACGGTGCAGGAAAATCCACTTTATTAAAAATTATTGCTGGTGCAAAAACCGCTTCTTCTGGAAAAGTTTCTACCCACGATGGAGCTGTGATTGCATATTTACCGCAACATTTACTAACTGAGGACAATCGTTCTGTTTTTGAGGAAGCTGCTCAGGCATTTTCTGGTGCTTTGGAAATGGAAAAACAAATTGAAGATTTAAACAATCAGCTTTCTTCCCGCACCGATTATGAGTCTGCTGAATATTATGAAATAATTGAACAGGTTGCAACCCTGAGCGAAAAATACTACAGCATCGAGAACACCAATTTTGACGCTGACATCGAAAAAATACTTTTAGGTTTGGGATTTTTAAGAAGCGATTTTACACGTCCAACTTCAGAATTCAGTGGTGGCTGGAGAATGCGAATCGAACTGGCAAAAATACTATTACAAAAACCGGATTTAATTCTTTTGGATGAGCCCACCAACCACATGGATATTGAGTCGATTCAATGGCTTGAGGAATTTTTGATAAACAATGCAAAAGCGGTAATTGTAATTTCTCACGATAAAGCTTTTATTGATAATATTACCACGCGAACCATCGAAATTACTATGGGAAGAATTTACGACTATAAAGTTAATTATTCTCATTATCTGGAATTACGCAGAGAACGCCGCGAACAACAGCAGAAACATTATGATGAGCAACAAAAATTCATAGCAGAAAACATGGATTTTATTGAGCGTTTTAAAGGCACATATTCAAAAACAAATCAAGTTCAGTCGCGAGTAAAAATGCTCGAGAAGCTTCCGATAATCGAAATTGATGAAGTTGATAATTCAGCGTTACGACTAAAATTCCCACCTTCACCTCGTTCTGGAAACTATCCTTTGGTAATTGAAGAAATGTCGAAAACTTATGGAGATCATCTTGTTTTTTCTGATGTTTCTTTCGCATTGGAAAGAGGCGAAAGAGTTGCTTTTGTTGGCAAAAACGGAGAAGGAAAATCTACTTTGGTAAAAGCAATAATGAGTGAAATTGATTATAAAGGAAAACTCACACTTGGACACAATGCCTTGATTGGTTATTTTGCTCAAAATCAAGCTTCCTCTCTTGATGAAGAAAATACGGTTTTTAAAACCATCGATGATATTGCCAAAGGCGACATTCGGACTAAAATTCGCGATATTCTTGGCGCATTTATGTTTGGTGGAGATGATTGGGATAAAAAAGTAAAAATGCTTTCTGGTGGTGAACGAACTCGTTTAGCCATGATTAAATTATTGCTTGAACCAGTTAATTTTTTAATCCTCGATGAACCTACAAATCATTTGGATCTGAAAACCAAAGACATTCTGAAAGGCGCTTTGAAAGATTATGACGGAACCTTAATTTTGGTTTCTCACGATCGTGATTTCCTTGATGGTCTTGTCAATAAAGTTTATGAATTCGGTAATAAACGTGTGAAAGAGCATCTTGGCGATGTTTCAAGTTTCCTTGAAAAGAAGAAATTGGATAATTTGAAAGAATTAGAAAGGAAGAGTTAATTAGGTTCGTCATGGCGAACATAGTGAAGCAATCTCATTCAATGAAAAGCTTTAGTCTATTAGATTGCTTCGTCTTTCCTCCCTTCGACTTGCTCAGGGCAGCGCCTCGCAATGACGCCGCTTTATTTCAAAACCTCTTTATACCGAAAACAATCCACCAAATGATCATTCACCATTCCGGCAGCTTGCATAAAGGCATAACAAATGGTGCTTCCAACAAATTTGAATCCTCTCTTTTTTAATTCTTTACTCATTTCGTCCGAGACTTCTGATGAAGCAGGAATTTCTTTGATGGAGGTCCATCTATTAATGATGGTTTTTCCTTTCGTAAATTGCCAAATATATTTATCAAAAGAGCCGAATTCTTTTTGAATTTTCATGAACTCTTTGGCATTGTTGATTGTGGCAATAATTTTCAATTTATTTCTGATTATTCCAACATCCTGCATCAATTCTGCGATTTTAGCTTCGTCATAATTGGCAATCTTCTTATAATTGAATTTATCAAAGGCTTTATCGAAGTTTTTTCTTTTGTTGATGATGGTCGACCAACTCAATCCAGCCTGAAAAGCATCCAATGTTAGAAATTCAAACCATTTTTGGTCATCGTGAACGGGAACGCCCCATTCTTCATCGTGGTATTTTTGCATTAATGGGTTCGCTCCCACCCAGCCGCATCTGTTGATTTCCTTTTCCATAAAACATTTCGTTTCTTTTTTGGGCTAAAGCCCATTAATCATCGTTATTAATAATCCCCGACCTGAAGGTCGGGGCTATTAGATTTGTCGTGGTTTTAAGACGTGATTAATAAAAATCATCCAAAATTCTGGCTGAAACCAGAATATATTTCCACGCAAAGTTTTCGTAAAAAACACATAGTATTTTTTTAAATTTTATTTGCCACGACCTTTAGGACGTGGACAAATGAAACTCATTAAAAAAGGGCTTTAGCCCAAATCATTTTTTACAATTCTATCTATTTAACATTAAATAAAAATTCCATTGTATCAATTCCATCGGCATAATCCCACAATTCAGGATGTTGTGCTTTGCCGAATTCAACTGAATTGGTGAAAACTTTAGAATCTGCAACAATACACTGAATCTCCTCCACTTTTTCATCCAAATAAGTTTTCAATGCTGACAAATCATCGTAATATTCAAAATATAAAACTGAAATTGGTGACGAAAACCGATTGTCCTCTTTTAACAAAACAAAACCATTATCATAATGTTGGTCACTATTGACCAGATAAATCGCTTTGTTGTACTCATAATTATTAAAATATTTATTGTGATTGGAATACTCCTCGTACTTTTTGAAAGCCTCCATCATCGTTGCAAAATCATAGTTTTTAGGAACAAAAAGTTTTGAAACATTTCTGCAACCCAATCCAAAATAAAGGAAGACATCATCAGCAAGCAATTCAAGTTGTTCCGGACTTTCATTTCCAGCTAAAACTGCAATTCCGTTTCGGTTTTTCCTGATAATATTTGGATATTTTGAAAAATAAGCCTCGAAATATCTGGACGTATTATTACTTCCCGTTGCAATAATGGCATCAAAATCTTCGAGTTTCTCTTCAGTGAAATTGATAATCTCTTTAAATTCAGGTTCAATTTCGATTAATACTTCTGAAAGCTTTGGTAATAAAATTCTATCTACTGAAGAAAGCTTCCCTAAAAACTGGTTCCCTGAAATCAAAACGCATAAAAAATCATGAAATCCAACCAAAGGAATATTTCCAGCCATGATCACTCCTATTCTTTTTGGTTTCTGGCTTTCTTCAATCTTTTGAACGTATGGCTTCAACCATTTTTCCAATTTCTCCTTGGTTAATGATTCTGCAATGGCATTTATTGCCGATTCCATATTTTCATTTGTAAACCATGGATTGAAATGACGGGCATCTTCAATTAAATTGGAGATTTCTTCAATTCTGGCAGGACCTTTTAGCTTGGTTCCCAATTCTACAAACGCGTTTATTCGTTGATTTAAATTCATACTGTTTGGGCTAAAGCCCATTTTTTCGTTACATCTTAACCCATGACCTAAAGGTCGTGGCTAATTTTCATTTCAAATCTATTTTATCTTCTACTAAAGAACTTAAAAAATCTAAATGGCTTGAAAGAAAATGGCAAGAACAAGGCTTTCGAAGTCTTTAAATTCAGGAGTTTACTATGTTAAGTGACTGGATTTAAAGACAAGAGTAACGCAGTTATTGTCATTTTCTTGCAGCCAAAAATTATTGTTCCGGAGCAAACATCGGATCCCAAGGAGGCAACATAATCGATTTCTGTTCCAAAAGATTCATTGTTTTTTCGTTGATGAATTTCTTGTTAATCACAATTCTGAACATATACTCATCGAACCATTTGTCTGTCATTGTTAAAGTTCCTTTATTTCCAGCACTAGAGCCCCATGAATTTTCTAATAACCATTTCAATGGTTTACCAGATGCATCTAAATCAACGCCCATTAAAGCCATTCCATGTGAAGAACCACTGTCGAAAGATTTAATTCGCTTTGCTTTATCCATATTAAATTTCACGCCGTAAAGCGATTCGTAATCGTAGTTGTTGACATCTAGAATTCCTTCTGCTGAATTTAACTGTTTACCAACATCACAAGAAAAATACATTGCCTGATTATCCAAAATTGAGGCTTTTGCAAAATCTTTAATTTCATTCACCGGCAAATTCAAATATTTCCAGTTGGTACCGTCAATCATATTTCTATCGTATTCTATTTCATAAACTTTGTAATAATCACGAGTTGGATCGTTCATTATCATTACATAATCTTTTAAATTAACACCAACAAATTCTTTATAAAAAGATTTTGGAGAATAGGTTTTGCTCTCAGAAATTTTTCCTTCTTTATCTTTATACCTCCATGTAAATTCTTCTGGTGGCTCACCAAGGGAAATCACCAAAATTCGATAAATATCGGAAAGCATTTCTATCTTTCGCTTAGAAATATCTGCTGCAGATTTCTTGGTTGATTCCCTCAATTCCAAAGCATCTTCGCGAAGTTTTCTTGTCAAAACAGATGACATCATTGAGGTTTTATCACTGTTATTGGTTTCTGGCATTACTGATTTTGGAACCACGCCATATTTTTCCGCAACATCAACAAATCCTGCCCAGTTTCCACCATCACCAATCGCATTTTTGAATAACCAGTCAACAGTTTTGTCATCCATTGGTTTTGCGCTTGTAGTAATGATCGCTTCCAGGAAAAGATTTGCTTTTTCGAGTTGGTCCCAAAAGAAACTATAGTTTTGTGAAAATTCAAATTCATCAAGTTTGAATTTATCTATTACAATCGGACGAACCACATTTAATCCAGTGAATAACCAGCACCGACCAGATTGTTTTTGATCGGTAATCCCTTTCGATTTTACTTGATTTGAAAAAAGATGATCGTTTTTACCAAGGTTTTCTCTGTTAAGAACCAAAGTTTTCGCATCATTGCTCGTGGAAGCATTTATTAAAGCTTTTGTTTGAGCATCTTTTTTGAACGAAGCTTTTATTTGCTTCAAAGCTTCCTCGTTGAGTTTCCCTTTTTGTAAATCTTGAGAAATTACCATTTTTGAAACAAACAATGCTAAAATCATGAAAATCAATTTCTTTGTTGTCATATTTTTTATTTTAATATTTATATTTCTCTTTCCACTGTTGTTTGAGTTTTGTTCTCATTTCATTTTCACGAGGATTATTGCCTGGTGTGAAGAAGATGGTGTTTTTTATTTCTTCAGGCAAAAAATCTTCCATCACAAAATTATTCTCGAAATCGTGGGCATATTTGTACTCTTTACCATAACCGATGTCTTTCATCAATTTTGTGGGTGTATTGCGAAGTTTCAAAGGAACCGATAAATCGCCTTTATTCATCACCATTTGTTTTGCACTTTTTATTGCAGTTAACGAAGCATTGCTTTTTGGAGAACAAGCCAGATAAATTGCGGTTTGCGACAAAATCAAATCACTTTCGGGATAACCAATCATGGTAACTGCCTGAAAACAATTTGTTGCTAATAAAAGTGCGTTTGGATTGGCATTTCCAATGTCCTCAGAAGCCAGAATCAACATTCGGCGGGCAATAAATTTTGGATCTTCACCTGCTACAATCATTCTGGCAAGCCAATAAACTGCCGCATTTGGATCACTGCCACGCATTGATTTGATAAAAGCAGAAATGATATCATAATGTTGCTCCCCGTTTTTGTCGTACATCACCAAATTCTGCTGAATTACTTTTAGAACTTGCTCATTCGTTATGATGATTTTTTTTCCTTCGTTTGCATTAACAACCAATTCCAATGCATTCAATAATTTACGTGCATCACCACCAGAAACTCTCAATAAAGCTTCGGATTCATGAATGTCAATTTTAATTTTATCACGGTCTTCTAGAAAAGTTTTAGCATTATTTAAAAGTGAAATTAAATCATCTTTTTCTAAATGCTTCAAAATATAAACCTGACAGCGTGAAAGCAATGGAGAAATCACTTCGAAGGAAGGATTCTCTGTGGTGGCACCAATTAAGGTAATCACTCCTTTCTCAACAGCACCCAATAACGAATCCTGTTGCGCTTTATTGAAGCGATGAATTTCATCAATAAATAAAATTGCATTGCCAACGGTTTCTTTTGCTTTTTCAAAAACCTCTCTAACATCTTTCACACCTGAACTAATTGCAGATAAGGTAAAAAATGGACGGTTAAGTGTTTGAGCAATAATGAATGCCAGTGTCGTTTTCCCAACTCCGGGTGGTCCCCACAAAATTAAAGAAGGAATATTTCCCGATTCAATCGTTTTGCGCAAAATAGCCTTTTCACCAACAAGATGCGATTGTCCGATGTAATTCTTCAAAGAATCTGGACGCAAAATTTCGGCAAGTGGCTGATATTGTGGCATTTTTTGCAAATGAATAAATTAGAGTAAAAGTAATGAATTTTTTTATTTTTTTTAATAATTTCACAAATTCGATTTCATATTTTTTCATTTACCTTAAAACAAATTCTGAAATGAGAAATTGATTCATCAATTTTTTTTATTTTTGTAAAAAAAATATTATGAAAGATCAAAATAATGAAAAGCTTGATTTCTTCATTACTCAGGAAGGGAAACAAGTAAAACTTGATATTCCTGTTGAAGGAATGCTTGGTTTACTGGCTTATGGTGATATTGGATTGAAAGCCTGGAGAAAAAAGAGAACAGAGGAACTAGAGAAAATCAAAAAAGTTAAGAAATAAATCTGGCCAAAAAACAAATAGAAACTGATGGGTAATAGAATATCAAAACGAGTCTTATTGATTGGCTGGGATGGAGCTGATTGGGGTTTAATTAACCCTTTACTTGATGCTGGTAAAATGCCTGCGCTTGAAAAACTTATAAATAAAGGAGTCATTGGAAATATTGCAACTTTAGACCCTCCAATTTCTCCTGTATTATGGACTTCAATTGCAACAGGAAAAAGAGCTGATAAACATGGAATACTTGGATTTGTAGAACCAAATCCTGACCAAGGTGGAATTCGACCAATAAATGTAACTTCCAGAAAATGTAAAGCTTTATGGAACATTTTCCACCATGAAGGAATGAAATCGAATGTAATAGGCTGGTGGCCAAGTCATCCGGCAGAACCAATTAATGGGACAGTTGTTTCTAACTATTATCAAAAAGTTGATAATTCTGATGAAAAAAAATGGTTCATGCCCAATGGGACAATTTCGCATGAAGGTTCTAAAAAAGACTTATTTAACCTCCGTTTTCATCCAAGTGAAATTACTGGTGATTTATTAAAACCATTTGTTCCTCTGATTGAAAAAATTAATCAAGATGAAGACAATAGATTGCTTGGTATTGCAAATATTCTTTCTCAAACTATCAGTATTCATTCTGCTTCAACATGGGTAATGCGAAATACCGAATGGGATTTTATGGGCATTTACCTTGATGCAATCGACCATGTCTGCCATGGATTTGTGAAATATATTTCGCCAAAAATGGATCATATTTCTGAGTCGGATCACGAGATTTATAAGGATGTTGTTGAAGGAATGTACATTTTTCATGATATGATGCTGGAACGTTTGGTTGAGTTAGCTGGCGAAGATACCACAATCATTATCACATCTGATCATGGTTTTTACTCAGACCATCGAAGAATGGCGACTTTACCAAAATGCAATACAGCTCCAACATTCGAACACAACCCTTTTGGAATGTTTTTAATTAGTGGACCTGGAATTAAAAAAGACGAAAGAGTTTACGGGGCTTCACTATTAGACATTGCTCCAACAATTCTTGCTTTATTTGGATTGCCAGTTGGCAAAGATATGGATGGTAAAGTACTAGGAACCATATTTGAAAATGAAATTAAAACAGATTTTATTGAAAGTTGGGAAAAAATAGACGGAGATTTTGGGGAGCATTCCGAAATTGATCAGGAGGATACATTTGAATCGGCAGAAGCTCTCAGACAACTGGTGGAACTGGGATATATTGAAGACCCTGGAGAAGATAAAACATTGGCAGCCTTAAAAGCTGGATATGAAGCAAAATATTGTATTGCAAAAATCCAAATTACTCGCAAAAATTTTACAGAAGCCTTATCCTCTTTTGAAGAATTATATCATATTGATAAGACAGATATTCGTTATAACCTTGAACTGCTAAGGCTAAATCTTCATTTGCAAAAATTTAAAGAAGCAAAAGAAATTCTTGAAAACCTAAGAACAATTCCAGATGCCGGATTCGTCCATTTATCATTTTATGATGGAATTATCGCTTTCAATGAAGGTGATTCAATTAAAGCTCTTGACTTTTTTAAACAAGCCGAAAAAGAAGGTGGTGGCGGTTCTGGAATCCACAATCAAATGGGGATGATATATCTTCAATTACAAAAATATGATGAAGCTATTGAAGCCTTTTCAAAGGAATTGAACGAAGATGAAAATAGTTATTTAGCATATTATGGTCTTGGAGTTTCTCAATTGCATTTAAATATTTTTGAGGATGCTGCTGACAATTTATTAAACTCAATTGGTTTAATTTATAGCTACCCTCCAAGTCATTATTATCTAGGTGTTGCATTGTATCACCTTGAACGATTTCAGGATGCTGCCAATGCATTCGAATTATTTTTAAAATTAGCACCTACAAATCTTCGCGCTCATAAATGGTTATCTAAAATATATGGTGTTCATTTATTGGATAAAAACAAGCAAATAATTAATCAAAATTATTCTCAACAACTCATGAAAGGACAAGTAATTATTGTTTCTGGTTTGCCTCGTTCTGGGACATCCATGATGATGCAAATATTGGAAAAAGGAGGTATTTCAATTTTTACGGATGAACAGCGAATTGCAGACCAAAGCAATCCAAAAGGTTATTATGAACATGCAGCTGTAAAAAGATTATCAAAAGATAATACTTGCATTATAGACGCTAATGGCAAGGCTGTTAAAGTAATTGCTCAACTTTTGCAATTTTTACCTGATAATATTGACTATAAAATTATTTTCATGCATCGTGACATTAATGAAATTATGTCATCCCAACAAAAAATGCTTGGAAAAGATCCATCAATATTTCCTTTTGCAATTGCGGAAGCTTTTAAAAAGGAATTATCCAGACTTGAAAAATGGTTTAAATTACAATCAAACATTGAACTACTAGATATTAATTATTCTGATGTGATCGCAAATCCTGAAATTGAAATTTTAAAAACTGCTAAATTTCTAGAAGATTTCAATCCCAATATTCCGGAAATGATTTCAGCTGTTGACAAAGAACTATATAGATCTAAGAAAATATGAACAAATTAAACCAAATTTGAATTTGGATTTATTATTGTTTTTAAACAATTAAACTTCAATAAATAGTAACCCCGATTATGTTTAAAATAAAATAATTGCAATATTATTTTGTTTTATTTTAAACATAACATTATCTTTGGACCAATGTTTTAACTAAAAATCAAACTATGAAAAAAACTACAAATTTTGATTCTAAGATCAAAGCATACTCTACAATGGCACTTTGTATTGCTGGTGCTGGAGTTGCTAATGCACAAATTGTTTATACTGACGTTAATCCTGATGTTGTTCTTACAGCAAATGCTGACTCAATAATCATCGACTTTAATGCAGATTTAACAAACGATTACGTTATTAAAAGATTTGATTGGAGTGGAAATCCTGCAAATACTGCAGTAATTATGCCTCCAGCATTGGGAAATGCAGCAATGGGAACAATGGGTACAACAATTCCTTACCTTTCAGCTCTTGCAGCTGGTGCAGCAATCGATGGAACCGTTACTACTTGGATTGTGAACGATGGATCTAGCCCACAACTAGCTAAAATGGGATTAGCATCAGTTTACTCAGGAGTTAATTATGGTAACTTTGGTGATGGTCTTGATCATTACATTGGATGCAAATTTTTAATTGGAACAAATACTCATTACGGATGGATTCGTGTAAACACTCCATTAGGCGGTGCTACTGGCACTGTTTATGACTATGCATATAATTCTACACCTGATGCACCAATTACAGCTGGACAATTAGCAGTAGGTATCAACAATACTCCTGAAATTCAGTCGAATATTTATTCTTTCAACAAAAATGTTCATGTTAATTTTAGCACTCCAATTGATGGAAAAATTAGCGTTTACAACAATATTGGTGAACTTATTTTGACCGAAGAAATTAATGGAATGAAAAAACTTATCAATTTGAGCTCTCAAGCTAGCGGCATTTATATGATAAGAGTTGAATCATTATCTGGTAGCTTTACTAAAAAAGTAAACCTATAAATTTATTTTTATTAAAAAAAAACCACCAAATTGGTGGTTTTTTTTTGCTCAAAAATTAGTTTTTTTTAGCGAATTTGCTCTTTCAAAATTTTATAATCCGTTTTTCCTGTTCCAAGTAGCGGAATTTCATCAACCTCAATTACTTTATGTATTCTTACAATACCTGAAAATCCATTTTCTTTCAGAAAAGCGTTGGCTTCGTTGATGTCGATTTTTATTTTTGAGAATAAAGCAATTTGCGGTGGCTCAATGCTGTCATTTCCTTCAATAGCCATTACAACTTCCTCTTCAGAACCATATTTTTTAAGCAATGTATTTTCGACAGCAGGTAAACTAACCATTTCACCTGCTATTTTAATAAACCGTTTCAAACGACCGGTAATAAATAGATAACCATCTTCATCAACTTTACCTAAATCGCCGGTTTTATAGAAATCTTCGCCGTTTATTTTTACAAATGGTGAATCCAGTTTTTTATCTTGATATCCATTAAAAATACTCTTACCTTTAACCATGATCATTCCTTCTTCACCCTGATTCAAAGGGCTGTAAGTATTGATATCGGTAATATAATATGAAATTCCAGCAATAAATTTCCCAACGCTTTTTTCTTTCTGAATATTCATTGGATTGATTGTAAGAACGGGTGAGCATTCGGTAATTCCGTACCCTTCCAAAATTCTTGCACCCTCTGCTCCTTTTTCTTTAAATGTTTTGATGATAGTCGGATTCAAACTTTCGGCTCCAGTAATTGCCAAATCAACATTTCCAAAATCTTTTTTAGTGGAAATGGATAGCAGCATTTTTAGGAAAGTTGGTGTTGCCAAAACGGTATTGGCTTGAACATGCTTCAATATCTTCAACAACTCTCTATTGTCTGTTGGATCTGGTGTGTATGCAACTTTCAAACCTGTTATTAATGGAAGAATTGTTAAAACTGTAAAACCAAAACTATGAAATGGTGGAAGAAATGCCAAAAATACTCTTTGATTTTTAAGTTCAACGATTTCAAAAACGCCCCAAAGATTGTCGATTACATTGCGATGGGTTAAAGGAACTGCTTTTGGTAAAGATTCGCTTCCTGAAGTAAACAAAATTACTGCTACATCATTAAAATCAATTTTTGGCTTAATTTTAAACATATTGCTGAACAAACCAGAAAGTTTCGTTCCTAAACTTGCCTCTTTGACTTTTTGTTCAAAGAAAACACATTTGCTTTTTACATTTTCTGTAAGAGAATCGGCGACTTTATCGTGAAATGTTTTTGCAGTTAGAATCACGTCTAAATCAATAGTCTCAATGCAATGATCCAATACTTTTTTCCCAACTGTCCAGTTGAGCATTACAGGAATTTTCCCAGCGAGATAAGAAGAAATCACCAAAAGTGCTGTGCTTTGCAATGCTGGTAACATTATTCCAAGGTATTCTCCTTTAACTTCTTTTCGAATTATTTTTGAAACCACAAAAGCTTTCAATATAAAATCCTTACGGGTTGTGGATCCTAGAATTTTATCATAAGCAAAATGATCGTTCTTATAACTACTAAAAACTTGTACAAAGTTCTCTACAATATTTTTGGTATTGTCTATTTTGATATTTTTAATTGGAGAAAGATGATTGTGCAAGAAACTTGGTTTCAATTCATCTTCCGCAATTTCCTGATTCATAGCAATTCTACACAAATCATCTACTGTTTTTATCAAAGTAATTTCAAACTGAGATACCACTTTAAATTTTTCTTCAACAGCGGTGATGGCTTCTACCAATAAAAGTGAATCTACATTTAAATCCAAGGCAAGGTTGGAACTAAGTGAAATTTCTGATGAATTAAGACCAGCAACCTTTACCAAAATATCAGAAACTTTTTTAAATATTTCTTCAGGTATATCTTCTTCAGAAACAATAGCATTACTCTTTTGATCTTCAACTGATCCTTCGATTCTTTCTGGAAGTTTTCTTTTGGATTTTGGCACGAAAAAATAGTGTTTCAAAAAGAGAACTTCCTCGGCACCATTTAAATTATAAAATTCTTCTAGAAACAAATTAAAGGAGATTCTATTCGCTTTTGCTTTTTCAATTGCACCCTCCGATAAATCTTTAAATTCGAAAACCACTTTTCGCTTTGGAACAAAAAATAAGAAGTTTGCAAAAACATAGAAAATTCCTTTCAAAAATGGTTTAAAAAAGCCTGGTGATTTGCCAATCCATGCTCTCGACCACATTGAACCCCATAAACCAGAAATTCTAACACCGATAACTTGTGTGTTTTCAGGCAAATTATTTACAACCGCCCAGGCACTTTGCTTATTGAATATTTTCTCAAAGCCCTGCCCTGCAATTTGTCCGGCAGGATATAGCAAAACATTCTTTTTTTCTTTTAATGCATTAGTAATGTTGATATAAATATTGTTCAAGGCATTAACATCACGATTTCCAACAGTTATATCGCTGACTGGAACAACACCAAATTTCTTGAAGAGTTGTTTCAAAACTGGTTTGGTGGTGTAAATTTCGGAAGCCACAGGAACTACATTTGTGTATTTATGCAAATGCATGAACATCAATTGTGGATCAACAATAGCTTGGTGATTGGGAAGAATGAGCTTTGTTGTATTGGTTTTAAGTAGTTCAATTCCTTTTATTTCAACTGTGTATCGTAATGATAAGAAAAAACGGTAAATGGCTATTAATAATCTCATAAAATTCTTGCTTTTGTTCAAGGATTAGAACTATTTCATTCCAATCAAATTTTTAAATCTCTGGTTCATATTTGGCACTTTAAAAAGCATAATTGTTGTCATAACTGAAACAATTATTACCAATAAAATAAAAATAGTATTGCTTCCAAAAGCTTCCGAAATGATTCCAAATACAGCGGCTGAGATAAAAATCAACAAGAAAATAACAAAATTAGAATACGCTATCATATCTCCTTGTTTCCTTCCCTCAACACTACTTTGAATAGAGGCACTTAATGGAACCATGAATATTCCGCAAAACATTGCTGTTAGTAATATTAATCCCGTAAAAATAATTCCAGTTGGCTGAAGGATAAATAAAAGCAACATGGTTATCGTCATTCCAATTCCACCAATTGGAGTTAATCCCAATTCAATTTTACCCTTGGAAATGATCCCAGCTAAATAACTTCCCAATCCAATTCCAACAGCAGAAGCAGTTAAAACATAACCCATTTCGGTATTGGTCATTTTCAACACTTTAGGACAATGTTCTAAAATTGTTAATTGAATAAAACTTGCAATCATCCAAAAGGAAGCCAAACCAGCAACGATAAGATTTAATCCCTTTATTTTTCCAGCAAATTTAAAAGATTCAATAAAAAATTTAATTGGATTTACAGTATCATTACATTCTTTCATTGGTTCCGATTCAACAACCTTTAATCTTGAAATTGAAAACCAACTCGACAATGAAACTATGATAAATATTCCAGCCATTAAAAAAAAATTATAATGATCGGAAATAATTGCGGCTAATAAAGGACCCAATAATGCGCCAAAAAAAGTTAACATTTCCAATGTTCCAGTTCCAAAAGAAATCCCTTCGTTTCCGCCAATATCGCGAATCAAACCATATTTAGCTGGAGAAAACAAAGTACTGATTAGTCCTAAAAGAAAAATACAGGTCATTACCACGTAAATATTTTGGATATAAAAACCAAAACTTCCAATAACAAAGAGCGAAAATTCAATCATTCGCGAAACAACAATAATTTTCTTTTTGTGTTTCGTTTTAGCCAATTTCCCTGCATAAGGAGAGAAAAAAATGTATGAAACAACATACAAACCAGAAGCCAATGAAGTAATCAAAGAACTTTCATTGGCCGAAAACCATTTTATTCCCAGCAAAATAATAAGCGTCTTGAAAAAATTATTATTAAAAACTCCTAGGAAATTTGTTGCAAATAGTGGTAACCATTTTGTGTTTGGTGCCATAAGTCATAAATAATTTAAAATACAAATTTAGCATTTTATTTTAATTTTCAATTTTGAGCAAAATGGCATAGTATCGGATAGTATTTCCTATTAATATTATTGGAATTAAAAAATGATTTTGCAGTTTTTAAAAATTCTTTTAGCTTTGCAGTGTATAACTTTTAAACCAATATTTTATGAATATCATAAAAATTCCAATAACAGTTTTTTCTTTTGCTTTTTGTATTGTTTTATTTTCTTGTAACAACAATGAAATAAAAAGTTCAAATTCAAATCCGCAAACCAACCAGGCACCTCCTTCTTCCAATTTGAATTCGGTTGGAAGTGATATCGTTTCTTTAGAAAAATTGGTAAAAGAAGATTCAACAAATGTTGGCCTGAGGTTAAATTTAGGAACTGCTTATTATGCTAGCAAAGATTTCCCAAATGCCATTATGCAATTTAACAAAGTTTTAGAATTAGATAAGAAGAATTTAAACGCCCTAATAGATCTTGGGAATATTTATTACGACACCAATGAAAACCAAAAAGCCGTAGATTTTTACAAAAAAGCATTGGCAATCGACAAAACGAATTTAAATGTAAGTTGCGATATGGCAACCTGCTTGGATAAATTGGGGAAAACTGATGAAGCTATTAAAATTCTAAAAGACAATATTAAAACTGATAATAGCCACGCTCAATCACACCATAATCTGGCTAATTTCTACGAGAAAAAAGGTAATAAAATTGAAGCTGAAAAAGAGGAAAAGATTTTCAATGATTTAACTAAAAGATAAGTTCTTTTCGACTATTTATCCTTTATCAAAGGCATACCATTCAATAGCATTTTATATTGACCATCTTCCATATATGGCTGAATACCAACACCATATACTTTTCCATAATAATGGGGTTTTGTAATACTAAAATTCTTATCATCTTTAAACTTAACTTGCAGATCATTGATAAAATTTGGTCCGGCTGCAATTCCTAGATTCTTAAAATCCAGAATTTCATGATTGATATTTTGCTTTAATGAAGCAGTCCCATTTTCCATAATGGTAATTACAATTCCTGAATCAGAACGCCAAGTTCCAACATAGGACATTTTTTCCTTTGGAATTGGAGTATTGGAATTGCAAGAAACAACTAAAAACAAAAAGAATACTCCCATAGCGCATATTAAGCTATTTGCAATACTTTTCATATTTTTCAAATTTTAATTAATACATCAATCCTATAATATTTATATCAAACATACGACATTAAACTACGAAAAGCAAGTATGTTAAAAAAAAAATAGATTAATAATTGAAATAATTATTTGAAAAACAATTAGCACCAATATTTCATATTGGACAGGGCTTCATCCCTTTTTGGAGAAGATTTTGAGTTTATTTTTATTTTCTGAGCGGTTGGTTTAATTTTTACAAATGACAAATTAAGTCCATTACGAATTTCATTTTTAAAGGATTTTCCTTTAATATTTTCAATGAATAACTCTTTCAATTCAGAAATACACTTATTGTCAGTATTTTCATTGAAGTAAACAGATTCTTTGGCATTTAGCAACATTAAAGCATTCAATTGCTTTATATCTGATTCATTTTCAATAAAAACTCTTGGTTCTCCAGCATCTCCAACTTTATAAACTTTATTGTCGTAGAAAAACAATAAATGATTTGGACTCAATGGTATCATCAACTGCAAGCCTTTTGCACCATAGGTTGTTGAATCACCTTGGAAGTTTAAATTTCGTAATAATTGATTGTATTTAATAACTGGCCGGTCGGAAGTAAGAAAAGGAACTTTCGTTTTGTTAATAATTAGTTTTGTTTTCAAATCTTTAAGGCAATCCAAAGATTTATCTAAAACCGAAAAATTAATTCCTTTTGGAATATCATAAGAACTTTTAAAATCAGAAAACTCTTTACCTTCAAATGGAATTTCGGATAATAACTGAGTCAATGCTTTATCAACAGATTTGGCCTCAATAGGATTTCTCAATTCGAAAAGTAAAACATAATAAGTTATATTTTTAAAGTATCTCCGTGAGAATTGAGGAATGGCATTACAAAAAATAATGTCAGTAAAACAAAGTTCAGTTGTGGTTTCAACATTTTCAAGCCATTCTTCTATAATACAGCCTTTACCAAAGAAATAGGGATTTTGAATTTGAGTTTTTATTTCAACTTTTGGAAGATATTCTTCCGTGTCAACATTAAAAACACCAATTTCTTGATTCTTATTTTTTATTGAAAAATTCTTTAAGTAAAACTCTGGTATGTATTGATTTTCTTTCCCCATGCGGTAACCCTACTCTTGGTATTATTTTTATCTTCTTTAACGAATAATGAAGATTTCCATATTTCTTGCAAAATTACTACTTAATTTGATTTTAACTAAAGTATCTGACCAAAATATTTTTTTGCCTTAAAAGAAATGGCTTCTTTTATTTACTATTCTTAATGAAATGAATTATTTTTGCAGCCAACGACCTATACAAAATCTTTTTCAAGTAAAAAAAATGAAATCTGCATCCATTAACGAACTGAAAAAAGAAATTGAAACCCTCCCGCCTAATGGCGTTATTGAAGTTGCTATTCGCCTGGCCAAATTCAAAAAGGACAATAAAGAACTCCTAAATTATTTGCTTTTCGAATCGCATGACGAACTCTCATTTATCAATAAAATCAAGCTTACAATTGATGAACTTTTTGAAGAAATTAATGAAAGTAATTTGTATTTCGTGAAGAAAACGCTTCGGAAAATATTGAGAATCGTAAATAAAAACATCAAATACTCTGGAATTAAACAAACTGAGGCCGAACTTTTAATCTATTTTTGTACGAAATTAAAGAGCTCCACTATTCCCTATCAAAAAAGTCCAGTATTGAATAATCTGTACAACAATCAAATTAAGAAAATCCAGAAAACGATTAGTTTATTACACGAAGATTTACAGTTCGATTATTCGGAAGAAATAAAAGATTTGATTTAATCTTGAAAATATTATTTCACCTTGTCATTCAGAACGAAGTGAAGAATCCTTTTTTCAAAACATTTTTATAATGTCGCCCCTACGGGGCTTTTTAATAGTTTAGCTTTGTTTTTTACCATAATGCCGCCTCTACGAGGCTCAACTAGGCTCCAAACAAAAACTTGCACCAAACCAATTCTTTCCGTAGTTTTACTTTTTGAATAGATTTATTTTGAATTCTCAAAAAACCAAAAAGCTTTTAATCCGCATTTTTTAAAAAAAACAAAATAAATTAATACCATCTATTGGGACAATAAATCTAAAAAAACTATGAAGAATACTCTAATTTTTTGTTTATTAATATTTTCAATTTATTCTTATGGTCAGAAAGGAAATTCTTATTTTGAAACCTCAGTTGAGAGTGATTCAATTAAGATACATGTGCTATTTGAAGTTGTGGATAATAATTGCATTGTCACTTTTACTATAAAAAACAATAAAGAGAATAATATATTCTTTGATTTTGAAAAACCAGATTTTAACACAATGAAAAAACTAAATGGTATAAATGGCATTTTTATTGACAATGGATTTCTTGGAAGTCCAAATTTGAAAAATCATTTAACCTGCTTAAAAACAGGCAAAGAATTATCATTCCAGTTTAAAAGAATTATTGAACCAATTGAAAAAGAAAAATTTGATTTTTCTTTTGAATTTTATTATTTAGATGATTCTTTTTTTAAAATTAATCGTGAATATTCTTATAATGTAAATTCAACTACTGAAATCAATAACAATCTTTTAATGTACAATTGTAAAGTGATTAGAATTAGTAATTACGAATATTAAGTTAATTTATCAATCCAATTATTTCCTTCTAATCTTTATGAATTGTATCGTAACAAAATGCCAATGCTGACAAAACAAAACATAAAAAATCATAATAGTAAACACCAATCCTATTTTCCTCCATCTCTATCAGCATAAAACCTTTTCATTTTTGCGCAGCAAAAACCACAACGGCCTTTTTAAAATTTTGTAGTTTTCAAAGTAAGGCTCAAAGTGAGGGGCATTTTGTAAGTGATAAGCGAGCTCAGGAAGGCAAAAGCGTTGGCGCGGCTCTTATCACGTGGCTGAGACAACCTGTAAAAAACGAGAAATTTTTAAACTGCCTTGATTTTTGGTTCTTTTGATCAAGTAAAACGAACACTGAAAATATTTTAAATAATGAACAAGGATTGAAGATTTGTGATTTAAGATACAAAAAAAAAAAAATTGGTTTATCGTGTTTCAGATTCTTCACTGCGTTCTGAATGACAAATACTCGTGGTCATTCAAGATGAAGAACGAAATGATGAATCCATTTTCGTGACGAAATACTCCATGCTCTTTTTTCGAAACAAAACAAAATTTCATCATTTCTATTTTCCCCACCACCACTACAATACAACACCTATTTTCAAAAAAAATAAAAATAAATTGGTTTTAATTGAAAAACTATTTTTAATTTTGCAGCGCGTTCTTTAAAATTACTTATCAAGAAAGGTGGAGGGACTGGCCCTATGAAACCTTAGCAGCCTGCCAATGGCAAGGTGCTAATTCCATCCGTTGCAAAACGGTAAAGATAAGTTAGCAGAGATTCTTAATAACTCGAGATATTAAAAGCTCTTCTGACTTGTTGGAAGAGCTTTTTCATTTTAGAGCTTTTCCTTCAACTTTTATTGATAATTAGTTTTTCAGACATTAAACGAAAATCTTAAACTAAAAAATCAATAAAAATGAAACTAGAAACCAGAATTATTCAGTCATTGCCTGTCGACGAATTAACAGGAGCCATTTCAACACCAATTTATCAAACATCTACTTTTGTTCAGGAAGCGCCTGGCGTTAACAAAGGTTTTGATTATGCACGTAGTAATAACCCAACCAGAAAAGTACTCGAAGATTGCATCGCCCGATTAGAATATGGTGTTGCCGGATTTGCATTTGCCAGCGGACTTGCTGCCGTTGATGCAGTTCTAAAACTTTTAAAATCAGGTGACGAAATCGTTGCTGTTGATGATATTTATGGTGGTTCATTTAGAATCTTTACCCACATCTACGAAAAATTCGGAATTAAAATTCATTATGTTGATACGACCGATGCTGAGAATGTAAAAACTGTGATTAATGAAAATACCAAACTGGTTTGGTTGGAATCTCCAACGAATCCTACTTTGAAAATTTCGGATATCAAAACCATTGCAAATATTGCACATTCTTTCAATGCACTTTTGGTTGTTGACAATACCTTCGCATCGCCTGCTTTGCAAAATCCAATTAAACTGGGTGCTGATATTATAATTCACAGTGCAACAAAATATTTGGCTGGTCACTCAGATGTGATTGCTGGTTTGGTTGTAGTGAACTCAACTTACCTTGCTGAGAAAATTAAATTCAATCAAAATTCTTCGGGTGGAATCCTTGGACCATTTGACTCTTGGCTTACTATTAGAGGAATTTCAACATTGACATTAAGAGTTGAAAAACAATCGAACAATGCTTTTGAAGTTGCAAAATTTCTTGAAACCTGCTCAGCTGTTGATAAAGTTTATTATCCTGGTTTGGTTACTCACAAAAATCATGAAATCGCGAAACAACAACAAACTTTATTTGGAGGAATGGTTTCGTTTACATTAAAAAATGACACCATCGAAAGCGCTACTAAATTTGTGACTTCGACAAAGTATTTTAAACTAGCAGAAAGTTTGGGCGGAACCAAGAGTTTATTGTGCCATCCTGCAACCATGACTCATAAATCGATTCCAGAAGAAACCAGAAAGAAATCAGGAATTAATGATTCTCTTATTAGACTCTCTTGCGGAATTGAACATTATGAGGATTTGATTGAGGATTTAAGACAAGCTTTTTAAAAACCAGACTACAAAAGTTTCAAAAACTTTTGTAGTCTATAAAAAAAACAAAAAAAATGGAAAACAAAAACATAACACTAGGAGTATTCGGTTTTGGCTGCGTGGGGCAAGGATTGCATAATGTTCTTAATCTTACGGAACGCATCGACGCCCGCATCAAAACCATTTGTATCAAACATCCTGAAAAACCTCGGACTTTAGATACAAAATTTTTTACCACTGATAGAAACGCGATTTTAAACGATCCTGAAATTGATGTGGTGGTTGAATTAATCGATGATGCCGATGCTGCATTCGAAATTGTAAAAACAGCTTTATCGAATGGGAAAGCCGTAGTTTCAGCAAATAAAAAAATGATTGCCGAACACATGGAAGAACTTTACGACCTTCAGCTAAAATACAAAACTTCGTTTCTTTATGAAGGTTCGTGTTGCGCCAGTATTCCGATTATCCGAAACCTCGAGGAATATTACGATAACGATTTGCTGAATTCTGTTGAAGGAATTTTTAATGGTTCTACCAATTTTATTCTCGATAAAATTTTTGAAGAAAAATTAAGTTTCGATGTAGCATTGAAACAGGCGCAGGATTTAGGTTTTGCCGAAACCGACCCTAAACTCGACATCGAAGCCTTCGATCCAAAATTTAAATTGTGCATAATTCTGCTACATGCTTTTGGATTATTCATCAAACCTGAGGATGTTTATAATTTCGGAATTCATCGTTTGAATGATTTCGATATCAATTATGCGAACGAAAAGAATTTCAAAATCAAGCTGGTGGCTCGGTGCAAAAAAGTGAACAATAAAATTGTCGCTTATGTTTTGCCACAGTTTGTAGATTCGAAAAATAAACTTCGCGACGTAAATAAGGAATACAACGGAATTGTGCTGGAAAGTGTTTTCTCCGAAAGTCAGTTTTTTGTTGGCAAAGGTGCCGGTAGCAATCCCACTGGCTCTGCGGTCTTGTCCGACATTTCAGCATTGACCTATAACTATAAATACGAATATAAAAAACTGAATCAGCGAGTAAAATATTCTTATCACTCAGAGGAAGAATTGCGGATTTATTTACGGTATAAAAACATCGAAGAAGTTGATTTTAATGATTTCAACCGCATAGAGCAGCGCTTCGAATCGGATAATGAAAACTACATTATCGGAACCATTAATTTACAAAAGATCATTGCGGCCGATTGGCTGAAGAAAAATGATGTGAATATAATTAGTTTGAATTAACATTGAAGTCGAGCTCAATTTATCGTAAGGTCATTCTGAATTAATTTCAGCATCTAATAAATTCTGAAACGAGTTCAGAATGACAAACGGCTGGGCGAAGACTTCTTTGACAGTCATTGGAATCGAGGTCTTCGTCTTTTTAGTATCATTATTGTTGAATTACAAATTCTACAATAATTAAAGGCGGAATTACAAATTTCGCCTAGCGAGGGAATTGGTATAGCATAAAATGCAAACAACATAAAACAAAAATTTCCCACTAACATCAATACTTTCGTAAATAGTCAGCAGGAAATCTATAAAGTCAATGGATTTTACTATTCAGCTTTTTCAGTTGAACAACATTTATCATTCCATTCAGCTTTCATTTTTGCTTTTTCTTCGACACTCATGTGCATCCACTTGTGATGTTTTTCATGCCAATTATTCTTATGGGAATGTTTTGGTCCGCCATGGAACCCACCAAACAATATTTTCGATAATACCAGTATTCCCAATGCTTGCCAGAAAGTTATTAAATGAACTCCCAAAACTGGATTAAGTATACAATTCCACAATTGCATTACTATAAAGCCAAATGCAAAAACTCCGGCTGCAATTGCTATGGGAATGAATATGGCTCTTTTTATCCAAAAACTCTTTCCCCGATTTTCTCCACAACATTTCATAATTTCTAATTTTTTAATGATTAATATTTTTATAATTATCTTGCAGTCTCTCTCGCAGAAACATCACTGCGTAGCGTTTGCGCGATATGATCGTTTTAATGCTCTCACCAGTTTTATCAGCTATTTGTTGAAGCGTCATGTCATCCATTTCGTTCCAAACAAATACGTCTCGTTGTTTTTGAGGCAGTTCTTCCAAAGCTTTGAATAAAGCTTCTCTGAAATGCACTCTATCAAATTCCGTTTCTGGTTCAATAGTATCTTCAAATAATCCTGCAGGAAATACCATTTCACCATCTTCATCTTCGTAAGCCAGGTCTTCGAGCGATAGTGACGTTTGTTTTCTTTTTTTATCTACTATCCTATTTCTGCTTACTCTGAAAAGCCAGGAACTCAATTGTTCAATCGACTCAGTATCTACAACTGAAGTTAGTTGATACCAAACATCTTGTAAAATATCTTCAGCATCTTCGTCGCTTTTTACCCGGCTTCGAATAAAACTAAACAAGCGCTTTCCATAATTTTGAACAGCTTGTTTGATACTTTGCTGACGTTGCGTCATTGGTAAGGCAATTAATTCGTCCATATATTAAGGTAGACGAATGAGTTTTTAAATTACTTTAAAATTAGTGACTTTATTTCAAATATTATTCGGGAATAAAAAATGCTAATAGCATTTACTCCTATTAATAAAGGCAAATAGTTATTTTTACTTGATGTAGAAAAAAATATTTACCTAACAAGATTATTGACTTCTTCTTTAAGTTTTGGAAGGTGATTAATTAAAATCCCCCATATATTTTCATCAGAAACATTATCGTAACCATGAATAATTTGATTTCTTAAACCAACAATTCTTTTCGCATTCTCAAGAGGAAAAACAGAGTCTTCTTTAAGAATTCTACTCATGGCTTCTCCAATTATTTCCAAATTTCTTTCAATAGCAAGTTTCAAAAGAATATTTACAGCATATTCCTCATAAATTAATTCCTTGCCACCAAAAAAAGAATCAATTTCTTCTAATGAAAATTTAATATCATATAGGCACTTAAGAATTTTTTCGTTCATAAACTAATTGTTTTTCACGATCAATAACTCTTCTGAATATTGGGTTTCTGATTGACTGATTCTCGACTAAATCAACAGGTCTTAGAAATAATTGTTCTAACTTTTCTTTTAAATCCATGTAATTATCAAAATATTCTAATAAATCAACTTGAGAAAAAAGAATTAGCATATCAATATCACTAGAATCATTGAATTTTTCGGTAAGAATTGAACCAAATAAATATAATTCTTTAACTTTATGAGAATCACAAAGTTTATTTAAGGAATCTTTATTTGCTTCTATTAAATTCATAGGCAAATATAGTAAATTATTTATTTTTAGCCAAATAGAATCTTGTAATTTCAATTTGGATTGAAATTGCTTTAGACTTGAGATTTTTCGAAATTTTTCAAATAAATTTTGATAGGCCTATTCAAGTAAATAAAAAAAACCACTGAGGGTTCAGTGGTTTTTTATTAAAAATAATATTTTTTAATCCAATTCATGCACAATTAAACCACTTCTGAGTTTTGGCTCGAACCAAGTAGTTTTTGGAGGCATAATATTTCCGGTATCAGCAATATCAAATAATTGCTGCATCGAAACTGGGAACAAAGCAAAAGCAACTTTCATTTCTCCACTATCTACTCTGCGCTTTAATTCATTTAAACCTCTGATACCTCCAACAAAATCAATACGTTTGTCGGTACGAAGGTTTTTAATTCCTAAAACAGAATCCAAAATTGAATTAGAAAGGATGGTTACATCCAAAACTCCAATTGGATCGTTGTCGTTGTATTTTCCTGGTTTTGCTGTTAAAGAATACCAATTTCCTTCAAGATACATTCCGAAGTTATGAAGTTTCGTAGGTTTAAAAGTTTCTGTTCCCTTATTTTCAATTTCGAAATCATTTTTCAATGTTTCTAAAAATTCGGAAGCAGATAAACCATTCAAATCTTTTACTACACGGTTGTAATCAATAATATTCATTTGATTGCCTGGGAAATGAACTGCTAAAAAGAAATTGTATTCCTCGGTACCATTATGATTTGGATTGTTGTTCTTTTTCTCAGCGCCAACCAAGGCTGCAGCGGCAGTACGATGGTGTCCATCAGCAACATAAGTAAAAGGAACTTTCGTTTTAAATAATTCAACCAATTTATTTACTGTTGAAGCATCATTAATCAACCAAAAATGATGGCCAAATCCATCGCTTGATGTAAAGTCATATTCAGCAGGCTGATTTTTAACAATATTATTTACAATTTCGTCAATTTCTGCCACCGCTGGATAGGTAAAGAAAACGGGTTCCATATTGGCATTGGTAACGCGAACATGTTTCATTCGATCTTCTTCTTTATCTGGACGAGTTAATTCATGCTTTTTGATGATGCCATTCAAATAATCTTCAACAGCAGCACAGGCAACAAGACCATATTGTATTCTGCCATTCATGGTTTGGGCATAAATATACAAACTATCGCTATTGTCTTTTGCCAGCCATCCGTTGGTTTTAAATTTCTCAAAATTCTCTTTGGCTTTATTATAGACACTTTCATCATGTTCATCAATACCAGTAGCCAAATCAATTTCTGGTTTAATGATGTGTAATAATGAATATTGATTGCCTTCTACTTCAACTCTGGCTTCGGCAGAATTTAAAACATCATAAGGACGAGAGGCTAAATCCTTGGAAATTTCTTTGGGGGGTCGAAATCCTTTAAAAGCTTTTATTATCGCCATTTTCTTTGTAGTTAATTAGTGATTGAGTAAATTAGTGAATTTGTTATTAAGTTAATTTCTCTTCTTCGATTTTCTTTTTTACAAAACTAACCAGTCCACTTAGCATTTTTGATAATTCGGTTAATCTTGTCATTGATTCTTTTTGTTCATTTTCATTAATATAATTAAGTCTGGCAGCAATTGTTGTACAAACAACACATTCTCTTAAAGAACCTTTTGATATTCTGGAGTATCTTATAAATAAAGGTTTTGTTTCACCATATCCCTCAGCCATATTTAAAGCAATCGATGTTGAAGCTCTTCTAAATTGGGATGTTAAGCCATAAGTTTCATGTGTTGGAAAATTATTTGTGAGTTTATAAGTAAAACTAATATAATCCAGTGCCTTTTGGTAAACTTGCAATTTTTCAAAATCAAAATAATTATTTTCCATTGCAATATTTTTCCTAAATCACTAATTTACCAACTCACTAAAATTTGTTTACTTGAAATGTCCTATCTCCGTTTTTCAAAAAGCCAACAATTTGTTTTGCTGCGGCTATTCCTGCATTGATATTTGCTTCCGAAGTTTGAGCACCACTTTTCTTTGGTGTAAAAAAGAATCTTCCAGGATATTTTGTAATAATTTCTTCTTTACAACCTGGCTCTATATCAGAAACGTATTTAAAATCTGGACGTCCTTCGAAAATTTCCATCAAAGCTTCTTCGTCAATCACTTCTTTTCTAGCGGTATTTACCAATGTAGCTCCTTTTGGCATCATAGAAAGCACTTCAAAATTGATTGATTTTTTTGTTTTTTCATTTGCTGGAATATGAACGGAAACGTATTGACATGAGCTGTAAAGATCTTGAATAGATTCAACCCATTTCACACCATCTTTTTCCATTGCTTCTTTTGAAACAAAAGGATCAAAAGCTAAAATTTCCATTCCAAACCCTTTTGCAATCTCAGCAACATATCTACCAACTGCACCATAAGCGTGAATTCCGAGTTTTTTTCCTCTAAGTTCTGTTCCTGAAGAACCATTATAACTGTTTCGGGCAATATAAACCATCATTCCTAAAGCCAATTCAGCCACGGCATTTGAATTTTGTCCAGGAGTATTCATAACTACAACTCCTTTTTCTGTAGCTGCAGGTAAATCAACATTATCAAAACCAGCTCCTGCCCTAACTATGATTTTCAGTTTTTTTCCGGCATCAATAACTTCTTTTGTGGCTAAATCGCTTCTAACAATTACTGCATCAACATCAGCAACTGCATTAACAAAATCTGCTTGTTGGGTGTATTTCTCAAGTAAAACCAATTCGAAACCGGCATCTTCAACAACTTTTCTAATACCAGCAACTGCAACAGCTGCAAATGGTTTATCTGTAGCAATTAAAACTTTTGTCATAATTCAATATTTTATTTTTTGGGCTGAAGCCCTTTTTTTTCTTTTCAATAATCCATGACCGTCATCTTGAGCGGAGTTGAAAGAAGGTCGTGGTTATTTTATATTTTAAACTAAATTCAATGAATGATTGAAAAACTATTAAAACAAAAAAAACCGAAGCTGGGTATCAACTTCGGTTTCATTATTATCTATGCATTTTTTGATTCAAATTCTTTCATGCAATTAACCAATGCTTGAACGCTTTCAATTGGTAATGCATTGTATGTAGATGCTCTGAACCCACCAACCAAACGATGACCTTTTAATCCAACCATTCCATTTTGTTTTAAGAATTCCATGAAGGCTTCTTGTTTATCTTCGTAACCTGGTTTTAAAACAAAACAAATATTCATTAAGGAGCGGGAATCTTTTTCAACAGTACCAACAAAAATTGGGCTTTCGTCAATTGCTTTATATAATAATTCAGCTTTGGCTTTATTCATCTCGAAAATCTTATTCACGCCACCTAAACTTTTGATCCATTTCAAAGTTTCGTTAACTGTGAAAATTGCAAAACAAGGAGGAGTATTGAACATAGAACCTTCTTTAATATGAGTTCTATAATCAAGCATTGTTGGAATCGCACGTTCTACCTTTCCTAAAATATCTTCTCTAATAATTACAAAAGTAACGCCAGCTGGTCCTAAATTCTTTTGTGCTCCACCATATATCATGGCATATTTAGAAACATCAACAGGACGACTTAAAATATCAGATGACATATCAGCAACCAAAGGAATTGGAGAATCTAAATCATAATGAATTTCTGAACCATAAATAGTGTTGTTAGTTGTAATATGCAAATAATCGGCATCCGTTGGAATATTAAATCCTTTTGGGTAATATGTAAAATTCTTATCTGCAGAACTAGCAATTATTTCAACTTCACCAAAAAGTTTAGCTTCTTTGATTGCTTTTTTAGCCCAAACTCCTGTTTCAAGATAAGCAGCTTTTTTATTCAACAAATTGAATGGTACCATACAAAACTGCATGCTTGCTCCTCCGCCCAAAAACAAAACTTTATAATTTTCAGGAATATTTAATTGTTCCTTAAATAAAGCCACTGCTTCGTCAAGAATTGCTTCAAAATCTTTTGTTCTATGAGAAATCTCTATCAAAGAAAGTCCAGAATTGTTTAATTCTAGAACAGCTTTGGCTGTATTTTCAATTGCAATTCTTGGAAGAATCGATGGACCTGCATTAAAATTATGTTTTTTCATAAAAAAATAAGTTTAAAAAAAATGTATCAAATAGCTTAATTCGATGCGAAGTTGCGAAATATTTTTTGAATAAAACAAGAAAAATAAAAGATTTTTGCAAATAAAAAAACTCCATAAAAATGGAGTTAGTGGGAATTATCTAATTGGTGATTATGCTCTGTTCGATTTCTAATTTTATGCTTTTTTTCCTTAGGATTCCGAGCATCAATATCCTTAATATAATGCCATTTCCCATTCTTAAAATAAAAAGCATCTTGAATATTGGTGTCAGGAACATAATATTGCATATTTCCTTCCATTGATTTGTCGAGTGGAGACAGATGATCGAATACAATCATATTTTTCCGATTCTTTCCTTTAGACATGAATTGATTTTCGTAACGAAGCGCCAAAGTTGTTGATTCTGAATACTCGAAAAAGATACGTTTTGAATTTTTCTTTCCAATTCCTGAAAAAATCTGGGCACCAAAAACAGGTTTATTTTTTGCTCCAACAGTTAATACCTCAATTATTTTTTTATTTGAAATAAGATCATTTCCATCCCAACCTAAAAGTGTATAATACTTTTTACCAGCATACTTATTCTGAATTATCTTATAATACAGGGCTCCATACCACTTATTATGATCACAAATCTGAATATCTGGAAATTGAATCTCATCGGACTTATCCTGTAAGGAAATAATATCATATCCTTTTTTTTGTTTATTGTATAATTGCAGAAAAGCAAAATATTCAAAAGTGCCATCCTTTTTAACAATTACCCAATTAACAAGTCTTACTTTTTTATCGGGAGCACATAAAATTTTGATGGATTTTAAAGAATCATATGGATAATCGATTGAGTTTTCTTTTAATAAAGAATTCTCCATTAATAAGACAAACCGAGCATTGGCATTGTACTTAACAAAATCATCTTTTCCGCTAAGGATTAGGTTTGCTAAAACTTTTAGTGAATCTTCATCTTGAAGGAAATCTTCTTTTTTTTGCGCATTAACAATAAAAGTCAAAAAAAACAGGATAAAAATAACAGATATTTTCTTCATTAAATTCTTTATTGGTCTCTATAATAATGCAAAATGCCTTCTATTATTATATTTTGTCTAAATTATTTTTAAAACTAGTTTCAATTCCTCAGCAAAATCAATCAAACCTCTAAATTGAATATCTACCAATGGTTCTTTACCTTTTGCTAATTGAAAATCATCATTAATAAAAACTTTCACCATATTTAATCTATGGCCAAATTCCATATCAGAAAAGGAATCCCCAGCAATAATGCATTTTTTAAAATGGATTTCCTTAAAATCACTTTTAGCTTTTAAGCCCATTCCTATTGATGGCTTTCTGTCTGGATGGTTATCTTCACTTTTGGCAGGACAAAAATAGATTTTATCAATTCGACCAAGAGATTTTGAAATTTCGTCAACCATATTTTTGTGAAGAATCTCAAGTTCTCCCAAGGTCATGATTCCTTTTCCAATACCCTGCTGGTTTGTGACAACAATAATTTTACCGAAAATTTTTGAGAATACTGAAATGGCTTCCAAAACTCCTGGCAAAAACACAAATTCTTCAGTGGTTTTAACATATTGGTCAATTATACGCCTATTGATAACGCCATCTCTATCGAGAAATAGCGACCAAGTTTTATCAATATTGAGCTTGGCTAAATCAATCATTTTATAGAATTACCAGTTTAATCTGCCTTCTTTAACTCCAAAAGCCTTTTCTACTTCTTTTTTGGCGACACCATTAGAAATAATCAATAAAAAATCTTTGTCTTCAACCAAAATATCTTCTGATGGATTTTTCACCAATTTATATTCATTGTCTTTCACAAACTTGCTAATTCCAATTAAAATACAATTGTAGCTGAGTTTTAGATCAACAAAAGCATCATTATATTTCTTGCCAAAAAATGGATTTTTTTCAAGTACCATATACTCCTGGATATCAAAATCGGTTTTATCAATAGCTGTCGACATAATATCTTCAGTAAAACTGGCAACATCTGGTTCAAAAATATAAGAAGCAACCAATTTGGAAGCGATTTCATTTTTAGAAATGGCATAAGTTACACCAGCAGAAGCAAATGTTTCTTTAAGATTCGAGTTATTTAATGAAACTACCAATCTTAGATCAGCAAATTTTTGTTTTACATTAATCAAATAAACCAATGTTTCAGTATCATCTGGAAAGTTAACAAAAACAGAAGCCGACTTTTCGATGTTTAATTTCTTCATTGAATCCAGATTATTATAATCTGAAAACAAAGCAAAAACCTTATGATGATTATATAAATCGTAAATCAAATCAATATCATCTTTATTATTGGTGATAATTGCAACTTTATGATTGGCATTGATAATTTGATCAGTAACTTGCTGTCCGAATTTATCCCAACCAATTATTACTACATGGTTTTCGAAGTCAGTTCCATAAAAACCCAATTTTTTTTCTTCCATAAATTTTCTGATTTTATTTGACAAATTACCCACCATATAACCCATGGTTAAAAAGCTTGTTAAAACAATTAATACTCCAATTATTCTTCCGGCGACAGTAACAGGATAAACATCACCATATCCAACAGTGGTAATGGTTACTATTGAAAACCAAATTGCATCAAATAAATTGGTAATTTTTGTTTGAGGTTGATCTCTTTCAAAATAGAATAAAAGCAATACTAAGGTGATGAATAGAATTGAAGCAATAGCAATGATAAATTTTCCGAACTTTTTATAATTCATCAGTTTCTTTATTTTGAAAACATTTCAATTTCTATCAAATCGCAGATGATATGACCGATTAAAATGTGAGATTCCTGAATTCTAGGAGTATCAATCGATGGTATAGCAATTAAATAATCGCAAATTTCAGATAAACTACTTTTATTCTGACCAGTAAAACCAATGGTTTTCATTCCAAGCTTTTTGGCTTCAATTACGGCATTTACAATATTCTTTGAATTCCCTGAAGTTGAAAAAGCAAACAATACATCATTTTCATTTCCAAAAGCTTTAACCATGCGCGAATAAACAAGATCAAATGAATAATCATTTGCCACTGCTGTCATATAAGAAGAATTGACATGAAGTGCTTCTGCTGGTAAAGGATCTCTATCAATTTTATACCTACCAGAAAGTTCTGCGGCAATATGTTGTGCATCTGCTGCGCTACCGCCATTTCCACATAAATATAGTTTTCCTTGATTTTGAAATGCAGCAATGGTAGTTTGAGCAACTTTCTCAATTATTGAAAGCAATTCAGAATTACTGAGAATGGCTTGCTTTACTTTTATTGACTCTTCAATCGACCTTTTTATTGACATTTATTTCTATTTGTAGAATTTACTAATAAACTCATCCGTTTCTGACTTACCAGAAATAACGTTTTTGAAAAAAGCCGTCAAAAAACCAGAGCCATAACCAGAAATTTGAATAAAACTGGTATATATAGAAATGAAAGCTATGGTTAAACTCTTGTTTTTCATCAACGAATCGGTAAATATAATAAAAATATATAATAATAAAGGAGTAATAAAAAGCCAGCAAAAAACTGATAAAATAACCAATAAAGCTGCACCCAATAGAAATAATGAAGGAAGTGCATGCACCAATTTTAAGGATTTGGGATATTTTTTATAAAGTGTAATTCTTGCCAATCCAAAAGTATAAACCTGTTTAAAAAACTTTTTAAAACTTACTCTCCTTTTATGAAAAACATAGGCATCGCGAATTAATCGAGTTGTAAAACCTGCTTCCATGATGCGGATACTTAAATCAATATCTTCACCAAACATATTGGCAAATCCCCCAACTTTTTCGTAAACCGCCTTCGAAAATCCCATATTGAAACTTCTTGGATGAAATTTATCCATTTTTTCTTTTCCACCGCGGATTCCACCAGTTGTAAAAAAAGAAGTCATTGAATAATTAATTGCTTTTTGAATGGTGGTAAAAGATTCGTGAGCATTGTCTGGTCCGCCAAAGCAATCAGTATAATTTTCTTGAAGCCGATTGTGCAGGGTTTCAAAATATTGTGGTGGAATAATACAATCTGAGTCGAAAAGAATGAAATAATCACCTGTGGCTCGCTCCATTCCATAATTCCGGGTAAAACTTCTACCAGTATTTTCTTTAAAAAAGTACTTTACATCCAATTTTTTTGAAAATGATTCAATGATATGATCACTTTTTTGTGTTGACCCGTCCTCAATTATCAGAACTTCAAAGTTTTGATATGATTGCTTTTCGAGACTCTCGAGAAGCTCGGTAATTTCGTCAGGACGATTATAAACTGGGATTATTATTGAAAATTTGATCACTTTACGAAAATTAATAATTGGCACAAAGGTAATCGGTTTGGAAATTTAAACAAAAAAAGAATATAAATACAATTGGTATTACTTCAAATACTTTTCAATATCATTCATTGATATTACAACTTCTACCGTATTCATTGCTTTACAAGATTCGCTTAAATCAAAATAGGCTTTAAAAATCACCTTGTCTTCCGAAAAAGAAATTTCCAAATTTTTCATTCCGTAAGGCTTTAATGGTGGGTGATTCGCAAAACAAATCTTTCCTCCTTTGGTGGTTGATTTATCTTTGTAAACTTCTTTAATCTGATTATTTATCAAAATCAATAATGAATCCTGCTTTTCATTGAAAATCTCACAATTATCAACCGTTACATATTTTCGACCCTTTTTCATAAAAAAAGCACTGGAACAACCAGTAGGCTCTGCATCTTTGCCAACTAAATCGCATGTTTCAACAATTTTTGTATTTTTATAAACACAGGTTTTTGTTAAAACTGTGTCTTTTTTCACTTCAGTGCAAACCACTTTTGTTTGAGAAAATACATTTATTGAAAATGTAATAAATAATAAAGTCAATAAGTTTTTCATATACTTGGTTTAATAATTCAAATTTAATAATATTCTGCTCAATTTTTACTTTTGCTTATGATATCCTTTTTCATTAAATGGTTTTAATTCTGAAATAACCATTTCTTCAAGGATTTTCAATTCTTTGTTATAGTCAATTTGTTTTTCATCATCTTGTTTTATCTCTTCAAGTATTTCATATACAAATTGATCGGCACCAAATTGTTTCCAATCTTGCTGCAGCTCGGCATTTTGGTGAATCCCCACATCCAATTGGAGTTTTTGAGCAAACCAAATTGCTTTTAAATCGGTGGTACTTCCAACAAATATTTTTCCATTTACTTTGTTCCTAATCTGGAAAATTCCAATTGGAAACTTCATTAGCTTATATTCGGCTTTAATTTCTTTCCTGGTTTTCATGAGATATTATTTATTATTTTTCTTTTTTTCGTCCCGTAAATTTAATTTCTGAATAATAATTTTCGATTTATCCATAAATGGCTTTTCGATAAATTTAAATCCCAAGAAACTAATTATTACAACGATTGGTGTAATTGAAAAAATTACAAGCGAATATTGAAAAGGATTTAAACTTTTCGAATACTCGAATCCAAATCCGAAATAAAATACCGTAAAAAGAACAATTCCATGGAGTAAATAGGTGCTATAGCAAATCTCTCCTAAAAATTTCAGCGTAGAATTTTTCAATAATCCAAAAACCGAAAAACCCAATGCAACAAGTGTAAAAGCCAATGAACTAAAAATTACATTATAAATATTAAATGCGGTACTATGCAAACATAAAATTATTAAACAAGCAATTATTACAAGGCTGGCTAAATTCTTATTTATTTTCTTATAAAACTGGGTATATCTGATTAAAAATGGCGCGATGGCGCCACCAATAAAAGAATAAATATGATATGGATAAATTTCATGAACTTTATAAAAAACAAAAATAAATATCACACTCAAAGCGATATAACCGATTTTATGCTTCACTTTTAAAATAAATATAGAAATGATGGGTAAACTGAAATAAAATAACCATTCGTAAGGCAATGACCAAACAACACCAGCACCAACTTTTGAAGTTAATTCAGAGCCATTGATATCAGTTAATCCATTTATTGTAAAGAGGCTCCATTTAAAAATAGAATCTAAAAAGGGTCTAATTCCAATTTGGAGCTGCCAATTAGTAATAAACATCACAGAGATAATTATTACCAATAATGAAAAATAATACATTGGCCCCAGCCTGAATATTCTGGAAATAAAAAAATTGCGCCAGTTAAAACCCTTTTCCGCGGAATTGATCAGCTTTGATATAAACAAAAAACTGGTAATCATAAAGAAAAATGAAACGCTGGTTTGTCCGAATTGATTATAAATGTTCGACTTAGGGGCTTCCCAAAGACCAATTTGAATGTATTGATGCCAAATAGCTGAATGGTGAATAAAAACACCCAATGCTAAAAAACCTCTCATTCCATCAATGCACTCAAAACGTGCATTTTGTGAATG
>JACAAW010000189.1 GCA_013377115.1 Bacteroidota bacterium | reverse complement strand
CATTTGTTCTCCAGAATCAGTAAATGACCCGTTTTGATTCCAGTCAACCCAAATAGCCATACCATTTGAAAAGTAAGTTGCGCCATCGCATTCATTTTCTTCTAAAGTAAATGGAACAGTTGCTCCTTGAGTTAATGTAGTTAAATTTCCTAATGTTTTAAAATTGGAGTACCTACTTAATATCGAACCAGGTCCTGGAGCAACAGTAGCGCATCCATTTGCATTGGCATAAGCAGCAGGTGTTGATGCTCCATTTACAGTGATACTATATAATTCCTCGTCAGCTGTTGAAGTAGCTGTACTTGTACAATAGGTTAAACAGCCTACCCCAGTTTGTAAATTTACTTGTAGAGGAGTTGAAGTTCCTGTATTTCCAGAACAAGTGACCAAGCATTGATAATAGGTGGAGGAAGTTTGTGTACCTGTATATGTTGCAGAAGTAGCCCCAGTGATATCTGTCCAGGTAACATTATCAGGTGATGATTGCCATTGATAAGTGATTCCAGAACTTGTTGGAGTATTTTGTAATGATAAAGTAAAATTCACACCAGTACAAATTGGATTTGCACTAGAAATTGTGTTTCCTGGAGCAGGTGTTCCTGTGCATCCTGTCGGAATTATTACGTTAAATGTGTAATCTTCGCATTCAGTGGTTCCTGAACCAGTACAAGCCGTAGGCGCAGTTGATAGATAGTTGGCTACAACTCTCATTCTTGTATTACCTGCAATTGCTCCAGCAGGAACAGTAATAGTTCCAGTAGCAGAAGAAACATACGCGCCTGACAAATAAACTTGTTCCCCTGCATCACCAAAACTTCCATTTTGGTTCCAGTCAATCCAAATTCCAACTCCATAAGTATATCCAGATGGTAAAAAATCCGTATAAAAATTCACCGAACTGCCAATTACCTGACCTGCTGTCATTGCAGTGAAATTACCGTACCCATTTGTTGAAAAACCTGAGCCATTATTTGTAATATTTGTAATTCCTCCTGTTATAGAGAAATTATTGATCATATAAGTGGTACTTGTAGTATTTGTATTTGTACAGTAACAATTTGCCAAAGTATTCATTGTTTCGTAAATAGCATTTGATGTCCCAGTATTTCCAGAACAAGTGACCAAACAATGATAATAAGTAGCAATTGTTTGTGTTCCTGTGAAAGTAGAGGAAGTGGCTCCAGCAATATTTGTCCATGTAATATTGTTTGGCGATGATTGCCATTGGTATGATATTCCGCTGCCAGTGGTTGTATTTTGTAATGAAAGTGAAAAGTTTATTCCTGAACATATTGGATTTGCTGTTGAAATAGTATTCCCGGGTGAAGGAGTGCCTGAACAGGGAGCACCAGCAATATAAGTTAAAGTAATATCATCAACTACAGGAGCTGCGTTCGGGCTGGCAGCATCTGTTTTAAAAGTATAAACAAGTCGAACCGTAGTCCCTGCATATGCAGTGAGGTCAATCTGAGGCATAGCTGTAAATGCAGCATACGCCGTTGCCGTATTTGTAAATAGATTCGTATAACCAGTAGTTGGAATAACCGCATTAACAGGCGTATTTGCAGGTGTAGTTGCAAAAACATAAAAATAATCATATGTATTATCAATTGTTGGATATTTCAATTTATAATTTAAGTAGACATTTGTGGCTCCAGCTGGAATTACAACATCACGATAAAAATGGCCAACTGCAGAACTAGCAGCTCCACCATAAGCTGCTGCTGTACCCCAATATGCAGCTTTTGTGCCTGATGCTGCGCCACCAAATGTTCCAACTCTCCATGTTCTAGCAGAAGTCCCAACTGCTGTCCATCCATTATTTGTAAAAGCTGATGTTGCATTTTCAAAGCCACCGTCACTAGCTGAAATTAGAGGCACTTGTCCTTTTACATTTAAATTTGCAAACAGCATTCCTATTACAAAAACTATTATTGTTATAGGATTAAAGATTTTGATTGTTTTTGTGTACATTTTTTTCATGTGATTTCTAATTTGTTTTAAAAAGTTAAAGAACCAAAATACTCAATACTTTGGCAATGGGTATTTTACTAAAAAAATTACAGGTAAAACACTTGTTTTTTTATTGTTGTTCAAAGAAAAATTTAAAAAACAGAAATTTTTTAAAAATTTCCGGGCATAAATATACTACAAAATTAGGCTGAAAGCAAATAAAATTAATAGGATTATTATTATAAACTGATTTTTGAATTTTCAGAGCAAAAAAACAAGGGGATTGTTATTCTTCAGCATCAATAAATTCGTCAGCATCTTCATAGGCTTCTGTTTTACGACCAAGTATTGGAAGTATTTTTCCTGTAATGAAACCAGTGCCAAGAGCAACAATTATGGTAATCAATATACCAAGTAATTGGCTGCCAGCATTTATTCCTTTTACAATAGGAAGTACTGCGAGTCCACCCATTAAGCCAGGGATTCCATGAAGATTCGTAACACCACAAGTGTCAATTATTTTCATCCATTTTTGTTGTCTGGATTGAATAACTGCAAAGCCAAGTGTTGAGATTCCACCAGCCATAATTCCAATAATAGCTGCCATGGTATGGCTAGCTACGACGCATGAAGATCCAATAGCAACACCACCAGCCAAGGCTGCATTTGCTATGTCGGCGATGCTTACTTTTTTGCGTAATGAAATTGAAAAAATGTAGGTAGCAAGCGTTGAACCACATAAGGCAAAAATAACATTGACTACAGTATGAGGCATTTCTGCTGGAGTTACCAAAGCTGCGCAGAAACTTGGCCAGAAAATCCATAATGCCATACTTCCAAGCATAGAATATCGGTCGCTTGTTGCATCAGATTCAATGGTTTTTTCCATTTCTTGCTTGGTTGTCATTGTTAAGGCAACCCCCAATCCGAAAATAGCTCCAAATGCATGAATTACAATGGAACCTCCGGTGTCAACTACGCCTCCAATATTTATGATGTTTAACCCTCCACCAATTACAATCCATTCGTTAAAAGCATAAGCCGGAATAAATAGTAAACCCAGCAAAATATATTGAGGCATTTTTAAACGTCCCAAAACGGCTCCAGCAGCAATGAGCAAACTAGCAGCGCCGAATTCTGCCAAAATTAGTTTTTCAATTTCATCTGAAATGCCTCCAACAATACTGGAACTTCTGATGATAAAATAGAGAGGTAAAGCTGTGCTAACTAATAAAAATGTTGCTGTAAGAGCAGAACGACCATATTTTCTAACAAATACCATCAAAAAACCGAAACCAATTAACAACATAACCATTATATGAATGGCACGATTATACCGTTGATCGTTTAAAATGGTTGTTGAGGTTTCGCTGCTTGCTAATTCTGTGGCAAAGGAAACCATTGAAACCAAAAGGAAAGTTAATGTCAGTCCAATTTTTTTGAACATTCCTGAAAATTTCATAAGGCAATATTTTAAATATACGTTTGGCGGCAAAAATATTCTATTTTAACAAGTCAAAAAACATATTTGCTGATTATTTATAATATCTGTCAATCCTACAAAAATGAAGGATTTGGTTTTGTATTTTAATGTCTTTAAATTTGTAATATCAATAACGAAATTGGTGGGATGAAGATTGGGTTTCTTCAATTTAAAAATCTATTGCAATTTTTAGGGGGAGTAGTAATTTAGAACGTTTTTAAAAAAGAAAAGCTACCCGAAGGTAGCTTTCAAATTTAGTAAATTAAATGCTTTTTACTATTGTTATTCCATTTTGCGTCGTATTTGCTATCGACAAAATAAATCAATAAATCAGCATCATACTTGCTATCGACAAAATAAACTTTCTTTTTTGCGTCGTATTTGCTGCTTGTGAAAAACCACAAACCATCATCGTTTACGTCGTAAGCACTGCTTACTTTGTAAACACATAAATCAGCATCATACTTGCTGCTGCATACATAAACTTTGATATCAGCATCGTACTTGCTATCAACTGTATAAACTTTTTGAGCGAAAAGTGAATTGCCGCTAAAAACCAGAAGTCCAACAGCAACAAAGGTGAAAATGAGTAATTTTTTCATGTTTTTTTTATTTATAGTTAATAATTCAAATGTATACACGTTTTATTTAAAAAGCAAGATTAAAAGAAAAATATTCAATAAATTTGCAAATCTAAAAACCGGAATATTATGAGAAAATTAAAAATCAGGATTTTTTTAACATTTGCTATTTTAATAGGCCTCAGCAGCTGCAAAAATAGTACCAAGAATTCCTCAACTGAACCAAATAAAAATTTGGTAACTGAAAGAATTCAATATGAAGTCTCCATAAAAACACCCGATCCTGACTACGATTGGTGGGTTCAGAATATTGAAGGTTCTAAAAGAGAATCATTTGTGAAAAAGATTTTAGATGCAACTTTCGAAGGAAAAGTAAAAGCTTATGATGATTTTGGTAAATTGTTATCTCCAAAAGAAGTGAAAGAAACTGGAGGGAAAAACGATACCATTGTTACAAAAAAACAATCTCCACCTTTTGGTGATTCCGTTATTGTGGTTAACAACCAACTAGATATACAGAAAATTTACAAACTTAGTTTTATTGAAGAATGGTCGATGGATCCTTCCACATTAAAATTCGAGAAACGAATTCTTGGATTTGCTCCTCTTACTGAAAAAAGAGAAGAAAATGGTGATATTCGTGGCTTTAGACCATTGTTTTGGGTTTACTTTGATGATAAGTACCCTTTAAAATAAGATGGCAGCTTTTCAATATCATACGCTTTCAAATGGGATTCGCCTGGTTCACAAATATGTGGATTCAATTGTTGCGCATTGTGGAATCATTATTAACACTGGTTCTCGCGATGAAGAATTGAAAGAACAAGGCTTGGCTCATTTTATTGAGCACGTTATTTTTAAAGGAACTTCGAAACGTAAATCTTATTATATTCTAAGTAGCATGGAAAACGTTGGTGGTGAATTAAATGCCTTTACTACCAAAGAAGAAACTTGCATTTACTCCTCTTTTTTGCCCCAATATTATCAAAGGGCAATCGAATTAACTGCTGAAATTACCTTCGATTCAATTTTTCCTGAAAAGGAACTTGAAAAAGAGAAAGATGTGGTAATTGATGAAATAAATTCATACAAGGACAGTCCTTCCGAAGAAATTTTTGACGATTTCGAAGATCTTATTTTTGATGGACATTCCATTGGTCGCAATATTTTAGGAACCCCAAAAAATTTAAAGAAATTTAATAAGAAATCAATTTTAGATTTTATTGAGAAAAATTACCATACGGATCAAATTGTAATTTCATCTGCCGGGAAAATTGAGTTTTCTAAATTGATAAAATTGGTTGAAAAATCATTTGGGAGTATTAAAGAAAAATGTCGCGATTATCAGCGTGAAGTTTTTACGAATTACGTTCCAAAAACCCTTCAGTTAAAAAAGAAAACCTTTCAAACTCATTGCATGATTGGGAATATTGCCTATTCAAGTATGGAAGAAAAAAAGACCGGACTGATTTTGCTCAATAATATTTTGGGTGGTCCTGGAATGAATTCACGACTTAGTTTGGCAATTCGCGAAAAATATGGTTTCTGCTATAATATTGAATCCAATTACACCCCATATTCCGATACTGGTTTTTTTAGCATTTATTTAGGTACTGATAATGATTTTGTTGAAAAAACTGTGCATTTAGTTTATCAGGAACTGAAAAAATTCAGGGAGCAAAAACTTGGAACTCTTCAACTATCAAGGGCAAAACAACAAATGTTAGGTCAGATTGCCATTTCATATGAATCAAATTTAAATGAAATGCTTTCAATGGGAAAGAGTTTGCTTGTTTTTAATAAAGTTGATAGCATCGAAGAAATTCATTCTAAAATTAATGCTTTAAAATCTGACGAAATATTGGAAGTAGCCAATGAAGTTTTTGATAAAGAAAAATTAAGCGTGTTACTTTTTAATTCCAAATAAATAATGATAAACGAGGAAATTCAGAATTACTCAGATCATCATACTCGCGAAGAATCAGCTATTTTAAAGAAATTAAATAGAGAAACATATTCAAAAGTTCTTCGCCCAAGAATGCTGTCTGGTCATTTCCAAGGGGCATTATTAGAAATGTTGAGTTTGATGATCAAACCAAAACAAATACTAGAAATAGGCACCTATACTGGTTATTCAGCAATATGCTTAGT
>JACAAW010000188.1 GCA_013377115.1 Bacteroidota bacterium | reverse complement strand
AAATTTACCCAGTGGCATTTATTTAATAAAAGCTACAAGTTCAAAAGGTGTTGGGGTAAAGAAATTTTTGAAGGAGTAAGAAAGTTGCGGGCACTTCGACTTCGCTCAGTGTCCGTTTAACTCGGTGGTTGAGATTCTCGAAACCACCGCTGACACTTCGAGAACCACAGTGTCTTAATCATGGATTGATTTTACAAGAATCTATTTCCAAAGAAGCTTAACATTTTCCAGAATTTTGTCGGATAAAATCTGAATTTCTGCTTGGCTTTGAGACAATTCAAATGTTTTAACCAAATCCTTTGCAACAAAAACATTTACCTTAAGTTTTATTGTTTTGTTACTGATATGATATTGCCCTCTTATTCTGTAAGCTCCAGGAAAATCCTTGGTATCAACAAATACGAATTTTGAATCTTTGGAAGCTTCATTTCTGAAGGTTTCATCTACCACTTTTTCAAGACCAATATTATCATCTAAAGAATTTTCATCCTGAAAATTGGTAAGCAAAACCATGGGCTTTTCTTGAGCCAGATTAATTTTAGTTTTGTCTTCATCATTTAATTCGCCAATATCAAAACTTTCGGCGCCGTAAGGACTAAAGACCTCTGGTTTCTGAATACCACCAATTCCTATAGCCAATTCTGGAACGCGATCTCTGGCTTTTTGAAATAAAGTACTCACATCAATAAACTTTCCTTCGCGCAAAGCAGTTCCTTTTATACCTTCTAAAATACTGTAAGTCAATATTCCCTGTCCAAAACGACTGGTTTCATAACTCACTGCATCAGCAGCACAGCCTGTAATGATGTGCATTCCAGTTCGGTCTTTCATGCGATCCAAAGCGCGCAGTGTACTTGAGGAAATGTCTCTTTTCGAAATTAAATTTTTTACCATTCTTCCTGAAGCGCAAGCATCTATTATCAGAACTTGCTTTAATGCCGGAACTTTTTTTATCAATTCTGTTAATTCTGCACTAGAAACAGTACAATTTTTTCTAATTACCGGATCTGAATAGGTTTCGGCACTTGCTGAATATGCATTTTGAGTGAGATAATAAAAATCTCCATCTTGTCCTCCCCAGTTCACACCGTGTCCAGAAAGATAAACAACAATTACATCCGTTGATTTTGCAACTTTGGCAATATCTTCAAATGTTTTCAGAAGATTCGCTTTTGTAGGAAGTAAAACGGATTGGAATTTTCCGATTGGATTTTTATTGGTCGTTAAAAGATAAGTAAATGTTTTCTCATTTCCGAAAAGTCGGGATGATGCTAATTCTAAAGTATTTGCAATATCTTCAGCGTCTTTTGCAGCAAATTTTAAATCAATTTTATCACCTTCGTAATCAGAAATTCCCGAAGCAACAATGAATAAATTTGGATAAACATTGGGTGTTTTTTCTTTTTCATCATAAACCAAAACCACTCCCCTGCTGACTAAACTTCCATCAGCATTGTATGCCTTGATTTCTATTTTGTTTTCTTTATCAGGTAATATGTAAGGATGATTTTTAAGTTTTAAGTTCAGCTTCATTTCTTTGGAATTTGGATCAGCTTTCTCGCCACGAGCATCAGAAGCTATTTCCTTTCCGTTAATGTAAACCACAACTTTTCCAATACCTCCGCCCTGGTTTTTTAAATCGATCATCAAATTGCCAGTGGCATTGTCGATTTGTGAAGCATCAGCATTTGGATAAATCTTTACTTCGTTGAAATTTTGAACATTACGAATCGACTCTTCCTTAAAACCAAGAATTTTCTGCAGCAGTCCGGGTTCGTAGTATCTGTCTTTTAGTTGCTCAAGTGCAATTGACTCAAGTCCAACGATATAATGCATCTGATTCATTGCACCAGTGGAAGCATCAAATAAACCGGAAGGCGTAACTACCACCCAATCATTTGTATCTATGCTAATTAATGAACAAAGCTCTGCTCCTGATGAAACATCCCAAATTTTCGTTGTATTGTCCTGACTACCAGAAAACAAAAACTTCGAACCTTTTATAAATCCAACAGCTTCTACCTCTTTTTTATGCCCACTTAATGTTTTTAACAATTTTCCGGTTTTAACATCCCAGAGTTTAACTGTGTAATCGTTACTGGCAGAAGCAATTATATTTCCGTCATCACTAAATGCGATTCCGTAAATTTCATCGGTATGGCCTGTGAAAGTAAATATTTCCTTAAATGAATTGGCATCGTAAAGTTTTACCAATTTATCAGCTCCACCAGAAGCCAAAAATTTGGAATCCGCACTAAAAGCCACACATAAAGCACCATCCTTATGATTGTTGATGTTCTTTAATAAATCTCCTGTTTTTTTATCAAAGATAGAAAGCCCATAAAAACTAGCAGTTGCAATTTTTTCATTTTTTGAATCAACCGCAATGCTATTTATTCCAATACCAACTTTGTATTTATTATCAATTGCAGCTGAAGAAATATTATAGGAATTTACTTCTTCTCCAGCGGTTCCAAGTAAAACTTTTTGACCAGAATCCAAGAATTTTATTGAAGTAATAAAATCATTACTGGCGAACGTTTGTTTCACCTTTCCATTGGATAAATCCCAAAGCCAGGTTGTTTTGTCAATGCTACCAGTTAAAGCAAAATCATTGTTAGGAGAAATTGCAACTGAACTAATGCAATCCGTTTGACCAGAAAAATTCCGAATTTGTTTCCCAGTTGTTAAGTCCCACAATTTAGCCTGTTTATTATAACTCCCTGTAATTAAACGTTTTCCATCATCACTAAGGCTAAGATTATTTACCCATGCCGAATGACCTCTGAATGTATAAAAAGGACTTGATGATCCAATATTAAAAATATCAATAGTTCCAATTCCATTGTAATTAACTGTAATATCATTTTGGTCATTTTCATAATTGGCTTTGTTTTTCAAAAAACTTGCAGCGATAAAAGTTTTATCGTTTTTAGAAAATCTCACACAAGATACTTCGTTTGAAAATTTTGAAATTTTCTGTTTTTCGGTTCCCTTTTCAAAGTCCCAAATTCTCACCGTATTATCTTTTCCGCCAGAAATAATAGAGCGACAATCATTACTGAAACAAACTGAGCTAATTTTATCATTGCTTCCAATTAAAGTTTTTAGAAGCATTCCATTTTGTAAATCCCAAATCTTTATTGTTTTGTCGGAACTACCAGAAACTAAAAACTTTCCATTTGAACTAATGTCAATGGTAGTTACCTCAGCATCATGAGCTTGTATGCTCTTTATTTCTTTTCCAGATTGTAAGTCCCAGATTTTAATAGTTTTATCCGAACTTCCCGAATAAACTTTTTTGCAATCAGGACTAATAGCAAGGCAAGTAACATTTGATAAGTGACCCGCAAATGTTTTTACATTTGAAGTTCCAATTTCCCAAACTTTAACTGTTTTATCGTCACTCCCGCTGATAAGAAACTTTTTATCGGAACTAACAACAATCGAATTAACCCCAGAGGTATTCCCTAAATAGGTATTTATTTCGGCACCAGTTTCAACGTTCCATTGCTTTATGGTTTTATCTGAACTTGCTGTGAAAATGTTTTTACCATCAGCTGAAAAGCAAACTGAAGTAATCTTTTGGGTATGGCCAGAAAAAGTTCTTAATTCTTTCCCTGTTTTAACTTCCCATATTTTTGCAGTTTGGTCGCAACTTCCGCTTAAAATATATTTATTATCATTAGAAAATGAAATGGAATTTATTTTATCAATATGTCCAATAGGCAGTATTAACTCCGCTTTTTGAGCAGAAACAAAACAAAATACAGACACCATCAAGTATAGCAAACCTATTTTTTTCATGGGGATTTTTTTATTGCTTTTCTACTGGAAATTTATTCTATAATCTATTGAAAAACAAAATTAGAATAATTGTTTAATTAAAAATTAATGTTTGTATTTTTTTGTGTTATTTCAATATTTTTCATAATATTGTCCACTAAATACATTGCTTCGTCTTTAAAAACACACAATGAAACATTTTGCAACCTTGGTATTCCTTGTTTTTTCATTTTCTGTTTTTGGACAAAAAATTGAAAATATCCGCACCTCTAAGGATGGTAAAAACATTGTTGTAATTTACGACATTAACGGAGCATCCAACAACCAAAAATTTAAAATCAGCTTATACTACTCGAAAGATGGAGGCAAAACTTTTGGCAACTCACTTCGAAATGTTATCGGTGACGTAAATGAAAATATTGCCGGCGGAAAGAATAAAAAAATTACCTGGGAGGTACTAAAAGACGAACCATTCTTTTATGGAAAAAACATTGTTTTTAAGGTTGTTGGAGAAATTATTGTCTCAAAAGAAGTTTTAACAATTGCGATTTCTGATTTTAAAACAATGGGTGGAACCAACGAAATGCAATGGCTTGGCTCAAGTTGTTCGGAGGCATTGATTTCAAAGATTCTCAAATCGCATTCTATTAGAATTGTTGAAAGGGAATACCTCAACCAAATCCTAGATGAATTGAAGTTAAAAACCTCAGGAATGATGGACGACAAATCTGCAGTTGAAGCAGGTCAGCTAATTGGTGCCAAATATTTTGTTTTCGGTTCTGCCACAAATATGAACGACAAGGTGGTATTGAGAACAAGAACTGTTAATACCAGTACAAGTGAAATTATTGGAACCCAAGAAGTAACAGGCAGCCTAAATGATATTTTTACACTTCAAAATGATCTGGCAAATAAAATCTCCAGCGATTTAACTCTTGGGCCTTCAACTGCCGTAGACAAAAATGCAGTTGATTTGAAAGATATTCCATTTACTGCTTATTCAAAAATTGAAAAACTAAAAATATTAGCAGACAAACTTCCACTTTTCGTGCTTGATCCAGCCCGAAAAAGAAAAACTGCAGAATTCATGTTAGCGCTTAATATGTGCGACGAACTTTTGAAAGATTATCCAAACCTTTATTTGGCACATTATTACAAAGGATTATTTAGCCTTCATAACGAAGATAATACAACAGCTGATTCTGAAAGCAAAATTGCAAAGACATTAAATTCTGATGATCCCAACGTTTTAATTTTGCGAGCCAGTTATTTTATCATCAACGAAAAATATGAGGAAGCAAAAGGCTTATTGAAATATTTCAATTCGAAATTTGTATACGATTCCCGCGGTTGGTATGGCATGGGAAAAGTTTTGATGAACGAAGGAAAAAATTATCTGGCAATAGAAGCCTTAATTAATTCATTAAAAAACCGACCATATATTTATCAGGCCGAAGGTCATTTAAGGACTTTAGTTTCAGGAACCAACGAATTATATGAATCTCAATTTTCTGACAAATCATATTATGCTGCGGCAATGGTTTTCAGAATATTTTGGGCAGTAAAAAAGGGAGTAAATGCCAACATTTTTGAATTGGCAAAAATTGCCAGCGAAAAGATCCCAACTTTATACATGTCGTTTTACATGATGGGCTTGTACAATTACAAACAAGGAAATTTTACTGAAGCCTATGGAAATTATTATTCCTGTTTAAATATGATGCCTGAATTTCCAGAGGTTCACAGAGAATTGGCATTATTACTTGCAAAGAAAAATGATTGTGTAAAAGGTCAAAAACAACTTCAATTATATTTGAAAACAAGTAATGCAATTGAAGATTATGAAAAAACTGAAAACGAACTGAAAAAGTGTAAATAAAAACAAAACTTATGAAAAAAATTATTTTCAACATTCTGGTTCTAGCTTTTTTTGCAATCATTGCAAATTCATGTGGAACAACTGGTAGTGGCTATTTGTACACTGAAAGCACCATCCCCCCAGAAAAAGTTAAATACCAAACAGTCGCTATTCTACCAAATAGACTTCCTCTTAATTTACAAAACCTTGAAAAGTGGAGAACTTCTAATTGGAAATTAGTTGAAAAAAGATTTTCGGAATTGGGATATAAAGTAATTGATTATAATACCTCAGTTCAAATGTTCAAAAAATCGGGCTTGCCTTTAGAAGACTCAAAAATTTCACGAGACAAAATGGCTGAGTTGGCAACTGAACTTAATGCCGATTTGCTGATCCTTCCTTATTATGGAACAAGTTATGACTTGGGAGGCTTTTTAGATAAAAACAGTTTTAATTCCGTTGGCTCCTTTCAAGTATATTCTGCTAAGCACAATGATTTTGTTGCTCGTGTAGATTTTGATGGAACCAATTACTATTGCGCTTTCACGAAAGTTGGATTAATCGGTTCTACAA
>JACAAW010000187.1 GCA_013377115.1 Bacteroidota bacterium | reverse complement strand
AACTTCGCACGAAATATTAAACAGTTTTTATGGGTTTTAAATTTAAAATATACGATCAATCAAAAGCCTATTTTGTAACATTTACAGTTGTTGAATGGGTAGATGTTTTTAGTAGAAAAATTTATAAAGATATTGTTATTGATAGTTTCAAGCATTGTCAGCAAAAGAAAGGATTGAATATTTTTGCTTATGTAATAATGACAAATCATATTCACATGATTGTGAATTCGGAGAAGGAAGATTTAAGTGGTGTCATTAGAGATATGAAACAATTTACAAGTAACAAAATTATTGAAACAATACAAACCGAACCAGAAAGCAGAAGAGATTGGATGTTGAGTATCTTTTCAAATGCGGCAACAAAACATACTAGAAATACTAATTATCAGTTCTGGCAACATGAAAGTCATCCATTAGAAGTATTTTCAAATAATTATATAAAGCAAAAAGTAAATTATATTCATAATAATCCTGTAAAAGCGGGCATTGTTGAAAAACCTGAAGATTATATCTATTCAAGTGCTAGAAATTATGCTGATTTAGAAAGTGTAATTGATATTATTAAATTAGATTTGTGTGGGTAAAAAAAATGTGCGAAGTTTGGAAACTTCGCACCGCGAAAAAAATGTGACAATAGAGGCAGTGAGAAGTTTCCATACTTCGCACAAAATAAAAGTAGTTACTGGCGAAAACTTTTTGCCAACAGCAAAAGAAAAAAAGAAATTGAAATAAAAACAAACTTTAACTCTCTAAAAACTAATGTTTAAAAACGCATATTACTGGATTTATAAAAGTCATAAAAATACAAGAACTAATGATACTCCAGCCACTACTTCATTAGTGATGCTTACGATTTTGGAAGGAATAAATGTACTCTCATTTTTGTTTTTATTTCAGTATTTTTTTCAGTACAACTTTTCAAGTGATTTTATGTTATTAATAGCTATTACTGTATATATTGTCTTGATTTTAATTGGCTATTTCTTTTTTTATAAAAAAAGAGATGAAATTGTTCAGAATCATGAAAATAAATCCCAAAAACAGAAACTATGGAGTAAAATATCTTTTTGGATTTACATTGGAGCAACTTTTTTTATTTTCTATAAAACATGGTATATAGTTGATGCTGTAAAATAAACTATGTAATTTATTTTTATCAAATCTTCACCTTATTCAAAAATAACTTCCCAAACAGCGCATCCGAAAAGCGACTGGTGATTTTTACAATAATAAAAGTAATAATAAGACTTAGAATAATTCTTCCGATAATAATTCCGGAGTAATGGCCGCCGATGGAAATCATCAGAATGGAATCTTCAATTACGCTGTGGCAAAGGCCCATTAAGGTCATGGAATAAAAAATATCGCGCCGTTTTATTTCGTTGGATTTGGATTCGTTGATGATGAGAACTCCGCCATAAACAATTCCTAAAGTCAGGCCAACAATAGTTATGGTAGTAACACTTTCGCTGATTCCCAGAAATCGTAAAAGGGGCGAAATTAATTTTGTGATTAATTTAATTATTCCAAGAACTTTCAAAAGTTTTATTAGGAACATCAACGAAAAAATGAATAAGAAAATAATTAAATAATTTTTTAATTCGTTTTTTATCCAGCCCAAAATGGTGAGGTCTTGAATGAGGTCTGGCTTCAATTTAATGATGGCCGTTTCTCCAAGTAAATTGAATTGTGAGTAAAAAGTATGAAGGATTAATCCGAATAAAAAGGCAAATCCAAACCGAATGAAAAGCATCGTAATCAGTTTTAATCCGGATTTGCGGGCAATCTGCAATTCAATCGGGAAAGTATGTGCCACCAGCATCATTGTTGCTAAAATGGTAATTTGTGCAACAGTCAACGGATGATTTCCTGACAAATTGATAAACGCAATTACACCGCCAAATAAATTGGTAATCATACCGGTTGCCCAAACCAAGCCCATTTCGCCGGGCAAACCGACGAGTTTCATAATTGGAGCTAAAGCCGACCCAATAATTTCAATGCCCCCGCTGATTTGCAAAAGTTTTACAATAATGGAAACGGGAACCATTATTTTCAGCATCATCCAGATAGTTTTGTAACTATCTTTAAAAATTTCAATAAAGAATTGTTTGAATTTGGATGAATTCGATTCGGCTACCATGCGGCAAATGTAAACCAAAATATAATTATTTCAAATTCTTTTGAGGGCGTCATTGCGATTCGCCATTAGGCGGAGAAGCAATCTCACTTTGTAAATAATTATTTCAAGCAATAATGCTTACGTTTATTTTCAATGCTGGGCTATAATGTCGCCACCTACGGGGCTTTATTGGGAAATTTATCTTTATTTTACCATAATGCCGCCTCTAGCGAGGCTGGAAAAATATCAGTTTGCATTGGTTTTTATTTCGTGCCGGTTCATTTATTCAATTTCAAAAGGATTTCAAATCCGCGCCAACTGTCAAAAGCACCGTAGGTGCGAAATTATGGTAAAATAAGAAAATACAAAAATCAGTAAAGTGCCGTAGGCACGACATTATTAAAATAAAAAATTAAATTAGTCAAAAGTGATCTTGAAATTTAAGAAAGAAACGTTTGGATCTCTTCAAAAGTTAATTTATTAAATCCATTCATATCACTGAGAAATGTGTCTGCTAAAAGCGATTTCTTTTCTTGAAGTGCAAGCATTTTTTCTTCGATGGTATCTTTCGAAATGTATTTATAAGTGAACACTGGTTTGTCCTGACCAATTCGGTGTGCACGGTTTATAGCTTGTTTTTCAACTGCTGGGTTCCACCATGGATCGAGCATGAAAACATAATCTGCTGAAGTTAAATTGAGTCCAACACCACCGGCTTTTAGCGAAATAAGAAATAATTTATTGTTTGGATTGGTTTGGAAATCATCAATCACACGAATTCTTGTTTTCTGATCCATTTCGCCCGAAAGCATTGAATAAATCATTTTATGAGAATCAAAATAATCTTTGAAAAGTTTGAGATGTTTTACAAACTGCGAAAAAAGCAAAACTTTATGTCCGCTTTCCTGCAGGTTTTCTACGTTTCGAATAATTTCCGTGAATTTTCCTGAGTCATAAACATAATCTTTTATTGAAAGAACCGGATGATTTGCAATTAATCTCAATTTCATTAATCCGCTCAATACAACAAACTTCGATTTCTGGAATCCATTTTTATCAATGCTTTCAAGAATTACATTTCTGATTTCTGATTTCTTTTCTTCGTAAATATTTTTTTGATATTCTGACATCTCACAAAAGTGCACCTTTTCTGTAAGTGGTGGTAATTCTTTTGCAACTTCGCCTTTTGTCCTTCTTAGAATGAATGGATTTATTAGCGTTTTTAATTTATTTTGCTTTACAATGTCATTGTTTCTTTCAATTGGAATTGAAAATTCATTTTTAAAAAAGTTCAAACTGCCCAGCAATCCTGGATTTAAAATTGAAAATTGAGACCATAAATCCACCAAATGATTTTCGATTGGCGTGCCAGTAAGCACCAATTTATTCAATGAATTCACTTGTTTTATTGCGGCATAATTTTTCGAAAATGGATTCTTGATAATTTGACTTTCATCTAAGATTAAATAGTGAAATTGAAAATTGCTAATGAATTCAATGTCGTTACGAACAGTTCCGTAAGTGGAAAGCACAACATCGTATTTACTAAATCCCCCAGAGCTTTGCGAACGATTGATGCCAATATGTTTGTGGATTTTTAAATCAGGAGCAAACTTTCTGAATTCATTTTCCCAATTGTGAATGAGGGAAAGCGGCATTACAATCAATGAAGTTTTTTGAGGCTGTTGCGAAGTTTCTTCAGAATAACTATCAAAAATACTGAGTTGCAATTGGGAACCTGTTTGTTTTACTGCTGGAATAATTTCAGTATTAGAATTCTTTAAACTTTCCAGAATTGCAATGGTTTGAATTGTTTTTCCAAGTCCCATGTCATCAGCAAGAATTCCGCCCATATTATTCACCTGTAAAAAGTTCATCCACGAAAAACCTTTAACCTGGTAATCGCGCATGGTGGACTTTAGTTTAGCAGAAAGGGGAGGAGTTTTGATTTTGTCTGGTGTGGTGAGGTTTTGAAGTCGTTTTAAAAAATCAGGAACTTCATTATCCAGTAAATTTGAAAGCAGACTAAAATGATGCTTAGAAAGTTTCAAACTTTCGTTAGAACTTGTTCCATAAATGGCAACATCGTTAAATTTTGCAAACCATTCATTTGGAATCACAGCAATTTCGCCAGACGGCAGAATAAATTCCCTGATATTGTTCAGGATATGATGTTTCAATTGTTTAAATGGAATCACATAATGGCCAAAGGAAACGGTGATTTCCAAATCAAACCAATCGTTGTTTTTGTTGATGCTAACTTTCTGACTTGACTTTCCTAAGAAAAACTGATTGTTCAAACTTTTTTGTTCAATTTCGAATCCAAATTCTTGAAGTATTTGTTTTTTTGAACAAAGCCAATCTACCAAATCCAAAATGGATGCAGGACTTTCATCCATAGATTCCAGAATAAAAGTGGAATTCTCAATAAAACTTAAACCAGATTCTAATAAATTCAGTTTTTGCTGCTCTTCATAATAAAAATCTCGAATGATTTTTTTGAACGAAAAACCATTTTTATCTGAGAATTCTGTAAGAATTTCATCTTTTTTATGAAAAAGAACATTGCTATAGCTATAAGTGAAACTCAACAATAATATAGGTTCGCTTTTTGAATTTAACTCCAGCGATAATTTTGCAAAAGGTTTTGAAGTGATTTCTTCAATTTTAAAGCCGACATTGTTTATTTTACAATTGCGTTTAATTGCTTTCTGAATGAAGCTTTGGAAGTATTCTTTCTCAGATTTCTCTGGAACAATGATGAAATTCTTGTTAAAAAAAGGCAGTAGTTTATTCGCATCAATATTTTCTTCAAAGCAGAAAAGCTGGTTTTTCATTAATATCCAGCATGGACTGGAACAGATTATTGCAGCTTCTTTATTCGTTAAACTAACAATTTCGTTTCCTTTTTGAATTGTGAGGAAATAATGCGTTTCTCCCTCCAGTTTTTCAAAATTGAAAATGACTTCCGTTGGATTTTTGAAAATTTCAATTGCTTCGTCTTGAATTGGGTTTTTCTTTTTGCCTTTAAAATATAACGGGAAATTATTTGTATTTAAAATGTTTAGAAACTCAGCCAAAGTTTTTTCGATGTAAGGAAGAATAAGACCTGAAAATTTATTTTGTTCAAGTTTTGGGAAAAACTCATTGGGCTTTAATTGTTGTTTGGAAAATTTCTTTACAATAGATTCTTCTGAGATCAGATCTAAAAGTTGAATTAATTCTCTTTCGGTTCTTGAAAACTCAATATAATAATCATCAATCGTTTTATTTGAAATACGTTTGTATGAATAGCTGAACCGGCCATCATTGTTTAATTCCACAATGTAGGCTTCGAAAATCATTCCGAAATAATCATTTTCTGCAATAACAAAAGCAAGTTGCTGCTTCTTTGTTGGAGTATTGCCAGAAAAGTTATCAGTATTCATCATAAAAATGCTAATGATTTTTTTTTCAAACCATTTTAACCTACAAATTTAATTTAATAAGTATTTCGAAAAACATTAGATGCAAAATATTTCATAAAACTTACCTTTAACAAATGAAATTTATTTAGCTTTGTTATGGAAACAAAATTCATCAAAATCTAAAACCCTAAATCATGAAAAAATATTTATTATTATTGCTATTCCTGGTAATATTAAAATCCAATTCATTTTCCCAACAGACTGATTATTTTTTTACAGGATTGTCATCGTTCAATAATGGAAAATTTGATGAAGCCATTAAGAATTTTGATGTCTATTTAAATGGCAATCAAAAAAGTGCTGAAGGATTTTGGTGCCGGGCAAGTTCAAAATATAAATTGAATGATTTTAAGGGAGCTATTGCTGATATTGACCAAGCTATTGTTTTAAAATCTAATGAGCCCAATTATTATTTTATGAGAGCTTATGTGAAAGATAATAGTGGTGATTTTAAAGGGTCAATAGCGGATTACTCAAAAGCCATTGAATTGAAAAAAGATAATTATTTAGCCCTTTTTAATCGTGGTTTTGCAAAAAGAAAATCAGGTGATTTGAAAGGAGCCATTAACGATTATTCTGAAGCAATAAAAATCAATTCGAATTATTTGGAAGCCTATTACAATAGGGCGGTTGCTTATGATAATGTTGGTGATTTTAAAAATGCTGACCTTGATTATGGAATTGCAATCA
>JACAAW010000186.1 GCA_013377115.1 Bacteroidota bacterium | reverse complement strand
GGGGTTGATGCCGCTGGAATTTTCGATCCTTCAATTGCCGGATTTGGACCTCAAGTAATAAATTACACTTATACAACTCCCGATGGTTGCGTAAATTCAACAACCCAAAATGTTACAATTTTTGACGTACCAGTGGTCACACTTAATACATTTACTGATACTTGTATAAGTACTGCTGACTTTGCTCTTTATGGAGGATTTCCAATTACGGATGCCAATGGAATTGGAGTTTACTCAGGTACTGGAGTTGATGGATTGGGAGTTTTTAGTCCTGCAGATGCTGGAGTAGGAACACATTTAATTACTTACACCTACACAACGGCTCTAGGGGGTTGTGTTTCGATAGCAACACAAAATGTTGTTGTAGATAGTTTGCCAATAGTAACCTTTACTTCTTTTATTGATACTTGTACAACTGTAATACCATTTACTTTAAGTGGTGGACTTCCATTAGGAGGTATTTATTCAGGAATTGGAATAACAGCAAATGTTTTCAACCCATTAACTGTTGGAGCTGATACAATTCAACTAACCTATACTTATACTGATAGTCACGGCTGCTCGGCATTTGCAACTGACAGTTCTATTGTGGTAGCTGCACCAATTGTTAGTTTTACTTCATTTACTGATACTTGTATTAGCGTTCTTCCATTTTCTTTAACTGGAGGTTTACCGGCTGGTGGAGTTTATAGTGGATTAGGAGTTAATTCTGGAACTGGAATTTTTGATCCAATGATTGCAGGTGCTGGTTCTGATACGCTGGTTTATACTTATACTGATATAACAGGATGTTCAAATATTGCTAAAGATACAGTTGTTGTAAATGCACTTCCAATAGTCACAATTACTACTTTTGCAGATACATGTATAAATATTCCAGCATTTAATCTTTTTGGTGGATTGCCTGCAGGTGGAACTTATAGTGGAATTGGTGTAAATTCTGGAACTGGAATTTTTGACCCAATGATAGCGGGAGCTGGAAATGACACAATATTTTATACGTATACTGATTTAAATGGCTGTGCAAATGTTGATTCACAAACAGTTGTTGTTTTTGCTGCCCCAATCCCAAATGCAGGACCTGATATTGAAATTTGTTTTGGAATGGACACTGTAATTACAGCTTCTGGCGGTTTATTTTATCAATGGACACCAGCAACAGGTTTAAATGCATCAAATATTGCTAATCCAATTGCTAGCCCTGATTTAACAACAACCTACATTGTTGCTGTTTCAAATGCTCAAGGTTGTATTGCCAGTGATACAATGGTATTAACAGTACATCCTTTACCAATCGTAAATGCAGGAAAAGATACTGTTATTTGTTTTGGCAATTCTGTTGTATTAAATGCATCAGCCACAGGAACCTTAACCTATGTTTGGACGCCTTCTGACAGTTTATCGAATGATAGTATTTTTAACCCAATTGCTAATCCAACAACATCAATTACTTATTTAATAAGTGTTATTGATTCGAATGGATGTGTTGGCACTGACAATATCTCTATTGGAGTTAAACCTTTACCTTTTGTTGAACTAAATTCTGATGCAGAAAACAATACAACCTATACTGGAGAAGTTGTTACTTTTACATCTACACCTGCTGGTTATGTTAATTACCAATTTTTTGTCAATGGTTCGTCTATGTTAAATGGAACAGGTAACCTCTATTTAACTTCTGCCTTGGAAAATGGCCAATTGGTTAATGTAATTGTAACTGAAAATGGATGTTCAAACTCATCCGACACTTTATTAATGACTGTTAGGGATTTACCAAATGCTTTTACTCCAAATGGTGATAGTCAAAATGATAGATTTGCAAAAGGAATTGACCTTGAGGTATTTAACCGTTGGGGCCAATTAATTTATAAAGGAATTGATGGTTGGGACGGAAAATTTAATGGAAAAGTTGTAGCTCCTGAAACGTATTTTTATGTAGCAACATTATATGATGTTTCGGATAACAAAACTGTTAAAAAAGGTACCATTTCGGTTGTAGCAAAATAAATTATTATTAAAGAATTAATTTTATTATATATGAAAAGATTTTTTTCAATCATAGCATTAGGATTCCTTTCAATTGGATTTGCAAATGCACAAAACGATATCATGTTCACTCATTACATGTTTAATGAGAGCATTTTCAATCCAGCGATGGTAGGAAGTACGCCTAATTTGGAAACCGCAATAGTTGCTCGTCAGCAATGGGTCGGTTTCGATAATGCACCTTCAACGCAAATGATAAAAGGTAATGCTTATTTCGATCAAGTTCAGGGAGGCGTTGGCCTTCATATAATTAATGATAGAATTGGTTATGAAAGTGCGTTAAACCTAAAAATTAGTTATGCTTATTTTCTTAAACTTGATGAAAAGAGCAAACTTTCATTTGGTTTAGGCTTTGGTTTCCTCAACAAATCAGTTGAAGGAAGTAAACTTACCTACGATGAAGTTAACGATCCATATGCAGTAACAACAAATAGCAAAGCTTTTAGGGCTGATTTCGATTTTGGTGCGGCTTTCACTTCAAAGAATTTTAGCACAGGTTTGTCAGTTACCCATATTTCCCAATCATTAAAGAAATCTTCCATTCTAAAAGTTCCAAGAAACTACTACTTCTTTATTAAAAACATCATGAATGTTAATGATAAAATCGACGTAGTCCCTAGCATGGTTATTAGAAGCAGCATTTACATTACTCAATTTGATTTAAATGCAATCCTTTATTACGATAAAAAATTCTATGGTGGCATTGGCTATAGACTCAATGATGCAATGATAGGAACAATTGGGGTAAACATTACAAAAGACATTAAATTTGGTTACAGTTATGATTTTGGCGTTGGTGCTGTTAAAACTCATAGTGGAGGTACTCATGAAATTATGTTATCAGCTGCTTTCAAAGGATTTAGTAAAGAAAGCAATCGTTATCCAAGTTTCTTATATTAAAATTTTATTCTAAAATATTTAGAAAGTCCATTTCATTTAAATGGACTTTTTTTAACTCAAAATTATGGTAACCACAGAACAAATTAAAGATGCCGGTAAGCGAATAGAGGCGTTGAGGAGGCATCTTTGACATTGATAAAAAATTAAATGAAATTTCAGCTGAAGAAGCAATAACTCAAGGTCCAGATTTCTGGAACGACCCAAAAGCGGCTGAGAAAATTCTAAAAAAAATTCAAGAAAAAAAAACCTGGACCAATGCTTTCTTGCATTCCGAATCCAGCGTAGAAGATTTAAAAGTCCTTGCCGAATTCTACGAAGCAAACGAAGCCACCGAAGATGATTTAGACAAACAGTATAAAGAAACAATTGTACTAATCGAAAATCTCGAATTCAAAAATATGCTTAGTGGCGAAGAAGATAAACTTGGAGCCATCGTCAGCATTAATTCGGGAGCAGGAGGAACAGAAAGTCAGGATTGGGCCGAAATGCTGATGAGAATGTACATTCGCTGGGGAGAAAGAAATAACTATAAAATAAATATCGTAGATACTCAAGAAGGTGATGTCGCTGGACTAAAATCAGTCTCGATTGAATTCGAAGGCGATTACGCTTTTGGTTATTTAAAAGGTGAAAGTGGCGTGCATCGATTGGTTCGGTTATCTCCATTCGATTCAGCTAATAAACGTCATACTTCTTTTGCATCAGTTTACGCCTACCCCATTATCGACGAAAACATCAATATAGAAATCAATCCAGCTGATATTAGCTGGGATACTTTTCGCTCTGGCGGACCAGGAGGTCAAAATGTAAATAAAGTTGAAACAGCTGTCCGTTTAAAACATGCTCCTTCAGGAATTAATGTAGAATGTCAAGCAACAAGATCTCAACTTCAAAATAGAGAAAAGGCAATGCAGATGCTAAAATCTCAACTCTATGAAATAGAACTTCGTAAGAAAAAGGAAGCAATTGCTGAAATCGAAGGAAGTAAAAAGAAAATCGAATGGGGTTCGCAAATCAGAAATTACGTAATGCACCCTTATAAACTTGTAAAAGATGTTCGAACCAATGTCGAAACCTCAAACGTTCAAGCTGTAATGGATGGCGATATTCAATTATTCATCAAAGCATTCCTTATGGAATTTGGCTCAAAATAATTGATTCTTTTTTCAATCGTTTATTTTTGAATTTTTTAAAATAATAATTACATTAGCCCTTTATTAAGAAATAATTTAGGCGATGATTAAAATTTATCATAATCCAAGATGTAGTAAAAGTAGGGAGGTTCTCGAAATATTAAAAAGCAAAAGTTGCCACATTGAAATTATTGAATATTTAAAAAATCCGCCGTCTTTTGACGAAATGAAAGATCTTTTTATTCGATTAAATTTAAAACCGAAAGATATCATTCGCCAAAACGAAACACTTTTTAAAACCAATTTTAAAAATAAAAATTTTTCTGACGAAGAATGGATCATGATTTTAATCGAAAATCCGATTTTAATTGAACGACCAATTGTCGTAAGAAAAAACAAAGCATTGATTTGCCGACCACCAGAAATTGTATTAACTCTATTATAAAAAGAACAATAAAAAGCTATGAAAACAAGAATTGAAAAAGACACCATGGGTGATGTTGAAGTTCCTGCCGAAAAATATTGGGGAGCACAAACTCAACGTTCTAAAGACAATTTTAAAATTGGCGGACAATTGATGCCAAAAGAAATAATTTATGCATTTGCTACACTTAAAAAAGCAGCAGCAATGGCAAATTGTGAGCTTGGAGTTTTGTCAAAAGAAAAATCTGATTTGATAGGAAAAGTATGTGATGAAATTAGTGCTGGAAAACTTGATGATCATTTTCCTCTTGTTGTTTGGCAAACAGGATCGGGTACACAATCTAATATGAATGTTAATGAAGTTGTCGCTAATAGAGCCGAAGAATTGCGTGGCGGTATCTTAAGCGAATGTAAAACTTTTATTCACCCAAATGATGACGTAAATAAATCTCAATCTTCGAATGATACTTTTCCAACTGCAATGAGCATTTCTGCTTATAAAATGGTTATAGAAACTACTATTCCTGGAATTGAATTATTAAAAGAAACTCTGGCTAAAAAATCAGAAGAATTTAAACACATTGTTAAAATTGGCAGAACACATTTAATGGATGCAACTCCATTAACTCTAGGTCAGGAATTTTCTGGTTATGTTGCTCAATTGAATCATGGAATTAAAACTTTAAAAAATTCTTTACATCATTTATCAGAATTGGCTCTTGGCGGAACAGCTGTTGGAACAGGAATAAATACTCCAAAAGGTTATGATGTTTTGGTTGCAAAAAAAATATCTGAACTCAGCGGCTTACCTTTTGTTACCGCTTGCAATAAATTCGAATCTCTTGCGGCACACGATGCAATTGTTGAAACTTCTGGCGCATTAAAAACCGTTGCCGTTAGTTTAATGAAAATTGCCAGTGATATCAGACTTCTTGGTTCTGGTCCACGTTGCGGAATTGGCGAAATCATGCTTCCAGAAAATGAACCAGGTTCTTCAATCATGCCTGGAAAAGTTAATCCCACTCAATGCGAAGCCATGACAATGGTTTGTGCTCAGGTAATTGGAAACGATGCCGCAATTACTATTGGCGGAATTAATGGTCATTTTCAATTAAATGTTTTTAAACCAGTAATGATTTTCAATTTACTAATGGCCGCAAGATTAATTGGTGATGCTTGCGTTTCGTTTAATGATAATTGTGCTATTGGAATTGAAGCCAATGAAACAGCAATAAAGAAAAATTTAGAAAACTCTTTAATGCTTGTAACTGCTTTAAATACACATATTGGTTACGAAAATGCTGCAAAAATTGCTAAAAAAGCACATAAAGAACATTTAACTTTACGTCAGGCTGCAATGGATTTAGGTTTGGTAACAGACGAACAATTCACAGAATGGGTTGATCCAGCAAAAATGATTTAATCATTTAAATTTTCAATATCATTGAAAACCCAAAGCATTTTGCTTTGGGTTTTTTTGTAACTTTTTTTAAAAAATGAAGTTTAAGTGAATGTATTTCATTTTCAATAATTTATTTATGAAAAACTTTAAATATTTATCAATATTATTAACTTTTGCCTTGCTTGTTAATCAAGCAATTTCACAAAATGTGCATACTGATACCCTGATAATATTTTACAAAATAAACGAAAGTGATTTAAGCAAAGAAAATATTTCAAAGTTAGACGCTTTGACAATAGAGAATAAAGATATTAAATCCTTAGAAATATTTGTTTATGGATATGCCGACTACCTTGGAACAGATGAATACAATCAAATTCTTACCGAAAAAAGAGCCCAAAACGTTAAAGA
>JACAAW010000185.1 GCA_013377115.1 Bacteroidota bacterium | reverse complement strand
ACTGAATGCGACTCGCCATTTAAATCAGTAACATCAAAATAAACCAGATAATTAAATGTTGGCTGTTGTTTTTTTGAAATACTCATGTCAGGAATTGCAACAAAATCAATTGAAAAATCACCATTTTCATCAGTAGTCGCAGTACCATTGGTAATTTCAAGTTGTGGTGATGAAGGAGAATAACCACTCCACCAATACCACCAATAAGGAAAAGTTGCTGTTCTAACAACACGATATTTAACTTCAGCATTATCAATATTAGAACCAGCATAAGCTTTTGCAGTTCCTTTTACTGTAATTTTTTCATTTAATTTGTAAATTCCTTTAACTGGTTTTACTGTTACTTCAAATTTTGGCCTTTTATATTCCTCAACAGAGAAATAGATATTTCCGTGCCCATCGGTGATTTGCATCTGCCCATTCAAAACTCCAGTTGGAGCAACAAAACTACCATTGAAACTTCCATACTCATTTGTTGTTAGGCTAACTTCTCCAACTTTTTGATAATTTACATCATATAAAACAACGTTGCTCTTATAATTGGCTTTAATTTCAGTACTAATACTATCTGATTGTAAAACAATTCCTTTAAAGAAAATTGTTTGTCCTGGGCGATATATGGCCCGATCTAAAAAGAAATTTGTGGTAATTACTTTTTCGTGGTTATAATCGTTGTAATATCTGTATTGATAAAAATTATAATCCGATTGAATTCTGTCTTTTCCATTTGCAAAATCAATATAGAAATAAGAATAATCATCGCCTTTTGCAGGAATCTCAAATGAACCATTTTGGTCAGTGGTAAATTTATCACCTCTTTCGAAACGATATTCTCTCAATACATAATTATATTTTTCAGAATAGGTTTGTGCAGAAACATTTTTTACGGGCAGGCCATTATCTCTGTTTAAAACTGTGATATCATAATTTCCATTTTCTTTCTTTCTGGAAATAAAACTCAAATTGGTAATCCATGTTGTTGAATAAGCAACTGCTTCTTTCTCGGTGGAAAAACTCTTTTCACTTCCCACTAAAATTGCATAAAGTCCAATTGGTAAATCAGGAATATTGATTTCTACTTTATGATTTTGGTAATCACCATCATCTTCCAATTTCACGGTCCATTCTTTAATTGGTTTGACTTTTACATAGGTTTTAAAATTGTCTTCGGAATAGTCATATCGTTTCCTTTTAAAATTATCAGGATCAATTGGAACCACTCTTACAAAAACCTCCTTCATATTTGTATAAGATAACAAAGCCCTAAATGGTTGATTTGGTAAATTGGCATTTTCAACATTAAAAGTCATAGATTTTGATAAAATCCGATCTTGTAAATAAGAACAGTTTCTGCCACCATCAGAATTCGGATAGGCCGCAATCGCTTCTTTGCATTTATCAAATGCTTTTTTCTTCATCCATTTATTTTCATCAGTAGCCAAAGGATTGTATTTTGAACCCAATACAAAATAATAATTTGCAATTTCATAGGTAATATCAGCGGAGGCTGGACTATTAATAAATTTCTTTTCTAAATTTATGAGATTGTCTAAATACAAACTGTCTTTATTGTCGAATACAGCTTTAGTTCTAATATAACCAAGTCGTTGCAATTCAATATCAATCAGGGCAGTTGGATCAGCATCATTTAAATGAAATTTTATCAAATCCTGCATGGTTTTTAATGCATGAAACTTCAAGGAAAAGCTGTCTTTACTTTGAAGATTATAATTTGCGAAATTATTGAGTGGTAAAATAAAATTAGGATCGTTTACTTCAAATTTATAAGAAGGACGAATAATATCTGGTTCGTCGTTCATGAAAAAATCGATTAATCGATGTGCCAGAAAATCATAAAGTGTTGGCCGGAATTTCCTCGAATTATCGCCTATTGTAATGATGTCATCGTAAGTATTGATTGGAATTTTCTTCAAACTATCCGCTGATTCAATCGATTTTAAAAAATGCTCGATGGTTTTATTGATGATTTTTTTTAAATCCCAAGTGGCAATGTCCTCTTGCTTGAAACTAACAGTTTCTGTTCTGTTTTTAAAACGATTTCTATTGGTCATATAATATCGCCAATACATTTCGGCGAGCAAGGTGTGAATCACAGGTTTTACAGGCATTGAACTTGTTTTCACTTCTTCATTTAAACTTTTTATGGTAACAGAATAAAACTCTTCGGTAAGATTTTGCTCCAATTTGATTTTATAAATAACAGATTTTACAAATACTGCCGGCGATTTATCGTCTTTCGAGAATTTGTAAATTTGGTTTACAACTTCTAAAGCTGATTTCGTTAATCCTTTTTCGACTAAAGAATCTGCTTTTTTCCAGAGTTTTTTGTAATCGGGATTTCCCTTTTGGCTAGCATTAACTCCTAGAGAAATAAGGATAAATGAAAATAAAATTAGAACTTGAATGCTTTTTTGTTTGAAATTAGAAAAATGATTTGTGGATGGATTTTTCATGCTGAATTTATTTAAAGTTTTTTTAATCTGAGAGTAGGATGAAAACTTTTAAAATTTCCATAAAATTTTGATAAATATACTTCTTTTTTTTTGAAAATATTTCCAGCAGAAGTGAAATAATGCAATTGTTTGAAATTTTTTGCAACCTGGGCTTTTATGCAAATTAAGAATAACTCTATTAATTTTAAGGAAGATTTTTTACCACCTTTTTGAAACCAAAAAGGTGGAGCCAAAAAGTTTTCTTCCGAACAATGCTTCAACCCACTTTGCTGAATATTAAGAACCCTTAACGAAGTAAGTGTCTGAAAGCAAAATAAAAAAATAATGATAAATTTAAATTTCGCTTGTTTTTGCTTCCAGCCAAACGACAAGCGCCTTAGTTAGGGTTCTAAACATTCACCATTCACGCCCACATCAGCTCGCTGTTCGGAAAAGCCAACGCACGTTTTTGCTATGCAAAAATGAAGAGGTTTTATGCAAATTACTTTATTTTTATTTTGTAAAAGGGTTCGCAATATTTAATGGTATAAATAAAAGCAATCAAAAATATATTTTCCTGAAAGCAAAATTTTAGAAAAATTGAATTAATTTTACAAAAACATTAATATTATTTGAAATGAAATCTTTTTCTTATTTCTTAATTCTCTTTTTCCTTGTTTCACAAACAGTTTTTGCTCAGGATAATGAGCCAAAGGTGGTTGATCCTAACGTGAATCAAAGAGTAAAAGATGAAAAATCCCAAAATGATATTTTAATAGGTTTGTGCAATAGAGATGGTTTGCAATCGGATTTATTTAATTCGTTTTACGAAAAAGAATACAACGCCTATTCGCCAGATGCAAAAACAATGGATTTAATAAAGAAAAATCCAAAGCTTTATAATGTGACCATTTACGTGGTGATGGCTTCGTGGTGCGAGGATAGCCAGCAACAAATGCCCCGACTATTCAAAATACTTGACCAAGTTGCTTACGATGAAAATGATATGACAATATTTTGTGTTGATAAATCAAAAAAAACACCTTTGAACGAAACTGACCAATTTAAAATCACTTTAGTTCCGACCATTATTTTTAACTATCGCGGAAATGAAATCGGTCGTATTATCGAAAAGCCAAAAGTTTCTTTAGAAAAAGATTTGTTGTCAATTTTAGAATCTATTGATAAAAAACCAGAAACCATTAAAAAGACCACGACAACTACTACAAAAACAACTACTCAGAACAAAACTACTAGTCCAAAAACAACGACCAATAAAACGGGAACTGGGGTTAAAAAATAAATTCTCAAACAATATTTAGTTGACCAAACAAAACCAAAATATCAATTCGGCATTAAATGTCCAAAAAGGCATTGAGCAACCCTTGTCATTAAATAAGGATTCCATTCTGAAATTCAAACAAAATAAGAAATCCCTTCTTTCTGTTGATGATTATTCAAAAGGGATTCTTCAAGGAAATTTAACCGTTTTGAGTCGTGCCATTACTTTAATAGAAAGTTCTTTGCCTTCTCATTTTGATATTGCACAAGCCGTAATTGAAAAATGCTTGCCTTTTTCCGGAAAATCGATTCGAATCGGTATCACCGGAGTTCCTGGGGTTGGAAAAAGCACCTTTATTGAAGCTTTGGGGAAAATATTAACCAATAAAGGTCATAAAGTAGCGGTTTTGGCAATTGATCCAAGCAGCCAAATTTCCAGAGGAAGTATTCTTGGGGATAAAACCAGAATGGAAGAGCTTTCTAACGATCCTAATGCGTTTATTCGTCCTTCGCCAAATGCTGGTTCATTAGGTGGTGTGGCAAGGAAAACCAAGGAAAGTATCATTCTGTGCGAAGCTGCAGGATTCGATGTCATTTTTATTGAAACAGTTGGTGTTGGACAATCGGAAACTGCTGTAAATGCCATGGTTGATTTCTTCCTTTTATTGATGCTTGCTGGTGCCGGAGACGAACTTCAAGGAATAAAAAGAGGTATTATGGAAATGGCTGATGCGATTATTATCAATAAAGCTGATGGAGATAATATTCAAAAGGCAAAAAATGCAAAAATGGATTATTCCAATGCCCTGCATTTATTTCCACCAAAAACTTCAGGTTGGATTCCTAAAACAGAAATTTGCTCAGCCCTTTCAAAAAAAGGGATTGAAGATTGCTGGGATATTATTCAGGAACATCACCAACAATTAAAATCAAATAATTATTTTGAGCAAAAGCGCAAGGAACAGGCAAAACAAAGAATGCTTGAAATGGTTTCTGACAAATTAAAAGATGACTTTTTCAGGGATTCAGAAGTTTCGAAACTGCTTCCTAAATTGGAGAAAAAATTACTTCAAAATAAAATTAGCTCTTATGTTGCGGCCCAGCAACTCTTGGATATTTATTTTAAGGTGAGCTCGATATAACGAATTTTTTATTATTGCGTACCTACGGTACTTATATTGGTTATGATTTTGTTTTTCTACCAACATTTCATGCCTAAAGGCATTTTTTAAAATGTTAAAATCTTTTAAAGCCTCGTAGAGGCGATATGTTGGTAAAAAAAGACAAATAGCAAATTAAAAGCCCCCTGCCTACCGGACAGGCAGGCGTAGGTGGCGATATTACATCTTTATACTATTTCGAATTTTCGTTATTAAAAAAAACTTAGGTGGCTACTTCTTTCTTTGGAAAAATCAAAGAAGCTAAAATGCTCACTGTTAAAATAAATAAAATAATATAAAGTGAATGTGCGGTAGTGAATCCAATGCTCTTCAGCCAAATATGGAACAACATTTTCAGACCAATAAATGTCAATAATATTGAAAGACCAATTTTTAGGTAATGAAAAATATTGATGATGTTCATTACTAAGAAAAACAAAGACCGTAAGCCAATTATTGCAAAAATATTCGAAAAGAAAACTATATAAGGATCTTTGGTAACTGAAAAGATTGCAGGAACAGAGTCGACTGCAAATATCAAATCAGTAAATTCAATCACTAATAAAACAACAAAAAGAGGAGTAAAGAACCGTTTACCATTTTTCTTTATTAAAAAATGGTAACCAACATATTTCGGGAAAACAGGAAAATGTTTTGAAGCAAATTTTACAATTGGATGGTTTTGAGGTTCCACTTTTTCATCCTCATTTCGGTTTAGAAACATTTTTACCCCTGTAAAAATCAACAATCCCCCGAAAACATATAAAATCCAAGAAAACTGCTGTATTAAAGCTGAACTAAGGAAAATAAACACAAATCGCATTATTAAAGCACCCAGAATTCCCCAAAATAAAACACGATGATAGTATTTTTGTTGTACATTAAATCCCAAAAATAAAAGAACCATAACAAAAACATTATCAACTGATAAAGCATATTCAATCAGATAACCGGTAATGAATTCTAGTGATAAATTTTTATTGTATATTTTAATATTTTCATCAAAATTTGCAGTAGCAAACTTTATTGGATGCTCATATTTCTTGGAGATTTCATGAAGCTGAGCATTATTTTCAATACCATGAATTAAGTTACCATTGGTTTGAATGAAAACATAAAAAGCCATTGCAAAAGCAACCCAAACCGAGGTCCAGATAATTGCTTCTTTAAAACCAATGATGTGGCTTTTTTTCCTCCCATTGAAAACACCTAAGTCGACCAAAAGAATTAGCAAAATAAACAAAATAAATCCCGAAAAAAATATTACTTCAGCACTCATGGTTTATTAAATATTTACTTCAAAAGTAATCAAAATAACATTTCTATTTTTTTTTGTTTTCACATAATTCTGTTAAAACACTAATGGTGGATTTTGGATGCAAAAAAGCGATATCAAGGCCTTCTGCACCTTTTCTTGGAGTTTTGTCAATCAACTGAACTCCTTTCTCTTCTATTTCTTGTAAAGCGTCTTCAATGTTTTCGACTGCAAAAGCTAAATGATGGATTCCCTCTCCCTTTTTTTCAAT
>JACAAW010000184.1 GCA_013377115.1 Bacteroidota bacterium | reverse complement strand
AGCGTGCACCAATTTGCATAATCAACATAAAAACTTTTTCCAGCAGAAGTTGTTTGAGAATTGCCTGAAAAACCGAAAAGTATTAAGGCCGCGAAAATTAAAAAATGACTTATTATTTTTTGCATAATTAAGTTTTTAAAAATTAATTGATATCCCACCATATTTTTGTGAATTCATTGTCGGCTCCTTGTCGGCCAATAGCCTCCAAGTAATTCTGATTGTTAAGTGTTTTTTCAAAGTTCGGATAAATCATTCTTTTTGGAATGGCACTTTCACTTATGAAAGAACCATCCTGTTTTTTAAACTTTGGAAAACCAGTACGGCGATATTCGGCATAAGCTTCATATCCGTTTTCGAATCCAAATGAAATCCATTTTTGAGTAATAATTTGTTCTAAATTCACTGCTGGAATCGATTGTAAATAAGTATTTATTTCAGTATTGGAAACATACCAAGTCGTATCTCCAGGAACATCGTAGAATTGAATGTTTGCAGTGATGCCATCTTCATAAAGACTTTGAGCATTTCCAGTCCAAAGTCCGTCCAAAGCTGCTTCTGCTTTAAGAAAACATACTTCAGAATAACTGATAATAACACCAGGAGTTTCGTTTCTCAAGAACCAATTTCCAATTCTGGAAATATCACCCCAATTCCCGTCCAGATTATAAGAACTCCACAAAGGGTCGGTGGTTAAAACCAAATTAGGAACTCCTTTATATTTTGGAATCCATGGCAGAACCGACATCGGCGATTTTTCTAAAAAGATTTTTGTGCGAGGGTCATTGGTGTTGACAAGCATATCCACAAAAAATTTTGAAGGATTATTTTGAATTATCGCTTGTCCGGTGAAACTTGCTTCATAAACTGGATTTTTTTTCTCAGAATTAAAGGGAAAAAGAATGGATTCTGAATTTGAATTTATTAAAGATTTACCCTGAAGATTGGCTATTTGTTCTGAATAAATGGTTGGAAGTCTATATTTTATTCTTGTTGCAAGTCTTAATCTGAGGCTATTTGCAAATTTCTTCCAGGTGGAAATATTTCCTTTGCAAACAAGATCTGCTGATGGATCAAAAAATGAAAAGTTGGAATCCATCGTATTTTCAGCATTTGAAAGCTCGTCAATTAAACTCAAATAAATACTGTTTTGAGTATCGTATTTTGGTGTGTAATTTAGTTCTGAAAGGCCTTTTAATGCATCAGAATATGGAATTTCGCCCCAGAGGTCAGTTATTCTGTGAAAAAGCCAAACTCGCCAAATTCTTGCTGCTGCATTTTTATTTTTATCTTCAGGAATATCATTGGTCATGAGTATTACTTCATTGATATTGCATAAAGCATCAGCATATTGTTCTTGCCAAAAAGCATCCTTTCCGGTAGGAACAACATATTCTTTACCAGGTTCAACGCCACCGCGGGTTGCAAAATACATCATCCAGTTCATTAATCCCCATTGTTTCAAATTAACATCTGAATTATAGCTGCAAATTCCTTGTTTCAATGAATATCTAAATAAATATTCGGGATTGGTGGTAATGGTTTCATTGGGATTGATATTTAATTCGGATAAACTTTTTTTGCATGAAGTAATAAATACCATCGAAAATACAATGGTCATAAAAATTAAAATATGGATTTTGTTTTTCATATTTCTAAAAATTAAACTTCAAATTAAATCCAATATTTCTTCTGCCTGGATAGGAATACAATTCATAACCCATACCATTTTCACTGTCATGAAAAGCTTCGGGATCAATGTTTGGCACCTGACTGTAAAGCAACCAAAGATTTCTTCCATAAATAGACAAATAGAATTTTTTTATTTTCACTGGCGATAACCATTTTGATGGAAGTTCCCATGTTAAAGTAACTTCTCTAAGCTTCACGTAGCTGGCATCATAAACAAATGGATCATGAATTTCGTTGGTCCAATTCGAAAATTGACTCCAATATTTCTCAGGATTAACATAAATATTATTGGTGCTTCCATTAGCAAGAACGCCTTCGGCTAAATATCCGCCAGTGGCAATCCAATCAGCAGGGTTAACTCCTGCAGCTTCTCGCGCCGCTTCTGATGCATACCATTCTTCTCGGCCTTCTAATGTTTCTTCGAAATTTCCTGCATAACCATATCCATACATATTTGTTCCGGCAAATATTTGACCGCCAATTTTTGCGTCAACCAAAAATGATAGTGAAATTTTTTTCCAGCTAATTGAATTCGATAAAGACAATTTAAATTTAGGATTGATATTTCCCAATACTTGCGCTGATTCAGTACGAATATACAATCCATTTTCATCCACCAGCTTATTTCCATTTTCATCACGCTTAATTGCATAACCAACAATATCACCATATGGATGCCCTGGTCTGGCTTCAATACTTAAACCCCAGTGTTCCATTAATTGGAGATTGTCAACTCCTTCGGCAAGTTCAATAACTTCTGACTTATTTTTTGCGTAATTTAAAATGAAACTCCACGAAAAATTCTTTTTTTCTATTGGTTTTCCAGTAAGCTGGAGTTCAATGCCTTTATTCTCGATATTTCCAGCATTAATTAATGCATATCTTGAACCGGAGGATGGAGAAACATCAATTCGCACTATCTGGTTGTAGGAATTTGTTTTGTAATAGGTAAAATCAATTCCTAGTCTATTGTTTAAAAATCTAAGATCCGTTCCTAATTCCATAGAAACTAATTTTTCTGGTTTTAGGTTTGAAGGAGGAATTATTCCAGTAACATAAGCAATGGTTCCATAATTATCTGTGGTATCAACATAATAAGTTTTGTTTAAACGATAGGGATCGGTGTCATTTCCGACCGATGCCCACGATGCTCTTAATTTCCCGAACGAAAATATTTTCTCTACTTTTTTTGAAAGATGCAGAAATTCAGAAAAAACAAAACTGGAACTGATTGATGGGTAGAAATAGGAATTATTTGCTGGAGGTAATGTGGACGACCAATCGTTGCGTGCAGTAAGGTCTAAATACAAGTAGTTTTTATAGGCGATTTGTCCTGAAAAATAGGCAGATATTATTTCTTTTTCAAACAATAACGATTTTCTAATTGGTGTATTTAGACTGTTTTCAATTGAATATTCATTTGGAATGGCCAATCCTCCTTGAGTATTTGCTGAAATTTCGTTGGTGCGATCATAAAGTAAATTACCTCCTGCATTTGCTGAAATAGATATGTTTTGCCAATCTTTTTTATAACTAATAAGGATATCAGTATTTATTTGATTTCGTTTTATTTCCCTTTCACTGTAACTGCCCAAGGAACCTATCAATCCTCCATAAGCATCCTGATTTGTAAAATTGTGAATTGAATAATCTGGCGCACCTCTGATAATGAGTGTTAAATTGGTATCAAGATCAAATAATAAGGAAATATTTCCGAAGAATCGGTCTTTTGAATCATCATTCAATTCAAATTGATTGTCCCAATATGGATTTGTCATCCAATTCCAGTTTCGATACCAAGTTTGTTCTTCACCATTTGCATTCATGACATTGTCTTGAAGCGATTGATTGCTAATGTTTCTTGGCATCATTATATAATTTCTATTCACATTATTATGAGCATCAGATAAGCCAAGTCGATTATTGTAATTCTGTTTTACATAAGAACCAAACATACTTAAAGCAACTCGTTTCATTATTTTTGTGCCAACGTTTAAACTGAGATTGGTTCGGTTCATTTCAACATTTGGAACAATATCTTTATTCCTAAGATCTGTTAGTGTAAACCGATAGGTTGTTGCTTTTTTTCCTCCGCTTAAAGAAAGAGAATTATTCATTGTTAATCCAGTTGAAAAATAATCACTATAGTTGTTTGGTTGAGGACTGTATGATTTTTCTTTTCCATCCCAATCGATTATTTTTTGTCCTTCCATTTTTGGACCCCAACTTCCATATGCCGAAGCATTTGTTGCATCGTAAACTGGTGTTCCGCTGCTTGTATTCCATGGACCCTCGAATTTGCCATTTCGACCAGCGCCATATGTATTTTGTAATTTCCATAAAATAACTGGCATATCAATGGAAGTGTTTGAATTAAAATCAATTTGAATTTTTTTTCCAACTTTTCCCTTTTTTGTTGTTATGAGAATGACGCCATTCGATGCTCTTGAGCCGTATAAAGCTGCGGCACTGGCACCTTTTAATACCGTGATACTTTCGATGTCATCAGAATTTACATCAGAAATTCCACTTCCATAATCACGACCGCCCCATTTATCTCCAGCATTGCTAATTGTTGAATTATCAATTGGAACTCCATCAACCACAATTAAAGCTTGGTTATTACTTGTAAATGATTTATTCCCTCGAAGAACTATTTTACTTGATGCTGCGGCACCTCCATTGCTTGCAGAAACATCAAGTCCTGCAACTTTTCCTGAAAGTTGATTTGCAATGCTAACATCTTTCGCGGTTTGTAATTGATCTCCTTTCACTTCCGAAACCGAATAACCAAGAGATTTTTCTTCTCTTTTTATTCCTAAAGCCGTAACAACAACGCTGTTTAATTCAATAGTTGAATGAACCATTTCAACGTTTATTTTGGTTCTTCCGTTAATTGGAATAATCATTTCATTATAACCAATGAAAGAAAAAACTAAGGTGTCTGTTTGCTTTGGAGCGATTATCGAATATCGACCGTTAATATCGCTTATTGTTCCTTGTGAAGTATTTTTTACTCTAATTACGATTCCAACAATCGTTGAACCATCAACTTTGTCAGTAATTAATCCAGAAACATTTTGTTTTTGGGCAAATAAATTTCCGCTGGAGAAAAATCCAGAAATAAATAAAATGATTGAAAAAAATAAAGTCGTTGTTTTATTCACAAGTATAAATTGAAAATATTTGCCATAAATATACAATAAATATATTTGCAAACTGAAAAACAATGAAATATTATTTTCTCAAAAAGCCTATTAATAAAGAAAATAATTCACCTAAATCAATTTAGATTTTAAAGAGCAGTTATCTAAAAATAATTACATTTTTTCAATTTAATTTTCGATTTTTTTTGAAAACAAAAAAATAGGCTGCCTTTTCAGTGCAGCCTATTTGATATAAGTGTGATTTTTTACTTATTTCTTTTTAGAAACAGCTTTCTTTTTTGCAACCACTTTTTTAGCAGGAACGGCTTTTTTTGCTGCTATCACTTTTTTAGCAACAGGTGCCGCTTTTTTAGCAGGAGCAGCTTTTTTAGCAATAACAACTTTTTTTGGCGCTACTGCTTTTTTTACTGAACTTCCTTTTTTCTCAAATTTAATTGCTGATTGTGCAGCAGCTAATCTTGCAATTGGCACGCGGAATGGAGAACAACTTACATAGCTTAATCCAATTTTATAACAGAATTCAACTGATGCTGGGTCGCCACCTTGTTCGCCACAAATACCAACTTTTAGATCTTTACGTGTTGCACGTCCTTTAGTAACAGCCATTTCAATTAATTGTCCTGTTCCATCTTGGTCAATTGTTTGGAAAGGGTCAGCAGCTAAAATTTTCTGATCCAAATATTCATTCATGAAACCACCAATATCATCGCGACTAAAACCAAATGTCATTTGAGTTAAATCGTTGGTTCCGAAAGAGAAGAATTGTGCAGTTTTTGCCATTCTATCAGCTAATAAACAAGCACGAGGAATCTCGATCATGGTTCCATATAAATAATCAATAGATTTTACTTTGAATTTTGCACAAACTTCAGCATAAACTTTGTCGGCAACTTTTTTAGTAACATCTAGTTCGCCAACTTCGCAAGTAACCGGAATCATGATTTCTGGTTTTGGATGATGACCTTCTTTTAGCAATTCCAGAGTTGATTCGAAAATTGCGCGGAATTGCATTTCAGAAACTTCAGGATAAGTAACACTTAAACGAACACCACGATGTCCCATCATTGGATTGTTTTCATGTAAAGCTTCTCCACGTTTTGCAACGTCAGCAACTTTTATTTTTAATTCTTTTGCTAATTCTGCTTGTTTTTCAGGACTTTGAGGAACGAATTCATGCAAAGGTGGGTCAAGCAAACGGAATGTTACAGGAAGTTTATCCATTGCTAATAAAGTAGCTTTGATGTCTTTTTTTACATAAGGATAAAGTTCATTTAGTGCTTTTACGCGTTCTGGTAAAGTATTGCTTAGAATCATTTTTCTTAAAGCCAACAAAGGTTTTTCAGAACCAACACCATAAAACATATGTTCTGTGCGGAATAAACCAATTCCTTCAGCACCATAGTCACGAGCAATTTTAGCATCTTCTGGAGTTTCAGCATTGGTGCGAACACCCATAGTGCGGAATTTATCAACGATTGCCATAAATGCTTTGAAACGAGGATTTTCTGATGCATCCATTAATTTCAATCCAGTTTGATAAACGTGACCTTTTGTTCCGTTCATTGTAAT
>JACAAW010000183.1 GCA_013377115.1 Bacteroidota bacterium | reverse complement strand
GGTTTCGTTTATGAAAAGAAAAAACAGAGGACTTTTGAATAAATTTTGCTTAATTTGCATAAGAGAATTTATTTAAGATTTTTTGAATTATGATTTTTGATTGTTCTCTCGCAATGACGTCATTGCGAATTCGCCAGATGGCGAATGAAGCAATCTAAACAACGAATAATATTACAATTTCAAATGAAAGGAAAACTAATTATATTTTCGGCACCATCTGGTTCAGGAAAGACGACAATAGTTAAGAGACTTCTTGCCTCAGATTTAAAATTAGAATTTTCCATTTCAGCATGCAGTAGACAAAAACGGGAAAGTGAGGTGGACGGAAAAGACTATTATTTTTTATCTCCTGAAGCATTCAAAGAAAAAATTGAAAGAAATGAGTTTTTAGAATGGGAAGAAGTTTATCCAGGAAGTTATTATGGAACTTTACTTTCTGAATTAAATAGAATTTGGGAAAATGGAAACCACGTGGTGTTTGATGTGGATGTTGTTGGTGGAGCGAATTTAAAAGAGAAATTCAATAAGGATGCAATGGCAATTTTTGTAATGCCTCCCAGCATTCAACATTTGGAAGAACGATTAAGGGGACGCCAAACAGAATCAGAAGAAACTTTAAAAAAACGATTGGACAAAGCAACACAAGAATTAACTTACGTTGATAAATTTGATGAAATTGTTGTAAATGATGATTTGGATTTAGCGGTAGAAGAATCCTACCAAATAGTGAAAAGTTTTATTGAATAAAGATGGCAAAGAAAAACAAAATAGGCTTATTTTTTGGCTCTTTTAACCCAATTCATGTTGGTCATTTAATCATCGCCAATTTTTTTATTGAATACACTGATATTTCAAATGTTTGGTTTGTTATTTCACCACACAATCCTCTTAAAGAAAAAAAATCATTATTGCCAGATTATCATCGCTTGGCCATTGCTAATATTGCGATTGAAGAAAATCCGAAATTGAAGGCATCCAATATTGAATTTAAACTTCCACAACCCTCATACACAATTAATACCTTGACTTATCTGAAAGAGAAATATCCAACCAAAGAATTTGTATTATTAATGGGTGAAGATAATTTAGCTTCATTGGATAAATGGAAAAATTATGAAATTCTTTTGGAGCAAAATCAGGTTTATGTTTATCGTCGCCCAAATACACCAGAATCAAATTTTCATAAACACCCCAATGTAAAAACCTACAATGCTCCACTGATGGACGTTTCCTCAAGTTACATTCGAAAAGCAATTTCTGAAGGAAAAGATGTTCGTTATCTTTTGCCGGAAACAGTTTATCAGTATGTGATGGAAATGCATTTTTATGAAAACCTTTCGAAATGAGAAAGACAACAAAAGTTTCAAAAACTTTTGTTGTCTCGATTACAGTCTATTCTAAAATGCCAAAATAAGGTTAAATACCTGTTATTTTCGAGTAGAACTGCGCTTGAGTTCAGCTAAATTTTTTTGTTGATTTGTATAAGTTGAAAAGGAATTTTCTATTTCATACCAAATTTTAATGCCATGAAAAAGTCAGCAATATTCTCAGCCATTTTATTGATTGCTTCAATTTCTTATGCACAAAAAGCAGAAAAAATATTAAAAAAAGCAAGTAAACACAATCAAAAAGGAAGTTATTATTCTTCAATCAAGTATTGCGAAAAAGCCATCTTGAAAGATCCTTCCTATGCTGAAGCCTATTTTATTAAAGCAAACAATTTGTTTGCCCTTGAAGATTATACCGCTGCTATTGAGGTTTATGATCAAGGAATAAAAACGATTACAGAAAAAACCATGAAGCAACTTTACAAACGGGGTATTGAAAAATATTTTGGTGAAGATTATTATGGAGCTATTGAAGACTTTTCTGAAGTTCTAGAAATTAACCCTCAACATTCTGAAGCCTATAATTACCGAGGAATTGCCAGTGAAAAAGTTGGTGATATCCAGGGAGCAATGGCCGATTATAATGCGGCAATACAATTTAATGTAAATTTTGCTGAAGCCTATAATAACCGTGGCAAATTGCAGAACGAATTGAAACATTATGTTGGAGCATTATCAGACGTTTCTGTTGCGATAGAATTGGATCCATATTGTGAAGGAGCCTTTGTCAATAGTGGATTAATAAAAACTGAAATCGGAGATTATAAAGGAGCTATTCAAGATTTAAATATGGCCATTGAATTGAATTCAGAAAATTGTGATGCTTATTTTTTGAGAGGAAATGCAAAAACAAAAGTTAATGAATTGGAAGAAGCGAATATAGATTTAACCAGAGCCATTTATTTATTTCCGAAATATGAAAAAGCATTGATAAATAGAGGTTTGGTGAGATTTGCCCTAAAAGATAATCAAGGAGCTATTGCAGATTTAACAAAAGCTATTGAAATTAACCCAGAAGGTGAAGAAGCTTATTTTAACAGAGGTAAAATATTAAAAGTTATGGGAAAATCTTTTGAAGCCATGGCAGATTTTACGAATGCTTTTGAGTATAATAATGCAAATATTACAGCAGTTTTGCACAGAGCAGATATTAAAAGAAATATCCTGGATTATGGTGGTGCAATAAAAGATTGCAATTTGGCGATCAGTCTTGATAAGAATAATGCCACTGCCTATTTTATGAAAGGATATGTTGAGAATAAAGTTGGAGATTATGCTTCTGCGGTAGAAGATTATTCCATGGCAATTAATTTAAATGAGAATAATACTTATCGAGTTTTTCATTACAGAGGAAGAGCAAAAATGAATTTAGGAGATCATGTTGGAGCCAATGCCGATTTTCAAACAACAATTGCAATGATAAAGAATGCCAATAAAAAGGATTTTACCATGTTTGCTTATTCAAATCAATTTATTGGAAATGATGAAGAAGCTGTAAAATCTATGAATGAAGAGATAGCATCATTTCCATTTAATCCTTGGGGATATTATGATATGGCATGTATCCAGTCCTTGCAAAATAACCAAGCAGCGGCTATTGAAAATTTAGAAATGGCATTGAGCAATGGTTTTTCAGCCAAAACCGAATTGAATGGAGATGTTGATTTGCAAAATGTAAAACACACAAAAGAATATTACGAGCTGATGCTTAAATATAATATTGAGAACACAGGAAACTTATCGTTTCTTGAGTAATTTTTTTTCATAGTTGGTTTTAGGTTAGTTGGGGGAGTCAAGAAATTGGCTCCTTTTTTTATGAAGCGGGGAAAGACGATAATTTCGTTTTACAATTCTGATTTAGTGGTAACTCACTTTCAGATTCTTTTTTGCCTCATTTCTAAAGCTCTTTGATATAGTTCCATGTCTTTAGCATGAAAGGTTTCAATTTCCTTTCTGAAAGATGGATCAATTTTGTAACCACCATTTCCTTCATTTCCTACATTTAATTTTTGAACTTCTAAAGAAGTGTTTAGGAAATGTTTGCCAAAGTATTGCAGGTCTTCTTCATAAAATTCAGTAATGCCAATAAAATCAAAATATTCAAGTGGAAAGCCCCAAAGATATTGAGTATATATATTTCTGACTTCTGGACCAAGACAAAAACGTTTAAGGGACCATTCCTCTTTTATCATTTTACTTTGAAGGCCAGGTGAAGAATTTGGTTCAAAATTACTTTTCCAATAAAAATAATGAGAAACAAGCCTCTCTACAGGATTTCTCATCCATGTCACAAATTTCAGGCTTCTCTTACTTGCAAGTAATAAATATTTAAGGGGAAGAAAGTGTCCATGAATACAACCTATTCCATTAAAGTTTTTTTTTGCATTTGATAGAGATGAATGAAGAGAAGTTTTCTTTCTTAAATATTTTCTAATATTCTCTGGTGTTTTTTTTGGTAAAGAATAATAGTCCTTTAAAAGAGAATCTTCAAAATGTTGTTCAATGCATGCTAAAAAACTGATTCCTCCGGTTTTTGGCAAATGTAATGAGATTAAAATTTCAGAAAAATGTTTTTTAGTATGACCGGAATCTTTTTTTAGGACTACTTTTATTTTTTGAATTAATCCATTAAAAGTTGGAATTTTAATAAAGAGCTCTTCTTGTACTTTCATGATTTTATGATTTCAGATTAATTAATAAAATTAGATGTAAAATAATGTTTATTAATATATTTAAATTGATTAATGCAAAAATAAAATAAACTACTGAAAGATAAATTGTATTTTAAATCTAAATCTAGTTAATTTTGTTCTATTATATTAGTTCGAACATATTCGTAATTGTATTATATTAATCTATGAATAATAAGTGCACAAAGTAATATTAAAATTAATATTCGAAAATGATTTGAAAGCGAATCATTTCAAGGCTCTTGATGGACTCCGGGGTATAGCTATATTATTTGTCTTATTGTCGCACTCGAGTAATGCTAGTGTTTTTATTCATAAAAATTTAAACTTTCAAGGTATTGGTAATATGGGTGTTTACTTATTTTTTGTTTTGTCGGCATATTTATTAGATCGTCAAATAGCAATTGCATTTATAACAAAGAAATCATCAAAACAATACTGGATGAATTATATTTTACGAAGATTTCTTAGGATTTATCCTCTTTTCGCCATAGCATTAATTTCATATGGTATATTGACTTATTATGGCCATAAAACTGTAATTGATAAATTGATAGATGTCCCTTTGCATCTTGCTTTAGTAAGAGGAGAAGGCGTTTTTTGGTCTATCCCAGTTGAATTAAAATACTATATAATTTCACCATTAATAATGCTAATTTGTCATAAGTATTTAAAGTGGTATTCTAAAAAAGTAATTTATTTTTTTTTGTCAGTTATTTTTGTTCTCATTATGATTGAATCAATTTTTAATTTGCCAAATATTTCCACATTAAAATATATTCCAATCTTTTTAACAGGAACTTTTTTTTCGGTAATTGAACTTTTACATAAAAAGTCTTTTAAACAAAAAAAATTCTCGAAAATAATTGAAATTGTTGGATTAATCAGTATTGGGCTGATACTTATTGTCACGTTCGGTTTTTTTAAGCACACTTTTAGTGGATATTTTAATTTTCGAAATTCTGTTTTTTATTTACCATTTGCAATATTTTGGGTTGTTATATTAATTGCTTCTAAATATGGATTAGGAATAATAAAACATTTTCTTGAAATAAAATGGATTAGATTTCTTGGAACAATTAGTTTTAGCGTATATTTAATCCATAAGCCCATTTTATTTGCAGTTAATAATGAGCACTTTGGCATTTCATCTAATTTGAAAATATATGTTTTTTTTATTGTTACAATTCTTTTGTCAACTTTAAGTTTTTTATTAATTGAAAAACCGTTATCTAAAATCAGGATAGGTTATCAAGAATAAGGTTTTGTATATTATACAAAACAGTTTAACAAAATAAAAAATACCTTGCTATAAATTATACCGTTTTAGGAATTCGTTTAAATAACATCATTTCCTTTTTTAATTAACCATAATTTCCCAACATTTTCATAGAACTTTTCTAAAGGAAGCGAAGTCTTTAAAACGGAATTGAAAAAATTATATTTTTTTAAATCAAAATCTGTAATTTTATCTTTTACTTCTTTGTAATAAATTGTTCCTGGCATGGGAGAAAGAATGGTATATCCAGCATAAACCACTTGATGAGAATTAGCATAATCTGCTAATGCAGAAAAATCAGGCTCGGTATAATCATTTGGAATAACGTAATTACCTCTTAGCATCACGCCATTGCTATGGAAAATTTCAATGGCTTTATTGATTAACTTAGCTGAAGAAGCTTTATTGTATTTTATTAGCTCTTCTTCTTTAAAGGATTCAAAACCACAAATTACAACTATTAATCCTGCCTTGGCTAACATTTCAATGAGTTTTGGATACTTTACTGCAGTATCAAAACGGATGTCCATCACATAATTTTTTTCAATTCCTTCTTCTTTTATTCGTTTAAATAATAATTGAATAAAATCAACATTCACGATGGTATTGGCATCCGAGAAACGAACAATTTTATAATCATCGATTGATTTTAATTCATGAATCACACTTTCAATATCTCTTTGATAGAATTTTCCATCAAATTGTGGCCAAATGGAACAAAATGAACATTCATAAGGACAGCCCAATGAAGTAAACAAGTATGTTGATGGATATAGACTGTTTCCAACTTTATAAGTCGAAATCCATTTTTTAATCAAGTCTCTGTTTGGCATCAGAAAATTTTCTTTTGCCGGATTCCATTTTTTAATCGGGGTTTTAGTTGGGATTAATCCATTTTTTGAATTGATTAAAATACCACCAATATTTGATAAATCAGTATGGTTTATTTTTGCTTCAACGATTTCTCTGAAAATACCAGCCGATTGTCCGGGGCAGACAATATCAACTGAAGCATCTGTAAAATCTTCTGGACATAAAGTTGTATGAAGTCCACCAGCAACCGTTAATATGTTAGGATTGTATTTTTTTACAATTTGAAAAATTTCGATTCCAAAATCAAATTCAGAAGC
>JACAAW010000182.1 GCA_013377115.1 Bacteroidota bacterium | reverse complement strand
GGTGGTGTAGATTGATAATTATGTGCGAAGTTAGGAAACTTCGCACCGCTGATTGGTGTTTTGTTTTTTGGGCGTGCCAGGTTGTAATGATCTGGCACGTTTTTTTTTTGTTTCTATTAGTAGCAAATGCTTTGAAAAACCAATGCTTTCTTGATGAAAGATATTGACCATTTTAATAACAAATGATGTAAATAGTAAAAATTAATGTTTTTTGGCGACCAAATAAATTTTAATAAATATAAAACTTGATAATTCAATTAATAATAATATTTTTGTAACAGAAAGAAAATGATTTTTAAACCCTTTAAGAATGTAGGCTCTTTCATTTAAATCAAATAAAAAACCGACCCGGGCTGTTACACCCGATGTCGGTTTTCCCGCTAAGGAAATCAATCAATAATTAAATCGATTGAAGTGTAAATATAATTAATTATAAATCGTTTTGCAATAGGTAGTTATACCTGTTTAGAAACCGATCCACTTTTATGTGGTTCCTACGAGAGTGGAAAATAAATCCATGCATTTGTTTTATTGGAAAAAACGAAACTGCAAATACGTGGTGAACATAATTATTTATTAATTTTACACTATATTTATGAAAAATAAAAAACTAACAAATTTATTAATTCCATTGCTTTTGGCGGTGGCATTAATGATAAATGTTTCAAAAACAAAAGCACAAAGCGTACTGAAAGTTTTCCCAGAATGGGCGAGTACTACAGGTTCGCAAAACTTCTTTTATAAAAACATTGTAAAAACAGATGCCTCAAACAATGTTTATATTGCAGGAGCCACAAAAAATGGTTCTGGAAACTACGATATCTTAGTTGCAAAATATAATAGTGCTGGTGTGCAGCAATGGATACAGCAATATAATGGGGCAGGAAATGGTGATGATATGGCCACCAGTTTATTTGTTGATGCAAGTAGTAATGTATATATTACAGGAACTGTAACAACAGCAACTAATTTAGATGTAATTACCATAAAATATAATTCGAGCGGAACACAACAATGGTTATCCACTTATAATGGTACTGGAAGCAGTTATGATTCTGGAGCGGAAGTAAAGGTTGATGCAAGTGGCAATGTTTATATTACTGGTAGTAGTTATAATGCAAGTGGCAATACCGATATTATTGTAATAAAATACAATAGTAGCGGAGTTCAGCAATTTGCAAGTCGTTACAATTATACTTCAAATATGAACGATGCAGGAGTTAAATTAACTATTGGAACCAATATCGTTACAACAGGAGTTGTGCAAACTGCAACGAATGCATATAAAATGTGTTCAGTATCCTTCAATTTAAGCACAGGAGCCTATGTAAGTTCCAAAATAAGCGCAACTGCGAATATCACTGGTATTGATGTTGTAAATGATATGGTTGAAGATGCTGCTGGCAATATTTATATTGCTGGAGGCGTTCCCATTGATGGTGAAGGCTATAATTATGATATTATCAAATTGAATTCTTCGGATTTGAGTATTGCTTGGGAAAGAACCTACAATACCAGTAGTAATTTAGATGATATCGCCTCAGGAATTAAAGTAGATGCAAGTGGAAATGTATATGTTACGGGTACAACAACATCAACAACCCAAAACAAAAACATGACCACTATAAAATACAATAGTAGTGGCACACAACAGTGGGTGCAAACCTATAATGATGCTCTAAATGGCAATGATGAAGCCAATGCAATAGCTTTAGATGCATCAAACAATGTTTATATTACGGGTTATATTACCACAGAAATTGATAAAAAAGATTATCAAACCATTAAGTATAATAACTCAGGAACAGAAATTTGGACCATCCATAGTGATGCTACAAGCCATTTAAATGATATTGCCCGAGATATAGCAATAGATAATAATGGTGATATTTTAATAGCTGGCGAAAGCGAAACAGGGCCAAATACCTATACTTATTATACGATAAAGTATATTGAAAAATCTATTCTAACTCCTACCGATTATAATAGTGAAACGCCTCCAAACAGCTTTTCGTATTACAGAAATATGGGCCAATTAATAGGAACCAACGATTCTCTGGTTCCCTCAATTAAGTATTATGTGCCAAACAGCAACCCTCAGTTTTATATAAAAAATAACAGTTCGAGTTTTGTTTTTGCTCGTTTTGATACTTCTGCAAGCGCATCAGATACCTTGCATCGAGTTGATGTTACCTATTTTAGACCAAATACTGCAGCTAAAACATATCCCCTTGAAGAAAGAAAAGATTACAGTAATTTCTTTTTAGCTCATTGTGGAACATCAGGAATAACTGAAGTTCATGGCAATACAAAATTGATAACATCAAATATCTACAACAATATTGATTTGATGTATAGTAGCAATCTGGATGGAATTAAGTATTACTATATTGTAAAACCAGGTGGAAATCCTGCTGATATCCAAATTACTTATACTGGTGCAAGTTCCTTTAATCTTGATGGAAGCACAAATGCTTTGACCATTAATACGAGCATCGGCAACCTTACTTACGAAAGGCCAACTGCCTACCAAGTAAATAGCAGCAATACTGTGGTTTCTATTACGGGATGGCAATGTGCATGGCAAACCAATGGTGCTAGTAATCAGTATAAATTTTATACCAGTACTTATAATACTGCTTTGCCATTAATTATACAGGTGGATATGGGGCATAGTGTAGCAGCAATCCCCAATAATGGTGATCCTGGCTGGAGTACCTATTTTGGAGGTTCAGATGTAGATCAAATAAACGATATTAAATCAGATGTAAATAAGAATTTATTTATTGTTGGTGAAACACGTTCTGCAAATTTTCCACTATTTGTTAGTACTACTTCATATCAACCTAACATTGCTGGTAATATTGATGGTTTTGTTGCTAAATTTCACTCTGATGGAGCACCTACATGGTTAACGTACATTGGGGGTACTCGTTCAGACAAATTAACTAGCTTTGATTTTGCACCTAACGGTGATATTTATTGTGTAGGAAATACTACTTCCGGTGATATAATTATGAAATCGAAATCTGGAGCTTATAATGACCCAACTTTTGTTGGTCCTGATGATGCAACATATGGCTGGCTATGTGATGGATTTATTTTTCAAATAGCACAAGATGGATTAACTACTCCATGGAGAACATATTATACTGCAAACAGTGATGACCGATTTAATAAATGTAAGTTCGATGCTAGTGGTAATTTCTTTGTGGTAGGTCAAACTGCATCATCTAATGCACCTGTTGTTGCTACAGGCTCTCAATACAGTCATGCTTGGGCTCATACAACTCCAATTTCTACAACCGTACCTTTTATTATGGATGGTTATATTGTGCGGTTTGATCAAAACAGCGCACGTACTTGGGCTACATGCATTGGGGCATCAACAACTACTTCGTATGTTGAAGACGACTATTTATATAATTTGGATTTTGATGCTGCAGGCAATTTATATACGGTAGGTCAATCATCTGGCAATAATTATCCTAATATTCCCTCTGGTTCAGGTTCTACCCTATCTACAAATTATTCGCAACAAGGAAATAACAAAAATGGCGTAATTACAAGTTTCAATAATTCAGGTAATATTTTATGGTCTTCGTATTTCGGTAGCACTAATATACAAGGAGTTCGAATAAAAAATGGAAGTGTTTATATTACAGGTGCAACAGGCTCAAGCTATTTACCAACAGTACCCTCTGGACAATATTATTCCCATGCCTGGAATACCGGAAGCTCTGATGCTTTTTTTGCTGCATACAATAATTTAAATCAACTTATACACTCAACATTCCTAGGTGGTTCTGGAGATGATCAAGGAACAAGTATTGAAATTGATGCTACTAATGCAATCTATATCGCAGGTAAATCTACGAGTACAAACTTTCCTCTACCTACAGGTGGAAATCCTACAAACACTTATGATCATGGAAATTCTGGTTTACAGGATTATTTTATTTGTGCCCTTTATCAAGGTTATACTGATTTAGCTTGGTCGACATTAGTAGGAGGTAATGACAATGAAAGTAGTGGTTGGGGATTCCCAGTATCAATATCAATTGATGGTAACAATCATTTACATTTAGCAGGGCAAAGTAGGAGCAGTTCGTTATTTCCTTTATATGATGGAGGTGGCTTGCCAGTATATTTTCAATCAGCAAAAAGTGGGGTATATGATGGTACAATAACTAGATTTGAATTGCAACCAATTCAATTGATGGGGGTAAATGAAAATGGAAATATTGGCAATTGTATTTCTGTTTTTCCAAATCCTGTTTCATCAATTTTGACTATCAAAGTGAATTCAATTACTGAAAATCAAATTTATAATGTTTACAATAATCTTGGGCAAACAATTGCATCAGGTAAAATTATTGAAAAATCTACCATTATTAATATGGAAACATTAGCTTCCGGTATTTATGTTTTAACCGTTAGTGATGCTAAAACAAGTACATCAGCTAAATTCATAAAAAAATGATAAAACGTTTTGTTTTTGGATTAATAATAATATGTAATCTTTCAGCAGCAGCCCAAAATTTGGCTGCTGTCTCGGAAGATAAATTCAACTTTCAACTAGAAAGAGTATTATATGACTCTGTGCATAATAAATTAATTGTTAGTAGTAAATTTTTTAAAACAATAGGCAATCTTTATGTCCGCGGCATATGTAGTTGGGATGGTAATTCTTGGGATTCATTAAGTAGTGGTATTAATACACATGATACATTAAATAGTTACCCAAATGGAATGGCTTTATCATGTATTCCATATAATGGTAAATTATTGGTTGGTGGTATGTTTCAGTCTATTGGTGGTGTTAATGCCACTTCGCTCGCCTTATGGGATGGAGTAGAATGGGATAGCTTACCCGTGCGTGCTTTTCAATTTAATGATAATCCTATTCAGGTATTAGGTTTCTGTAAATTTAATAATTTGATATATATTTATGGAACTTTTGATACAATTGGTGGACAACCAGCAAGTGGCATTGCAACTTGGGATGGTATTAGTTTCCAACCAATAATTTTGCCAGTGAATACTGTAGATTTAATAAGAAAAATGGTTGTATTTAAAAATGAGCTATATGTTGGTGGGCAGTTTTTTGACCTTGGTATTAATAATGGATTAAGGTTTATCCTAAAATTTGATGGGAGTAATTGGGTTACAGTTGGTGGAGGATTATTAGGTTATTCTGCAGGTTTGACCGATATGCTTATTTATAAAAATGAATTATATGTTGGAGGTCATTTTCTAAAATCGGAAGGTAATGTGGGTGAGAATATTATGAAATGGGATGGTACTCAGTGGTATGATGTGGGAATGGATGGAGGGTCTACAGGTGCTGTTTGGCAAATGCTGGTTTATAAAGATAAATTATGGACTGTAGGTAGTTTTATTACTGCTGCTAATATATATGCGCCAAGTATTGCAAGTTATGATAGTATTGAATGGTGTGCATTATATGATGATTTGAATAATACAATTGGAAGTGCAACAGTATTTAATGACACAATGTATGTTGCTGGAGGATTCCAAAGTGTAAATGGCGATACTAATATTAGATATTTAGCTAAACTTAAGTACCCTGGATTATTTAGACAGTGTGTTCTTGCTAATAGTGTTGATGAAATTAAATCTACAGATTCTTTTCAAATTTATCCAAACCCAACAAATGGTAACAATATACTAGTTAATTTTCCGTTTGTGAAAATCGGAGATTATGAAGTTTTAAATGTATTAGGGGCTATTGTCAAAAACGGCAAAATAGCCAATACCGATAAAATTGAAATCGACCTTAGTTTGATTGCAAATGGATGTTATTTTGTAAAAATAATTTGCGATGTAGGAAATTCTTCACAACAAAATTATGTGGGGAAATTTTTGAAGAATTAGAGTTGGTTGAGGAGTTAATTTGAAAATTTGATGCACTTCAACTCTACTTCGACTCCGCTCAGTAATCGGCTCAGTGACCCAGGCTTATTGACCCTGATATTTCGTTGTAACCAAATAAAAGGACACTTTGTGAATAAAGTTCGCACCGATAATTGCTGTTTTGTTTTTGGGGACGTGCCGGGTTGTAATGATCTGGCACGTTTTTTTTGTATTTATTAATAGCAAATGCTCTGAAAAATTAGATGAAGAAACCAATGCTTTCTTGATGAAAGATATTGACCATTTTAAAAACAAAGGATATAAATAATAAAAATTATATGATTTTTACGACCAAAATAAAATAAATATAAATAAAACTTAAATATCTAAATATTCATTATATATTTGTAAACGAATAGAAACTGATAATTATCATTTATTTGTTTAAAAAAGGAAAACAAAAAAAACCGACCCGGGCTTTACACACCCGAAGTCGGTCTCCGTCTAAAGAGAACAAATAGTAATTAAACTAAATGCAGTGTAAATATAATAAATTATAATACGTTTTGCAATAGATAGTTATACCTGTTTTGAAGCCGATCTACTTTTAAGTGGTTCCTACGAGAGTGGAAAAAAACTCCAAGAGTTTGTTTTATTGTTGAAAACGAGATAGCAAATGCTTAGAGGAAGTATTTATTTA
>JACAAW010000181.1 GCA_013377115.1 Bacteroidota bacterium | reverse complement strand
TATCATTACTGAACGACAAAAAAATAAATAAGGGGTTACTTCCCGCAGGTTTCACCCCCATGTTGTAGATTTGTTTTGCGAAAAAACCTCAACATGGACAAAAATACGCAAATAAAGTTTGTCGGACAGCCGATTTTCAAACAAGTAATAGGACTTTTAGATGCAATAAGTATTAAAAGTCTGGTTGACAAGCACAATGCAGACTATTATTACAAGGCATTCAAAGCAAAAACACAATTAATAACAGTTCTTTTTGGCATATTCAGTCGATGTGATTCAATGACCGAGATATGCGAGGGATTAAGGGCGATGGGTGGTAAATTAAATCATTTGGGTTTAAAAAATGCCCCAGCCAAAAGTACAGCCTGTGATGGAATGCGTAATCGTGACAACAAGTTCTTTGAAGATGTTTATTTCAGTTTGGTGCGTCATTACCAGAGTTTTTTGTCGGACAGCCGAACTTTTGGGCTTACGTTCAAGGAGATATTGTTGATAGATTCCACTACAATCCGGTTATTCAGCGATATTCTCAAGGGTGTTGGCCGTAATCCGAAGAACGATGGCAAGAAGAAAGGCGGGTTAAAAGTGCACATGCTTATCGATGCTGTTCAATCGGTTGGACGGTTTATTAAGATTACCGAAGCCAAGGTTCATGACAAGAACTTCCTAAAGGAACTGGACCTTATTTCGCACAGCATGGTGGTTTTTGACAAGGCTTATAACTACTATCACCAGTTTGCGATTTGGACAAGCAATTCGGTATACTTTGTAACCAGGTTAAAGAAAAATGCGGTATACACAGTTGTCAAAAGCCTTCAGGAGCACAATAAGGTCAAGGGGAAGGCAATGGTACTTAAAGAAGAAATCATAGAGTTGGAGTACTTTCCAGAAGAAAAGAATGGCAAGAGACAAACCAAAATAAAAGAAAAACTGCAGTTGAAAAAGGTATGCTATCAGGATGAGAAAAATCGCTACTATGAGTTTCTTTCCAATAGCATGGAAAGTACAGCTGAAGAAATAGCCTTTTTGTACAAAAAACGCTGGGGAATAGAGATTCTATTCAAAAAAATGAAACAAAATTTTCAACTGCATTATTTCTATGGCGAAAACGAAAATGCTATCCGAACACAGGTTTGGTGTACTCTCATTGCACAATTGCTGATGACTGTGATCCAAAGAATGGCTCAAACGAAGAAAGCATTTTCCGTAGTGGCTTCATTAGTAAGGATCCATCTGATAAGTTTGCTTGATGTATTTGAATTACTCAGAAGCACTAAACGAGAATACGTAAAGAAAAGAGGGTCGCCATCCTCGGAACTGCAAACACGATTTGCTTTTGCCTAGAGGTGACTTTTGAAAAATAAAAATCAATAATTGATTATCATGCACTTACGTGAACTATATCCCGAAATTGCATTTTAGTCGGATAACAGTGATAATATATGATTAATACTGTCGTGTTTTCCGGAAAAGAAAACAACAGCTGGTTTTAAAAACTATAATTTATGGTCAGTAAACAAATTAACCATCTTTAATTTATTACTACAGAATCTGGCAATTGATTATATTGTCTGACTGAGGATATAACATGTGGCGTATTCTGAATCCTTAACCAGCGAGCATCTCGCTGCGCGTGATAGTGCACCCACACTACCACATACTCACTAATTCCACTTTAATACTTACCACCCATGTGAAGGGTACAAAATAGACTTCATAACCATCAAATATTCAGTATTTGCCGGAGACAGCGATGAACGATAATGAAATAATTTTTGAAAGGTAAATGTTACCGGCATGCGATGAGAGACACGCGTCATCGAAGGGGGTAGTTTTTCTACCCACAACCTTCGTTTAATTTGTTAATGTCAAAGTCTTTCGGAATAGGAACAGTTTTTATGAAATTAAGCCAATCTGTTTCTAGTTGTCTGATTGAGAAACCATATATAGAATTGAAGTTTTCAAATCCACCGGTCCAAAGTAGCTTTATTTTCTCTACTCCGTATTTCTCATACAAATATTTAAAAATTCCTGCACTTTGGATGTAGGCAATTACATCACTTTTTTTCGCTTGATGATCGAAGCTGTTAACTAAACTGTCAAATGGGAATAGTTTATTCTGTTGAAGATAATATGCATTGATGGAATACATAGGATTATCATAAAAGCAATAGTTGTCAGTATAGGTTGCACTGCCTTCGTCTAGTAAGCGATAATTTGTCAACCCCCAGATTTCGTATGATATTAAGTGAAATATTTCATGTTTAAACTGAGGGCGGATATTTTGGTTGTAAACAAAAAAAACCAAGTCGTGTCCCTTAGCTGCACCACCTTTTATTTTGTAACCCATTACTTTCTGCATCTCCTCTTTACTATCAACGGCCAATAGGTAAATTCCATTGTCGTAAGAAGTGATATTTAACACGGTTAGTATTTTATTATACGCTAAATCCAGTTCTTTTTCAATTTCGTTAATATGATTTGCAGTATAAGAGCTGTCCTTGAAATAGATTCGAAATGATTTATAGTTAACTGAAGAGAGTGAAATGGAGTCATTGCCAATAAAGCCCAAAACGTAAGAAGAGGGTTGCCTGAATATAACTTGCTGAGAAAAGCTCTCCAGCCAAGCTGTGGTTATGAAAAATATTGTCAATATTAATGTTCTCATTTTGTTGTCCTTTAATACCGCTAACGGCGCCAGCGAAGGTAGTTATTAATTCCAGCTAGGATTTTAAAACTGCGCTAGCGCAGAGTTTCATTCATTTAAGTTACTTTATTTTTATCTTTTTTAGTACTTCTTGTTTGTATGTAGTTCCAATGGGAATTGCAGTCTCTTTTATGTGAATTTGATTATAACTTATTTTATCAATTGAATTAATAGCTACAATAAAAGACTTGTGAACTCTTAAAAATAAATTACCTGGCAATTGGGATTCAATATCAGTTAATGTTGACCGTGTTACAATTGTTTTACTTTCTTTAAAAAATATTTTTAAGTAATTGCCAAACGCCTGCATATATAATAAATCCTTAAAAAATATTTTTTGAACCAGATTGTCTTCCTTAATAAAAAGATAATCAATTATTGGAGTTAGTGATTGATTTAGGGAAGGAATAGTACTTTGCTTATCTAAATCAATTACTTTGTTAATGGCTTTTATAAATCGTTCGTACCTGATTGGTTTCAACAAATAATCGCATACCGAATATTCGTACCCTTCGAGTGCATATTCCGAATAAGCAGTAGTGATGATTACGTGTGGCGGGTTGAGTAATGTTTTCAAAAATTCAATACCTGATAATTCAGGCATATTAATATCCAGGAATATTAAATCGATGTTATTCGTATGTAAATAGGAAATAGCATCGGAACCACTGCTGCTGCAATGAACCAGTTGCAGAGATGGTATTAATGAAATATACTTTATCAATACATCCTGTGCTAACTTTTCGTCTTCAACAATTAAACATTTCAGAGCCATCAGATATTTATTTTTAATTTCACCAAATGTACTTTGTTGTTTTCGGAAGCATTAAAATTGTAATTGTTTTTATAATGCAATTGCAAGCGCTTAAGCGTATTATCAATACCTGTTTTGATTTCAGAGTCTTGTTTTGAATTTTGTTTTTCGGCAACTGAATTTGAAATTTCAAATTCTATGTTATTGTTTTCAATTATAAGTTTTACATCAACAAAATTAGATTCAGGGGTTGATGATATACCATGTTTAAATGCATTTTCAACAAAAGGCATAAACAATAAAGGCGGAATGTTGAATCCTGCAGGATTGCCTTTTATATCGAATTGAATGTCGCATCTGTTTTCTAATTTTAGTTTTTCAAAAGCGATGTAGTGTTTTATCATTTCTATTTCATCCGATAAATCAATCAATTGTTTCCCTGATAAATCTATGTGAAACCGCATTAAATCTGACAAGGCAAGTGTTGCATCTCCTGCTTTATCTGATTGAGATAATATTAATGAATAGATGCTGTTAAGAGCATTAAATAAAAAATGTGGATTCAATTGTGAACGCAAATATTGTAATTCGGCAACTACTCTTTTATTTTCTTCTTCTTTTAATAATATTTGTTGTGATATAGCTATTCGGATATATCTGAAACCGATAAACATAATAGCAAAGAAAAAAATTAATACTTCGTTGTTAACATGAATATTTGCATCTCCCATTACTAAATAAAACCATTGATTAATAAGTAGTCCTGTAAAATAGCAAAGCGGAATAGTGATACTAAAAAAGAGGAAGATTCTCTTTCGTATAAAAAAAATATCAAACAAAGCGCTGATAATGAAAACAGGAATAATATGTGGAACGATAAGCGTTAATACAACTTCTAACGATTCCAATATCGATCTTTCTATTATTCCAACAAGAAGTGCTGTGAGAATAATCCAGAACCCCCAGAAATAAATTGAGTCTGTGAATGATTGCTTTTTGCTCTTATTATATACAATAAAATTCATACTGCAAAGATGTAGTATTTTTTAGAGTCACTATAATAAATGTGATGAATGTTGTTTGTCACAGATTAATGCTTTATTGTCACAAACTTTTTAAAGTCATCACATAATTAATTTTTAAAAGTAAAGGCGCACTCACCTTTGCCGGAAAATAATTAATTAATACAGATAAAAAAACAAGATGAAAAAACTAAAATTAAATTTAATAGTAATGTTACCGATGTTGCTGGTAACAAACTGCCTGATGTCGCAAAATACAAACATCCCTTCTGCTTTTAAAAACTATGATGAATATGTCCACGAACGAATGCAGGAATGGAACATTCCGGGAATGGCAATAGCTGTGGTAAAAGGGGATTCTGTCCTTTTCCAAAACAATTATGGCTATTCGGATGTAGAGAAAAAAACAAAAGTAACCCGCCATACTTTGTTTGCAATAGGCTCATGCACCAAGTTTTTTACTACTACCGCTTTATCCATATTAGCCGATGAAAAGAAAGTTGATTTTGATGCTCCTGTAATTAAATATTACCCTTCTTTAAAATTGAAAGATTCTGTTTTACAACAACAAATAATTGTGAAAGATATTTTATCACATCGAACCGGTCTCGAAAGAGGTGATTATATATGGTATGGAGCCAATTATTCCCGCAAGGAAATCCTTGACCGGTTGGTTTACCTTAATACGGTTGCACCTGTTCGCGAAGCTTTTATTTATAATAATATGATGTACTCACTGGCTGGCACTATCATCGAAAAACAATCGGGATTATCCTATGAAACATTTGTTACTCAGCGTGTACTCACGCCAATAAAAATGAATAATACTGTTTTTGATTTGACTGCTGCAAAATCAACTTATGCTTTACCTTACAGTTATACCAATAGCAACTTCAGGCAATTACCTATGCCTCAAACGAAGGGCGTAGAACCTGCCGGGGGCATTTGGTCGGATTTGGAAGATATGACCAAATGGCTGTCATTTCATTTAAGCAAGGGAAAAGTGGATACTACGCAAATTGTTTCGGCAAATGGAATGAACCTTTTAAAAACCCCGGTTCTGTTTACAGGCGATCGAATGAGAGCAGATGAAAGCGAATATAAAAGCTATGGTATGGGAATGGGCTTTTCTGCTTACAAAGGCAATAGGGTAATGTATCATACCGGTGTGGCAGGCGGATATACGGCTCACATTGCTTTTCTTCCCGAAGAAAATATTGGCATAGTTATTCTTACTAATACTGAAACATATACAGCAGCTATGATTGATAATGTTTTCGACAGGGTGTTAGGGTTAGAACAAACGGACTGGAATACACCGGTAATAAATGCCGTGAAAGAACAATGGAAGGAGGATGAGAAATCAACAAACGAACAATTGCTAAAAATTAAAAATGCCGAAGAAGTAAAAGACTATGCTAAATATATGGGTGTTTATAATCATGCCTTTTGCAAACCTGTTGCGATTACAAATAAATCGCATAAAGTATATCTAAATTATAATAATATTGAATATGCTTTGGCAACCGTGAAAGAGAATGAATTTATGGCTTACGATGAAAATGTGTTTGGAGATATTACTGCTACATTTAGCAGGGATGCAAAAGGAAATGTGACAGGATTAATGCTGGAACTTATGGGAGAAAAACTTGATTATAAAAAGACCGAAAATTAGATTCATATTTTTAAAGTGAATAAAAAACTCCTGTCAGCCTATTAGCCGGCAGGAGTTTTTTATTTGAACAAGCTACGACTTAAACTGTGTCAGTCGGGATCTGCAACTCAGCGCAACATTCTCTTGAGCGAAGCTTAAAATCCCGTCTTTGCTACAAATTCCACTCTTTGAGGATTTTTGCCTGCAAGCGTCAGAAAATATGATGCGTGCGAAGTGAGGAACATTTTAATAATCGGCATTAAACTATTCAATTCTATTTACACTATAACATTTGCTTGGCATTATCCACAGTTATCTCCAGTACTCTGGTGAGGAACGAAAATTTATTTTTCATCATGTCATATTCATCGCCCGATTCGATATAACTGGCAGTGCCATCAATCAGAAAACCCGTTCCAGGATAATCTTTGTAACCCAAAACATCTTTGCTGC
>JACAAW010000180.1 GCA_013377115.1 Bacteroidota bacterium | reverse complement strand
TGACTGCATCTGCAACCCCTGCAACAATTTGTGCTGGGCAAACACTCAATCTTTCTTCCACACCAAATGCAGCTATTTCTTATGCCTGGGCTGGACCAAATTCATTTACAAGCACTTCACAAAATCCAACAATTGCTAGTGCAACAATTGGAGCTACTGGAATTTACACAGTTACTATTACCAATGGAGGTTGTTCAAATACCGGAACTGTTTCTGCAACAGTGAATGCTTTGCCGGTTGTGACTGCATCTGCAACCCCTGCAACAATTTGTGCTGGGCAAACACTCAATCTTTCCTCAACACCAAATGCAGCCACTTCTTACGCCTGGGCGGGACCAAATTCATTTACAAGCACTTCCCAAAACCCAACAATTGCTAGTGCAACTATTGGAGCAACAGGTATTTACACTGTTACAATTAACAATGGAGGTTGTTCAAATACCGGAACAGTTACGGCAACAGTGAATGCTTTACCAGTTGTAACTGCTTCCTCAATTTCTGATACGGTATGTGCCGGGCAAACAATCAATTTAACATCCTTACCAAATGGTGGAACTTCATATATTTGGTCAGGGCCAAATAGTTTTAGTAATGCAACCCAAAATCCTAGTATTGTTTCTTCAACTGTTGCTGCAACCGGTATTTACACTGTTACAGCAATTATTGGTGGTTGTTCCAATACTGCAACTACTTCAATAACAGTTAATCCTTTGCCTTCTATTACAGTTAATTCTCCAACAATTTGCTCGGGAGCTTTTGCTGTATTAACTGCAAATGGCGGAACCACATACGCATGGAGCAATGGTTCGACCTTAAATCCTATTACAGTAAGTCCAGGCACCAACGCATCTTACACCGTAACTGGTTCAACAGATGGTTGCTCTGGAAGTGCAATTTCATTAGTAACTGTTGGACCAAGCTTAAACATCACAGTTAACAGCCCAACAATTTGTAACGGAGACACAGTGGTATTAACAGCTGGAGGCGGAACGACTTATTCATGGAGCAATGGTTCTACAATTAATCCTATTTCAGTTTATCCTAGTTCAACCACCTCTTATTCCGTAACAGGAACAACAGCAGGATGCACTGGCAGTGCAATTACAACAGTCACTGTAACCCAAAATCCAGTAATTACAGTTAATGACACTACTGTTTGTAATGGAGTTATGGCAATTTTAACAGCAAATGGTGGTACCACCTATTTATGGAATACTGGTGCATCAACAAATCCAATATTAGTTAGTCCATCATCATCAACAACTTATACTGTTGTTGGGACTACAAATGGCTGCAGCGGAACGGCAATTTCCACGGTAACAGTTAATCCAATACCAACAATTACAGTAAACAGTCCAACAATCTGCCCAAGTACTTCGGCAATATTAACCGCAAATGGAGGTTCAACTTATTCATGGAGTAACGGGTCAACACTCAACCCAACTTCTGTTAGTCCGGTTTCTACTACTTCTTACACGGTAACTGGAACCGCATTAGGTTGCACAAGTACAGCAATTTCAACAGTGACAGTTAGTCCAAATTTAAATATTACAGTCAACAACCCAACAATATGTGCAGGATCAAATGCAACACTCACAGCACTGGGAGGAACTACCTACGAATGGAGTAATGGTTCCTCAACCAACCCAATTTCTGTGAGCCCGGTTTCAACAACATCCTACACTGTGACAGGGACAACATCAGGATGCACTGGAACAACAATAACAACAGTAACTGTAACACCATTACCAGTTGCCTCAATTACTGGAGACCAGCTGATTTGTGCTGGAGCCTCTTCAACTTTAACGGCTACTGGAGGAACTTCCTATTTATGGAGTAATTCTGCCTCAACACAATCAATTACAGTTTATCCAACTTCTTCCAATAATTATTCGGTAACAGTGACAAATAATGGATGTTCTTCAACAGCAAGTTACAATGTTGACATTGCTCCTATTCCAATTGCAAATGCAGGTAGCGATACCACAATTGCTGGTGGCTCGAGCATTCAATTAGTCGGCACTGGCGGAGGAACTTATTTGTGGACTCCAAGCACTGGACTTTCATGCACTAATTGTGCTAATCCAATAGCAAACCCAGAAATAACAACAACTTACATACTACAAATTACAGATACCAATGGTTGTTCTAATTTAGATACTGTTAATATTTTTATCGATATTGAATGTGGTGAAGTATTTATTCCAAACGTGTTTTCGCCAAATACTGATGGCAAAAATGATGTGCAATGTGTCCATGGAAAATGTATTCAAACTATGGTTTTCTCAATTTATGACCGTTGGGGAGAAAAGGTGTTCGAATCGGAAGACCTTAACAATTGCTGGGATGGAAATTATAAAGGAAAACCATTAAACACTGCAGTATTTGTTTATTACCTAAAAGCCACCATGAAAGATGGAACTGAAGTAATTAAGAAAGGTAATATCACACTTATTAGATAATTTACAATTAATAGCAAAAAACATAGTCATATGAAAACAAGAATCATAATCATCACTATCATTTTATTTATTGGAAATCATTTCATAATGAAAGCCCAAGATATTCATTATTCTCAAACAGAAATGACTCCGCTACTTGTTAATCCAGCTCTAGCAGGTGCTCAATTCGACCTTCGATCTGCATTAAATTATAAAAACCAATGGAGTAGTGTTGCAAAAGCTTATAAAACACTCAACTTTTCCATTGAAATGAAACTTTCGAAAGAAAAAAGCGGTTATAGTGCTGGAAAATTTGGATATTCTTCAGTGGGAATTAATGTTTTTAAAGATGTTGCTGGTGATGCAAGTTTGCAAACGCTTCAGGCAATGCTCTCCTACTCTTATCAAGTTTATCTGAATAAAAGAAGCACTTTAGGTGCTGGTTTAAGCGGAAGTTATGGACAAAGAAGTATTAAGAGCGAAGATTTACAATGGGCGAGTCAATTTGATGGGTTAAATTATAATAGCAGTTTACCATCTGATGAAGCCATAGTAATAAACGATGTAAAATATTTTGATTTAGGAGCTGGCGTTCATTACGAATTTGGCAAGAAAGAAAAATACATTTCAGGTAATAATCAGTTAAATATTTCAGCGGGTATTGCTGCATTCCATTTAAACAGACCCAAATACTCTTTTGCGAATTCGGCCGAAAAATTGGATGTAAAAAGTGTAGGGTACGCTAATGCATTAATCGGAATCAGCAATAGCCATATTTCTATTGCTCCTGGAATTATTTATTTTAGTCAGGGCAAAGCAAGCGAACTCATCTACGGATCAATGTTTCGTTATCAATTTAAGGATGAATCGAAATATACAGGTTATATAAAAGGTTCTGCTATTTCATTGGGAATGTTTTATAGAAACAAAGACGCTTTAATTGCCAAATTTCTTTTCGAATTTTCTAAATATGCAATTGGCGTAAGTTACGATATCAATGTATCAGGTTTAAAAACCGCAAGTAATGGAATGGGTGGCATTGAAATTTGTTTAAGATTTGTTAATCCAAATCCTTTTACAAAATCATATAGTAGTTATTATTAACTAATTGTTTTGGCAATTCTAAAATTGAATTAATTTTAATGGAAAATCTAAATTCCTTTTATTACTTCGATAGTTTTAATTGGGTCAATCGAGCCAAAAACTGCATTGCCAGCAACCAAAATATCAGCACCAGCATCAAATAATTTTGAAGCATTATTGACGTCAACACCTCCATCTACTTCAATTAATGCTTTTGAATTTTTACTGATAATCATTTTTTTCAAAGCCTTTATTTTACTGTAGGTATTTTCAATGAATTTTTGACCTCCAAATCCAGGGTTTACTGACATCAGACAAACAAAATCAAGTTCAGTAATTACATCTTCCAGCAAAATAACATTGGTATGGGGATTTAAAACAACACCGGCTTTCATTCCCAATTTCTTAATCTGATTGATAGTTCTATCCAAATGGTCGCAAGCTTCGTAATGAACGCTTAAACAATCTGCGCCAGCTTCTTTAAAAGTTTCCAAATAGTTTTCAGGATGAACAATCATTAAATGAACATCCAAAGGTTTTTTTGCCGATTTCTTTATTTGCTTGATAATTGGAAATCCAAAAGAAATATTAGGAACAAAAGTGCCATCCATCACATCAATATGAAACCAGTCTGCCTTGCTTGCATTGATCATTTCAATATCATTCTGTAAATTTAAAAAGTTAGCAGAAAGTAATGATGGGGCGATTAAATGTGTCATATTATAAAATTAAAATCCTTTAAAGAAAAATGTTGAATGTTCAATTGCAAAACTACAACAAACATCCAACATTTTCAATCAAAATTTACAACCTAAACCTATTATCCTAAATACATTTTAAGAATTTTACTTCTTGATGTATGTTTTAATCTTCTAATTGCTTTTTCTTTAATCTGACGAACTCTTTCTCTTGTCAACTCAAATCTTTCACCAATTTCTTCAAGAGTTAAAGGATGCTCTCCATTTAATCCAAAATACAATCTAACAACGTCTGATTCTCTTAATGTCAATGTACAAATAGCACGATCAATTTCTTTTCTAAGCGAATCATAAATCAAACCAGTATCTGGATGTGGACTATCATCACTTCTTAAAACATCATACATATTTGTTTCTTCACCTTGAACCAAAGGAGCATCCATTGAAACGTGACGACCTGAGTTTCTCATCGATTCTTTAACTTCTGTTTCAGAAATTTCTAATAAATCAGCAATTTCGTCAGGATTTGGTTCTCTTTCGTATTGTTGTTCTAAACGAGAAAAGGCTTTATTAATTTTGTTGATAGCACCAATTTTATTGAGAGGTAAACGAACAATACGTGATTGTTCAGCTAATGCCTGCAAAATTGATTGGCGAATCCACCAAACAGCGTAAGAAATAAATTTAAATCCGCGAGTTTCATCAAAACGTTGAGCTGCTTTAATCAAACCAAGATTGCCTTCGTTAATTAAATCTGGCAAACTTAAACCTTGATTTTGGTATTGTTTTGAAACAGAAACCACGAAACGCAAATTCGATTTGGTTAATTTCTCTAAAGCAAGTTGATCGCCTTGTCTGATTCTTTGTGCCAAAGCAACTTCTTCCTCTGCAGTAATTAAATCAACCTTTCCAATCTCCTGTAAATATTTGTCCAAAGAAGCGGTTTCTCTGTTGGTAACTTGTTTTGTAATTTTTAGTTGTCTCATAGTTTTCCGAAAATGTTTCTTATGGCGAGTATTACGATAAATTGAAAAGTTATGTTACAAAAAAGTTAAATTAATTATTATTTATTTTTATAATAATTAATTTAACTTAATTAAGTGTTCCAGAAGTTAATTGAGTTTAAACCAGTTTACTCAACTTTTTTCTCAGGTCTTGGCAATAAAACTTTGCGAGAAAGTTTCAATTTTCCAGTTTTTTTGTCGAATTCAGTAAGTTTCACTTCAATTTCATCACCAACTTTAAGTTCTTCTTCAACTTTTTCGAGGCGTTTCCATGAAATTTCAGAAATATGTAGTAAACCATCTTTTCCTGGCATAATTTCAATGAATGCACCAAAAGGCATAATGCTTTTTACAACACCTTTATATACTTCACCAATTTCAGGAACAGCGGTAATACCACGGATTTTTTTCAATACTGCATCAATTGAAGCTTTATCATTTGACATAATATCAATTACACCAAAATCGCCAACCTCTTCAATAACTATGGTTGCACCAGTTTCGCGTTGCATTTCTTGAATAATTTTTCCACCAGGTCCAATGATTGCACCAATAAATTCTTTAGGAATGGTAATTTTAATGATACGTGGAACGTGAGGTTTGTAATCTTCTCTTGGTTCAGTTATTGTTTTTGCAATTTCATCTAAAATATGAAGTCTGCCTGCTTTAGCTTGTTGTAATGCTTCCATTAAAACTTCGAATGAAAGTCCATCAACTTTAATATCCATTTGGCAAGCAGTAATACCATCGCGAGTTCCTGTTACTTTGAAATCCATATCACCTAAATGATCTTCGTCTCCAAGAATATCAGAAAGTACAGCATATTTTTTTGTTACAGAATCAGAAATCAAACCCATTGCAATACCTGAAACTGGTTTTTTAATTTTAACACCAGCATCCATTAAAGCAAGAGTACCAGCACAAACAGTAGCCATTGATGAAGAACCATTTGATTCTAAAATATCAGAAACAACTCTAATTGTATAAGGACTTTCTTCGCGTGAAGGAATTACAAATTTTAATGCGCGTAATGCTAAATTACCATGTCCAACTTCTCTCCTACCTAAACCTCTGTTATTTTTAACTTCACCAGTTGAAAATGGAGGGAAATTATAATGAAGTAAGAAATTTGTTTTTCCGTTTAAAACAGCTCCATCAATTGTTTGCTCATCTTGTTTTGAACCTAAAGTAACAGTTGTTAAAGATTGAGTTTCGCCTCTGGTGAAAATTGCTGAGCCATGAGCTGAAGGAAGGTAGCCAATTTCCGACCAAATTGGTCTGATTTCGTCCAATTTTCTTCCATCTAAACGAGTTCTGTCGATAAGAATCATATTTCTCATTGCTTCTTTCTCAACATCATGATAATATTTACTGATTAAAGCTTTTTTAGCAATTTGTTCTTCTTCAGGAAGTGAATCAATAAATTCTTGTTTT
>JACAAW010000018.1 GCA_013377115.1 Bacteroidota bacterium | reverse complement strand
GACACATTAAAGGAACTCTCGTCCTTAAATGAAAAAAAAATAAATATTAAAATTGACTTTATTGAAAGATGGTATTTTTGGCCAATACCTTTTTTCGAAATCGCCGAAAGAAATTTTAATACTTGGTGGGAGACAAAAGATTTACGAAGAGCTTCTTACGGATTATTTCTAACTCAGGAAAATTTCAGGGGAAAAAAAGAAACATTTAAACTTTTGTTAAAAACTGGTTACGACGAACAATATGGCTTTTCTTATAGTATTCCATTTATCGACAAAAAACAAAGGTTGGGTATTGGAGTTGTGGGAATATTTTCACAAAACCATGAAGTAGCCTATAAAACTGAAGAAAACAAATTACTCTTTTTAAAATCAAAAACCAACTACCTCCAAAAAGATTATTATTTTTCGATACAGGCTACCTCAAGGAGCAAAATACACATATCTCACTCAATTCAAGCTACTTATAATTACTATAATTTTGCAGATACTATAATTAAGCTGAATCCAGAATATTCACAATCTAAAAGCACTAAAAATGAATATTTTAGCTTAATTTATTTCTTTAAAAATGATCATAGAGATGACGTTTCATATCCTCTTAATGGTTATTATTTTGACTTTGAATTGGTAAAAAACGGATTTCATTTATTAAAAGACGAAAATATTGACATTCTATTTGCAAGGACGACCTTCAGAAAATATTGGAAGTTAAACAAACGGTTTTTTTATGCTTCCGGACTTACCGCCAAAGTTTCAGCCTCCGGTTTCCAGCCATATTATCTTCAAAAAGGTTTGGGCTATGGAAATACTTTTGTTAGAGGCTATGAATATTATGTAATTGATGGACAGAATTATTTTTTATGCAAAAATAATTTAAAGTTTGCCTTGGTACCAGCCAGAATTCTTAAATTAAAATTTCTTAATTGGGAAAAGTTTAACACCATTCATTATGCATTTTATTTGAATTTACTTGGTGATGCCGCCTATGTGTATAACAATAGAAATCATAATAAAACCGACCTTTCAAATACTTTTTTATTTGGTTATGGAATTGGCCTTGATTTTGTAACCTACTACGATAAAGTTCTCAGAATTGAATACTCTTTCAATAAAATAGGCGAAAAAGGAATATTTATTAATTTTGTTGCTCCAATTTGAGCTTTTTTTTGTAAAATTGTATAAAAATTATTATTTCCATATATGAAAATAGCCATTTTTGGTAGATTCTTTTCAGATGAATTTTCTATTTATATTCAACATCTTATTATTAAACTTGAATCCGAGAATTGCAAACTTTTAGTATACAGTCAATTTATCGATTTTTTAAAACAGAAAATCGATTTCAATACTGATATAGAAAGTTTTAGTGAAAAGGAAGATTTATTAAAAGAAAAGGTGGACTTTTTAATTAGTATTGGTGGAGATGGGACTATTCTAGACACAATCAAGCTAGTTGAAGATTCTGAAATCCCAATTTTAGGAATTAACACAGGTAGACTTGGTTTTCTTTCAAGTATTTCGAAAGATGAGATTAACTCGTCAATAGAAGATATTTTAAGAAAGAAATACAAAATAGAATCAAGAACTTTGTTGAAAGTAAATACCTCGATTAATTTATTCGGAAAAAATAATTATGCCCTAAATGAATTAAGTATTTTAAAAAATTTTTCAACATCAATGATTTCAATAAAAGCTTATATCAATGATGATTACTTAAATACTTATTGGGCTGATGGAATAATTGTTGCCACACCAACAGGTTCAACAGCATATTCACTTAGTTGTGGAGGACCTATTTTAACTCCAGATTCTAAAAACTTTATTATTACTCCAATAGCTTCACACAATTTAACTGTACGTCCTATCGTTATTCCTGATAGCAGTATAATCAAACTAAAAGTTGAGGGAAGGGAGCAAAATTTTATTATCGGATTAGATTCACGTTCAGAAACATACAAAAGTTCTATTGAATTAATAATAAAAAAAGAGGATTTTAAAATAAATTTAATAAAAATATTCAACGAAACATATTATTCCACCATTAGAAACAAGCTAATGTGGGGTATTGATAAGAGAAACTAAAATTATTGGCAAATACATAGTTTTTTTTTGAAATTTTTATTATTTTTGCGTGATTTTGAAAGTGAAATATTAACAAAATTTTTTAAAATGAAATATAAATCTATTTGCATTTTGTTCTTTCTAATGATAGTTTTTGAAGCTGTGTACTCTCAAAAATGGAAAAGAGATAGAAAAGAATTTGTTTTTACCCTTGGTGCCACTAATTTTCTTGGAGAATTAGGTGGAAGGAATCAAATTGGTGTTAACAATATTATGGATATAGATTTCCCGTCCACTAAACTAGTTGGTGGAATTGGATATAGATATAAATTGTATAAAAAAGTTGCAACAAAAGGGAATTTGTATTTTGGATATGTTGGTGGGAATGATAATCTTACCCAAGAACCATATAGAAACAATAGAAATTTGAATTTCAGCAGCATGGTTGTCGAACTTTCTGGGCAGATTGAATATTTGTTTTTTAAAGCCCGAGAAGGTCACAGGTACAACCTAAAAGGAATAAAAGGATGGAAAAATATCCATACTGAATTTTATGGTTTTGTTGGTATTGGTGGTTTTTATTTCAATCCAAAGGCAAAATACAACGGAGATTGGTATTACTTAAAAAAACTTCATACTGAGGGACAAGGTCTCACTCCAACAAGAACTGATTACTCAAATTTCCAAATATGTATTCCTTACGGCCTGGGAGTAAAATTTGCAATTGATAGAAAATGGTCTGTTGGTATAGAATATGGTATGAGGAAAACTTTTACAGACTATATTGATGACGTTAGCACAACTTACTATAACCCTGATGAACTTATTCAAAATGCAGGAACGGCATCTGCATATTGTGCAAACCCAACCAATGGAACTCTTTCACCAAATGTCACAGCCCCTGGACAACAAAGAGGAGATCCTAGAGACAAAGATGGCTATATGTTTGGAACAATTACAGTTTTTTATAAAATCCCAAAAGGATTCAATTTGCCTAAATTCTAAAGACAAGGTTCTAAATGAAAAAGTTTTTCTTGATATCGGTTTTTGTTTTATCCTTTTTTCATTTGTTCAGTCAAAGGTCTGAGATTGGTATTTTTGGAGGAACTTCATATTATATTGGGGATTTGAATCCATCAATTCAATTTCTACTTACTAAACCTGCTTTTGGTGGAATTTACCGCTATAATATGACTCCGAGATTTACATTTAAAATTGATTTTTTATATGGATCTGTTGAAGGTGATGATGCAGCTTCTGGATTTAATAAAAATAGAAATCTTTATTTTAAATCAGATATTTTTGAAGTATCCCCCCAATTAGAATTAAATTTTTTACCATATGTCACTGGGAAAAAGAAAATGAATTTTTCTCCATATATTTTTGTCGGGATTTCAGTATTTAAGTTTGCCCCAAAGAGTTTTTATGACAGCAAATGGTATAATCTTCAGCCCTTAGGAACAGAGGGTCAAGGAACTTCTATGTATCCTGATAGACAACCTTATTCTCAAACTTCCTTTGCAATTCCATTTGGAATTGGATTAAAATATAGTCTAGGAGACAGAATTTGTATTGGTGCGGAATGGGGAATGAGAAAAACCTTTACGGATTACCTTGACGATGTAAGTAAAACATATGCAGACCCTGTAATTCTTGCAGCCGAAAATGGTCCTATGTCACCTATTCTTGCTGACAGATCCACATTGACCCCTGGTGAAAATCCTGATAAAACTGGATTTCAAAGAGGAAATTCTTCAACAAAAGATTGGTATTCTTTTGCAGGAGTATTCATCACTTATCGAATAAAAGGACAAAAAGAAAAATCCTGCTCCGCTTACCCTAAACATTCAAAGTATAAAGATTATTATCTTGATTAGGGCTTTGCCTTATCCATGACTAATTTGCGAAAGATTGAAATGAGTTCAAAAGAGAAAATTGATATTGCAAAATTACCTCAGCATATTGCTATTATTATGGATGGCAATGGAAGATGGGCGAAACAAAAAGGAAAGGTCAGAGTTTTCGGTCACCAGAATGGTGTTAAAGCAGTAAAAGAAACAATAGAAGCTGCAGCTGAATTAGGAATCAATTTTGTTACCCTGTATGCATTTTCTACTGAAAATTGGTCAAGACCAAAATATGAGGTTGATGCTTTAATGCAACTTTTAGTAAAAACTATAAATTCGGAGACAAAGACACTAAATAAGAATAATATACGTTTACTTGCAATTGGAGATTTAGAAAGTCTGCCAAAAAATTGCAAAAAAGAGTTAATGGAAGCCATAAACAGTACTTCTCAAAACACAAGAACCACTTTGGTTTTGGCACTCAGCTATAGTTCCAAATGGGAAATTATTGATGCTGTTAAACAAATTTCATTAAAAGTAAAAAACAACGAAATTTCTATAGATGATATTGACCAAAATTTATTTTCTTCATTTCTGAATACTTCTTCCATACCTGATCCTGAACTTCTAATTAGAACAAGTGGAGAATACAGGATTAGTAATTTTCTATTATGGCAAATTGCATACTCTGAATTGTACTTTACAGAAAAATTATGGCCAGATTTTAGAAAAGAGGATTTATACGAAGCTATAGTTGATTTTCAAAGTAGAGAAAGAAGATTCGGAAAAACAAGTTAATAAGTTAATAATTAAATACATGAATAAATACTTTTTTAAATTTTTTACCACATTTATATTACTAATACTAATATCAAATTCAATAAGCGCTCAAATTACTTTAGGTGACGATTTAGGTATAGATTATTCAAACCCAAAAGAATACGAAATTGGGGGCATTACAATTTCTGGAGTTCAATACTTAGACAATAATGTATTGATAACACTTACTGGGCTTACTGTTGGAGACAAAATCAAAGTTCCTGGAGATAAAATTACCCGCGCAATTGATAACCTTTGGAAACAAGGACTATTCGAATTTATCAAAATCACTGCTTCAAAAATCCAAGGCAGTTTAATTTTTTTAAATATAGATTTGAAAGAAAGGCCTCGCCTGTCAGCATTTGCTTTTGACGGGATTAGAAAAGGCGAAGCTAATTCATTGAGAGATGAAATAAAATTAACAAGAGGCGATGTTGTTACCGAAAATATGTTAATTAAATCTAAAAGTAAAATTGTAAAATATTTTGTAGATAAGGGATTTCTAAATACTGAAGTAAAAATAACACAAAAAAAAGATTCTTCTGTTAGCAATAGCATGATAGTTTTTTTCAATATTGAAAAAAATAGCAAAGTAAAAATCAGCAGTTTAAACTTTAAAGGAAACAATAGTATCATTAGCAGAAAACTCAGGAAATCAATGAAAGAAACAAAGCAAATGGCTTTGTGGAGAGTTTGGAAAGCTTCAAAATTTATTGAAGATGATTATAAGAAGGATAAAATTGCATTGATTGAAAAATATAATGAACTTGGTTATAGAGATGCAAAAATTGTAAAAGATACAGTGTTCAAAATTGGAAAAAAGAGAATCAATGTTGATTTGACTATTGATGAAGGAAAAAAATATTTTTTCAGAAACATCACTTGGATTGGAAATACAAAATACCCTACCGAAGAGTTATCAGCAATTTTAAGAGTGAAAAAAGGTGATATTTATAACCAAAAGGTTCTTGATGCAAATCTCTCGATGAATGCCGATGCAAAGGATGTTACATCTTTATATATGGATGATGGTTATTTATTTTTCTCAATTACTCCAGTTGAAGTTTTGGTTGATAAGGATTCGATTGACTTGGAAATTAGAATCTATGAAGGAAAGCAAGCTACAATTAACAAAGTGACTGTAATGGGAAATACAAAGACTAATGATAATGTTGTACTTCGCGAAATAAGAACAAAACCTGGTCAACTTTTCAGCCGTTCAGATATTATCAGAACACAGCGTGAATTGGCTCAATTAAGGTATTTCAACCAAGAAAAAATGGCTGTTAATCCAAAACCTAATCCTGTGGATGGAACAGTTGATATTGAATATGTTGTTGAAGAAACATCCTCTGACCAATTAGAACTTTCCGGCGGTTGGGGAGGTGGAAGAATTGTTGGAACTCTAGGAGTTTCTTTTAACAATTTTTCAGCTGCAAATATCTTCAAAAAAGGAGCATGGCAGCCTCTACCTTCTGGTGGTGGCCAAAAATTAAGTTTAAGAGCTCAATCAAATGGAACCTATTATCAATCATATAATGCCTCATTTATTGAACCTTGGCTTGGAGGAAAGAAACCAAATGGTTTAAGTGTTTCTGCCTATTATTCATCACAATCTAATGGAGTTTCATCTGGAGACCCAGCCCGACAATCAATTAATATTATTGGTGCGTCTATTGGTTTAAGCAAACGCTTGAAATGGCCTGATGATTATTTTACTCTTTACAATGAAATTAGTTACCAGAATTATACCTTAAACAATTATTATTCTACTTTTACATTTAGCGATGGTAAATCAAATAATTTAAGCTATTTAATCAGCCTAGGAAGAAATTCAATTGATGCACCAATTTATCCAACCGCAGGTTCTGAAATAACATTATCACTTCAAGCAACTCCACCTTTTTCTTCATTTAATAATGTTGATTATACTAATGCAAATAATCAAGAAAAATATAGATGGATAGAATATCACAAATGGAAATTGAATTTATCATGGTTCACAAAATTAGCTGGTAATGGCGAACGAAAATTAGTGTTAAACACCAAGGCAAAATTTGGATTCCTTGGTTTATATAATGATAAAATTGGAACTTCTCCCTTCGAGAGATTTTACCTCGGTGGCGATGGATTATCAGGTTTCTCAATGGATGGAAGAGAGATTATTGCCATGAGAGGATACGAAAATAGCACACTTACACCGGTCAATTCTAGTAACAGTTATATTGGTGGTACAATATTTGATAAATTCACCGTGGAATTAAGATATCCTATTTCGACAAACCCTATGGCAACAATTTTTCTTTTAGGTTTTGGAGAAGCAGGAAATGCTTGGTCGAAATTTAAAAATTTTAACACATTTGACTTAAAAAGATCGGCTGGAGTTGGAGTAAGGATTTATTTACCAATGTTTGGAATGCTTGGATTGGATTGGGGCTATGGCTTTGATGCAATTGAAGGAAACCCTGGAGCAAATAAAGGTCATTTCCATTTTTCAATTAACCAGTCCATTGATTAAGGAAATTAACTAAAAAAGGAGACATTAAAATGAAAAAATTCATCATCACTGCAAGTATTTTACTTGTAACAAGTTATTTTACATTTGCACAAAAAATTGCATTTGTTGACACTCAATATATTTTGGAAAATATTCCAGAATACAACACTGCTCAAGATCAATTAAATTCACTATCAGTTGATTGGCAAAAAGAAATTGAAGCAAAATTTACAGAAATTGATAAACTTTATAAGGCCTTCCAAGCTGAATCAGTTCTTCTTCCAGAAGAAATGAAGAAAAAAAGACAAGACGAAATTGTAAAAAAAGAAAAAGAAGCAAAAGATTTGCAAAAACAACGTTTTGGAAAAGAAGGTGATTTATCAAAAAAACGCCAAGAATTGGTTAAGCCTATTCAGGATAAAGTTTACAATGCTATTGAAGGAGTTGCCACTGATGGTGGATATGCGATAATATTTGATAAAACCAGTAGTAGTGTAACAATGGTTTATTCTAGTTCTAAATTTGACAAAAGTGATGATGTTTTACAAAAACTTGGATATAAACCAGGCGGTTATAAAACAAATACTGAAAAAGATAAACCTAAAAACAAATAACACCTACAAATAAAATTTTTGTTTGTAAATGTTTTTTATAAATTTGCAAAAATAATTAAACCAAAAAATGACAATGAAAAATCTATTTAAAGTTTCTGTATTCTTAATTCTAGCATGTATTTCAACAAGTGTTTTTTCTCAAGCAAAAATAAAACTAGGGCATGTTGATTCAAACGAATTACTTAAAATGATGCCAGGAAGAGATTCTGCTATGCAAAAAATGCAAGATTATCAAAAATCTCTAGAGAATCAGTTAAAAGCAATGCAAAACGAATTAGAAACAAAATATACTGATTTTACTGCCAACCAAGCAACAATGTCTGAATTAATCAAACAAACTAAACAAAAAGAATTGCAAGATTTAAACGGAAGAATTGAAGCTTTTCAAACTTCTGCTCAGCAAGACCTACAGAATAAAGAACAAGAAGTTCTAAAGCCAATTGTTGATAAAGCTAAAAAAGCAATTGAAGATGTGGCAAAAGAAAACGGCTATACTTATATTTTTGATGCTGGAGTTGGCGTCCTTCTTTATAATGACGGTAGTGAAAATATTCTGCCACTTGTGAAAAAGAAAATTGGTATTAAATAAATAAAAAAAACCGGCTATCGCCGGTTTTTTTTTTATTCTTCTTTAAACCAAGAAGCATACATTTGATAGCTATTTGCTATTCTATTAACCTGCCCCTCTAAAAGTTTCTTATCAATAGATTTTATTTTTTTCGCTGGTACTCCTGCATAAACACTACCCGATTCAACAATAGTATTTTCAGGAATTAAGGCACCAGCAGCAACAATAGAATTACTTTCTATTACAGCATTATCCATAACAATAGCACCCATTCCAATCAATACATTATCATGAATCGTACAACCATGAATAATTGCATTATGAGCAATTGAGACATTATTTCCAATATTGACTGGAGATTTTTGGTAGGTACAATGAATTATTGCACCATCTTGGATGTTAACATTGTTACCAATTCTAATATAATGAACATCACCTCTAACAACGGTGTTAAACCATACGCTGCAACCATCTCCCATTACCACATCTCCTATTAAGGTGGCGTTATCGGCAAGAAAACAGCCCTCACCAAGCTTTGGGGTAAATCCTTTTATTGTCTTAATTAATGCCATAGCTAATTTTTTATTTGACTCTTGGATAATTAATTGAAAAATGCAATCCCCTACTCTCTTTCCTTGCCATTGCCATTTTAATTATTAAATATGCAATTAGTATTAAATTCCTTAATTCGCAAATCTTCTCAGTTAAAATAGATTTTTCATATAAATCTTCTGTTTCATGGTAAATTATTTCAATGCGATCGAAAGCTCTTTTTAACCGAATATCAGAACGAACAATTCCTACATAATTGCTCATTATGCTTTGAAGTTCGCGCATGGTTTGAGTAATTAAAACCATTTCTTCATTTAGAACTGTACCTTCTGAATTCCAATTTGGGATTTCATCACAAAAAGAAACCTTTTCGAAATTAGCAATGGCATCTTTGCTGGCTCTTTCAGAAAAAACAATTGCTTCGAGAAGCGAATTGGATGCCAATCTGTTTGCACCATGTAAACCCGTACAGGAGCACTCTCCTGATGCATAAAGATTTTTTATGGAAGTACACCCAAATTCATCTACTCGCACTCCTCCGCAAACATAATGAGCCGCAGGGACCACTGGAATCATTTCTTTTGATAAATCAATTCCTATACTTAAACATTTTGCATAAATATTAGGAAAATGATTAATTAATTCATTTTTATTTAAATGACGGCAATCTAAACAAACATAATCATCGCCCGAAATTTTCATTTCACTGTCAATTGCTCTTGCAACAATATCACGTGGAGCAAGCGACTTTCTTTCATCATATTTTTGCATGAATTCTTTGCCAGAAATGGTTTTCAAAATTCCACCAAAACCCCGCATTGCTTCTGTGATTAAATAAGATGGTTTTTCGTTGGGATTATACAATGAAGTTGGATGAAACTGAATGAATTCCATATTTTCAACTTTTCCTTTTGCTCGATAAACCATTGCAATTCCATCCCCAGTTGAAATTGGTGGATTCGTAGTTGTGTTGTAAACATTTCCTGCACCACCAGTTGCCATTAATGTTGTTTTGGCCAAAATTGTCAATACATCATGGGAATTTGGTTTCAGGACATAAACACCATAACAAGTAATATTTGGGGTGTCTTTTTTGACAATTTGTCCCAAATGATGCTGGGTAATAATATCTAATGTGAAGTGATTTTCTAAAATTTCAATATTTTTGTGTTTTCGAGCTTGTTCTAATAGTGCCCTTTCAATTTCTTTTCCAGTAATATCTTTATGATGAAGAACCCGATATTCTGAGTGACCACCTTCTTTTGCCAAATCAAATTTTCCAGAAGTAGTTTTATCGAAATTAGTGCCCCACTCCACCAACTCTTCAATTCGAGCAGTTGATTCAGAAATGGCAAACCGTACAACTTTTTCGTCGCATAAGCCATCACCAGCAATTAAAGTATCTTGAATATGCTTTTCATAAGTATCCGGAGTATTGATTACAGCAGCTATTCCACCTTGAGCATATTTTGTGGTTGCTTCATCAGCATTGGCTTTTGTAACAATACAAACTTTTCCATAAGGTGCTACTTTTAATGCATAACTTAAACCTGCAATGCCAGAACCCAAAATTAGGAAGTCAACTTTCTTTCTCATTTTTTATTTATTAAGAAACCAAAGGTAATAATACCATTAGTTTTAAAAAGAAAATTTTTCAAAAATTATTTTTGGAATTTTAATTTTACAATAAAAAATCTTATCGCTAATCCCAAAAAAAATATTATTAGAGAAAACAAAGAAATATAGAAGCCAATTTTCACTGATTTTGAATCGTATTTAAACTTTATTTCATTTCTGCCTGGTGGCAAGATAATGGTCATAAAACTTTGATTGGTTTCATAAACTTTGACTTTTTCATTATTAACGGTTGCTGTCCATCCAGGAAAATAACTTTGCAAAATACATAACAATTCTTGATTCCCATTTTTGGAAACAATAGTAAATCCGTTGGGCGAAAATGAGGAATAATAAATACTATCTGAAGTTTGACTTACAAACTTCATGGATTTTACGGACTGATAATCGGAACTTTTGAAAAATACTTCTTTGCTATTAATTGACCCCATCTTTAGTTTCAATTTTACAGAATCCATAGTATTAATTGAAGAAGAAAAATATGCAAATTGGTTATTGGTAACAATTTTCAGAAAATCAGGAATCGAATCTATTAGATAATTATAATTTTTTAAATAAAAAGAAGTAAAGCCATCCCAAGCAACCCGTTTATGAAAAATACTCATATTTCGCCATAATGGACTTTTTCCATTTCCAGCATCGATATGATTGATAATTTTTGTAGAATCTGGCAAAGGAAAACCTTTCGGAAACCCTTCTGAATATTTTTTCACTTCGGAAGATTTGCACTCCTCAATATAAACTGAATATGGTTCATTTAATCTGGAAGCTACAACCAAATCAACTACCAAGATTAAAGAAAATAAAATCAATAAAACTCTAATTTTATTGGCCTTAATTACAACCAAAAATAAAAATGACAATAAAATTATTTGGATAATACTTTGAAATGCAATATGCTCCCACAAACTTGATTTTTCCGAGTATTTGAAAGATGTATTTTTTAATACCTCCAAAATATTGAAAGAATTATTTAATGCAGAACAAATGATAAGTCCCAAAAAGAACAAAATGAAAATGCCAATTATTCGTGAAATTCTCTTTTTGTTTATTAAAATCTCTTTCATAAAAGTATTCATGGCATGAGCAGAAAGAATTATTGCAAATATGATCACAAAAAGCCGAAACAAAGCAGGGAATCGGAAAAGATTCATAAAAGGAATATATTCATATAAAAATGCTCGAAATGGCGTGTAGCTTCCAAAAGAAGCTAATAGACAAATAATCAAGCATAAAAGAATAAAATAATGGATTCTTGTTTTTTTACAGAAGAAGAAAAAGATAAAAAACACAAAAGAAGTTATTCCAAAATAAACATTTGCCATTGATGGATCTGTGTCAAAAAAATTATAAACGCTGGTAATAGCAAATGGAGTAAAAAAAGAAAGGGAACATTGAGGAGAAAAAAGCCCAAATTGCGTCATTTCGATGCTTAAAGAGCTTGCCCTATTCATAAAAGGAAGCACATTATAAATTGAAATAATATAAACCGAACTGAAAATGAGTGTTGAAAAAAGGAAAACCAAGTTTAATTTTATCAGTTTAAAAACTTCAGTTTTTTGAGAATTTCTTAATAGTAAATACAATTTGAAACAAAAATAGGCGACTAAAATATAGCCAAGCACAATTGTAAATCCTGGATACCCTCCTGTTATTAATAAAAATGTAAAAAATCCCGCCGTTAAAGAATGAAAATAAGAAAATGATTTCGTGAATTTAATGTAATAAAGGAAAATAAAAGGAATCCATGCTGCACTGATAATCCAATATAAATGCTGAGCATTCCCAATAAAGAAACCAGAAAGCATGTATGAAGCGGCAAAAAACAAACTAACAAACACCCTATTTTTCAATTCTTTTAGCAATAAAAACATGCCAACTCCCGCCAAATAAATGTGAAAGAAAAATTCAAATGAAATTGAATAAATGTTATAACCTTTAAAGAATCCTATTATCCATACCAATGGATACCATGCTGAACTTTGTGGATCTGCATGAACAGGATAGCCTAATGACTGATAAGGATTCCATAGTGGTAAATAATTATTTTGCAAACACTCTCCAACATAATATCGCCAAGGGTACGAACAGTCTAACATATCCCATTTTAAAGGATGCTGCAATGAGAAAACAGGCCAAAAAGCTATTATTAATAAAATAAGCAAAAATAAATAGGGAGAAATTTTATTTAAAATTGGGCTTTTAAACATTCTGTCGGTTAGCTAAAAATTTCTTCGAGAATTTTATGAGCATTAATTTCCTTAATACTAGGCAAATGTAATGAATAATATTCAATCAATTTTTGTAATGTTTTTTTTCTAAGCACATTGCTTGCCTGGAAATTGCTTAATTCCTCATAACAAGAAGAACACATCAAATGAATATTTTTACTCACATCAACGTCTGAAAAATAAGGATGATCTGGAATATTGGATTGAAAAACACCTTCTCTCAAATTAAAACATTTTTTTTCATCAGAGAAAATTCCATGAGGAAAAAAACCTAAAAATTTGGTAAGTTGTGCCATAAACAATAAATGGAAATCCGAAATTTTTTCATCAGTAATATCCAAAAACTTTATCGAGTTCTCAATAAAATCGAATAAACCCTGGTTCACTTCTTCTTCTTTTATTGATTTTGAAAGTATTTCGCTTAAAAACAACGCAATTGTGCTTTTTAGAACATTAAAGGGTAAATCCGAAAAAGTGTATGAAATCTTAATTTCCTTAAGAGTTTTTATACTTGCATTTTCTTTATGGTAAGCTATCAATTCAACTAAAGACAATGGTTGAAAATACCCAAATTTGATTTTTGATTTGTTTTTTCGAACACCTCTCACCATATAGGTTTGAAGTCCAAAAAGCTCGGTGTAAATCTTTACTATTAAACTGCTTTCAGAATATTTTACTTGACTAAAAACAATTCCACGAGTTTGATAAATCATTGAAGAAATAAAATGAATTTAATTTAGTACCATTATTTTGGTAACGTATTTTTTAGAACCATCTTCATTTGCACAAAAAACCATATAAACACCAGCTTTTACTCTTTCACCTTTAAAATTCTTACCATTCCAAATTGCCTGACCACCTTCAGCTTTTGTTGAGTAAACTAAATTACCACTAATATCCGTTATCTTCACGTCTACATTAGAAACCAATCCTTTTATTCCAATAACACCATTATAATTCTCCTTAACAGGATTTGGGTAAGCATAAACATCGGTAAAATCTTCGTTTCCTTCTGTAGCATTTCCTTTATAAGAAACGATTCCCTTTTGAGTTCCAAAGAAAACCTCTCCAGAAATATCATCAACTGCAATACTGGTTATTGAATTTGATAATAAAGGACTATTTTCCGTGAAGAAATGGTGAATTTCAGTAACACCATCTGCAGAGACTTGAAAAACGCCACCAGACTCTGTTCCAATCCATTTTTTATTCGATCCATCAACTGCGATGCAAGTGACAGTTTCTGCACCCATTAGAAGTTGAGCGGTACTATCAAGTTCTACAATAATTTGCTGAGCATCGAAATTGGTTGTTGAAAATACATTTTCTGGATTATAGAAAACAGCAATTCCTTTATCAGTGCCTACCCATATCTCACCATCTTTATCACATGCCATACACAACACATTATTGCTTGGCAGTCCACCGCTACCTGCAATAGCATTTAATCGTTTTGACTTATCATCACCAATATTGGAAATAGTATTATTGTCATTAAAAACTAAAATGCCATCACCTCGTCCAAGAATCACCCATTTTTGGTTCATTTTATCAATTACTAAATCTCCAATAGTATTTTGATAAAGTAATCCTGAGAAATTAAATGAATTCCATGTTCCATCAGTTTTCATAACTGAAAGTGCAGTATTAACTCCGGAGTTTGTCACCCAAAGATTGCCATCATTATCAAATTTCACACCTCCAACTCCAATCCAATAATAGGAACCATTTTGAGGAGGAACAATTAAAGGACTATTTGTTTCGTTATATAGCTTTACGAATTGACCATCAATCATTTCAACCATTCCTTTAGCCCATGAACCAGCAAAAGCTCTTTTATTATTTAGCGGATCAATGGCGATGGAAACAAAATCAGTAATGGTATCTAATGCGCCGTTAATTGTTTTCCAATTCTCATTTGAGAAATGAAAAAGTCCGTTATTATTCCAGACTGGACCCCAAGAATCGTCGCGACCACCAGGAGCAACCCAAAGGTTTCCCCCTAAAGCTGCCATCGAAAAAACATTATTTGTTCCAGGACCATTTGGTGAAATTTTTTGAACATCGCCATCCCAGACATAACGAACTAAGCTATATCTAGTATCAGCAAGCCAAACTTGCATGTCTCTATCTAAAATTGCATCTCTTGGCATAGGACTTTCAGGAGAATAAGTCCAAACATTCCTTTCAACTTGCAGATCAGTATTAAAAACCAAGGCCGAATAAGCGTATGCAATAACGAGTTTATTATAGTAAACCTTCATACTATTGCATGAAAAATGGTTTACCGAATCAAACAAACTCCAGTTAGTGCCGTTATAAACAAAAATTGAATCTGAATTAAATGTTAAGAGAGGTTTATTCACAAAAATCTTATTATTGAAACATTCAATCAAATTATATTTTGCATTTGGTTTTCCAATATTTGAAAACTTATTCCAAGAATTATAATCTGCTAAATTGTTATTACTTAAATTGGCGTAATAAATTCCATCATCAGTTGCTGCATAGATTTTTGTTCCGTCATTGGCCAAATCATTGATATTCAACTGTGTTCCATTAACACCAATATAATAGGTTTCTTTTATTTCTTTTTTTGATAAATCTAAAACTACTATTCCAAAACCACATGCTAAATATGCATAATCTCCAATAAACATAATGCTATTAATTGTTTTATTCCCCGGTATATTTTTCCTTTTTATATCGGAGATATTAATTAATGTATTATTTTCGATTAAGTCAACATTGGCATTTGTATAACCAACAACTAAAATATTATTGTGCTTACTAAAAGCCACCTTGCTTATTCCTACATCGGAAATTCCATTATCCTTTGTTAATCTGGTGATTGTTTTTTCATTTCTATCATAACAAAATAAATTTGAAGCACTTGCACAATAAATTTTCAAATCAGCTTCAGCAAGGGAAATTCCGGTATTATATGACAAGTGATCTCGCCATTGACCTATTGCAACTCCCTGTGCATTAGAATTATTTAATATTACAAAGGTAATCAGAACACTAAAAAATTTATAAAAGACATTCATATTCTTCGCATTTCAAAAAAATTAAAACTTTGTATCCATAACTAATAAAACACAAATTTATTGCATTTTTCGACTAAAAAAATTAACGTGAGGAATTTAATTTACTATTTTTAAAACCATAGGTAAAATATAGAACCAAACCTATTGCCAGCCAAATCAAAAACCTTAGCCAATTGGTGATTCCTAATTCTGTCATTAAATAAAGATTTATTAGCAATCCCAGAATAGGTATCAGCGAAAGTTTCTTTAAAATCGCAAAATAAATCAATACTAAACCAATGACGATAAACCCAAACATTGGTATTTTATGCTTTACCACTTCCCAAGTTGCGAAGTCAGACCATTTAAAGAAACCAGAAATAGAATCGCCTAATAAAACAAATAAAATAGTAGCAATTGTTAAAATTATAGGAGGCAAAAAATATCTTGAATTATAATAAGGAACCCGAAATCTCTTTGTGTCTCCTGGTTTTGGTTTTTCCATTAACAGCACTCCTCCGCATACCAACACAAAGGCAAATAAAGTCCCGATACTTGTAAGGTCTGTCACTTCAGTAAGATTCAAAAACAAAGTTGGAATTGCAACAAGAATTCCAGTTAAAATTGTTGAGAAAGCTGGAGTTTTATACTTTTTATGAAGTTTGTGAAATTTTGGTGGCAATAATCCATCACGACTCATACTCATCCAAATACGTGGCTGACCAACTTGAAAAACTAAAAGGACACTTGCCATGGCAATTACGGCGCTAATTGATATTATTCCTGATAGTTTTGTTAAATGCAATTTATCAAAAACATAAGCCAGGGGATCGCCAACTCCTAATTCGGAATAATTAACCATTCCAGTTAAAATCAAACTGATTAAAATGTAAAGAATTGTGCAAATAATTAATGCATAAATCATGGCTTTCGGCAAATCCTTTTGAGGATTCTTGCATTCTTCGGCTGTGGTTGAAATGGCGTCAAACCCAATATAAGCGAAAAAAACCCCAGAAACTCCTTTAAGAACTCCTCCCAATCCATTGGGAGCAAAAGGGCTCCAATTATCTGGATTCACATAAAATGCCCCAACCCCAATTATTACAAATAAAATAGCCAGTTTTAACAAAACCATGATATTTCCGGCAATTTTAGTTTCCTGAATACCAACATAAACCAAATAGGTAATGAAAACAACAATGGAAAATGCAGGCAAATCAGCAATTAATTTCAATCCAAATAATTCAGGTGCACTCGACCAAGCTGTGTATGATTCTTGCAGAGATCTGGACAAAGAGCTGAAAGGAATGCCATCATTTATTTGCACCAATGCAGCTTGAAACCCACGAGAAGCTGTTAAATAATCCGTTGAAAAAAATTCGGGGAAGTGAATTCCCAACCCACTTAATAATCCAGTAAAATAATCTGACCATGAAATTGCCACGGCTATGTTTCCAACAGCATATTCCATTATTAAATCCCAGCCAATAATCCAAGCAACCAATTCTCCAAAACTGGCGTAAGAATAAGTATAAGCACTGCCACTAATTGGAATTGAAGCGGCAAACTGCGCATAACAAAGAGCTGAAAAACCACAGGCAATGGCTGTAAAAACAAAAAGTAATGAAACAGCTGGTCCACCAGCTGAAGCAGCGGTTCCGATAGTACTAAATATTCCAGCTCCTACAATTGCGGCAATTCCCAACGCTGTTAAATCACGAACCGTAAGCGTCCGTTTCATTTTGGACTCCCCAGCATTATTTGCCTCAGCGTGTTTTAATATAGAATCAATAGACTTTCGTCTGAATAAATCTTTCCGTATCACAAAAAAAGTTTCTGTAAAAATATAGTTTTTTTTGTAAAAAATTGCAAAAAAAATTCATATTGATGGAAATAAATTCAATGAATTTGTCCTAATAATGAGTGTTTATGTTAAAAATTATTAAATCAATTATTTTTATTCTCAAATAAAATATAAAATTTCTTTAGTATTTATTAAATTTGCTGATAATAATAAATTTCAAAATAAAATTATTTCTTAAATATGAAAAACTCTTTAAAACTTTCAATTTTTCTGGCATTTCTTCTACCATTTTTTGTTTTTGCTGGCAAAGGTGGATTTTCAATTAAAATTAAAATTAATGGTCTTAAAGATACATCTTGCTATTTAGCAAATTATTATGGAGAAAAACAATACATTAAGGACACTGCAAAGGTTGATGGAAATGGACGATTTGAATTTAAAGGAGACGAACCTCTAGCTGGTGGTATTTATTTAATTGTTTTGCCAAGCAAAAAATATTTCGAAATTATTGTTGATAAAGAGCAATTCTTTTCGATAGAAACGGATACCTCTGATTATTATTTAAAAATGAAAATTAAGGGTTCAAATGAAAACCTTTTGTTTTGTGATTATATGAAATTTATCATTTCGCAACAAAAAATTGCAGATCCACTTCGGGAAAAACAAAAAGTATTCAAAGACAACAAAGATTCCGCAAAAATTGTGCAGGACAAGTTAAATAATGTTGACAAAGCTGTGAAAGATTTCAAACTAAAATTCATGAAAGATCACCCTGAAGCTTTATTATCCAAGGTATTTAAATGCTCACAGGATATTGATTTACCAGATCCTCCGACACTTCCAAATGGCAAAAAAGATTCAACATTTGTATATCGTTATTATAAAGCTCACTTTTTTGACAATATTGATTTTAATGATGAACGTTTATTAAGAACTCCAGTTTTTCATCCAAAAATTGCTCAATATTATAACAGTGTGGTACTTCAACATCCAGATACATTAATAAAAGATGCAGATTCCTTAATTGAAAAAGTAAAAGGGAATAACGAAGTATTTAAATACATTGTTTGGTATATTACTAACCAATCAGAAAGTTCAAAAGTAATGGGAATGGATGCTGTTTTTGTTCACATGGTAGAAGCCTATTACATGACTAACAGAGCTTATTGGGTTACACCAACCGTTTTACAAAAAATGACCGACCGTGCAATGCAGCTAAAACCGATATTATTAGGTCAAAAGGCGCCAAATTTGGTAATGTATGATTTATCGTGGAAAGAATATCAGCTTCATGATATTAAAGCAAAATATACAGTTCTTTATTTCTGGGATCCAGATTGTGGTCATTGTCAAAAAGAAACACCTAAATTAGGAGAATACTATAAAAAAGTAAAATCGCAAGGGGTTGAAGTTTATGGTGTTGGATCTATTTCTGATGTTAAACCTTGGGAAAAATATATTAAAGATCACGATTTAAACTGGATAAACGTTATTGATGCAAAAAACAACACTAAATATAAACATCTTTACGATATTTATAGCACTCCAGTTGTTTTTTTATTGGATGAGAACAAAATCATTCTTGCGAAGCGAATAAGCGTTGAACAATTGGAGGAAATGCTTGATAAAAGATTGAAGAAGGACCAAGAAAAAAAGTAAATTATTTTTCTTTTAGGGAAACAATGAATTTACTGCCTTTTCCTAACTCGCTTTCAACAATAATTTTACCATTATTTTTTTCTACAAATTCTTTGCACAAAATCAAGCCTAATCCTGTTCCTATTTCATTGTTGGTTCCTGTTTTAATATGACTAAATCCGATTTTAAATAGATTCTGCTGATCTATCTCACTAATACCAATACCATTATCAGCAACAACAATATCCACAAAACCATCACGCTGCCATTTTGCAGAAAATGAAATGATTCCTTTTGCGTGTGAATATTTTATTGCATTATTTAATAAATTTCTAAAAATGGTTTTCACCATTTCCGTATCTGCAAAAACAAAAGTATTTTGTTTAATTTGATTAAAGACAACTAATTTCTTTTCTGAAACCATGGTAGAATTTAATTTAACCAAATCATTTAAAAGAAAGTGCAAATCAATTTTCTCAGGATTTGAAATAATTTTGCCTGTTTGGGTCATTGCCCAATTTAGCAGATTTTCAAGAAGTGAATATATTTGCTTAGATGCAGAATTTAATTGAGAAATACTTTCCCCAATTTCTTCTTTCGACATCTCATTCAAATCCATTTTCAAAATTTCTGTCAAGCCTAAAATGGCGCCGAAAGGGTTCTTCAAATCATGGGCGATTATTGAAAAGAATTTATCTTTGGTCACATTTAACTCATTTAACTGCAGGTTTTTCTGAATAATTAACTCTTTTGATTGCTTAAATTCAATATGATTACATACTCGAGCCAAAAGCTCCATTGAATTAAATGGTTTTGATACATAATCGGCTGCACCAACCTCAAACCCCTGTATTATATCAGCCGATTGATTCTTGGCGGTGAGAAAAATTACAGGAATATGGGAGGTATTCTCATTTAATTTTATTCTTTTACAAACTTCAAAACCATCCATTTCAGGCATAGAAACATCGAGAAGAATTAAATCAGGCAAGCTATAACTTAACAATTCCAGAGCTTGTTTACCACTTGTGGCAAAACTAATTTCAATCCCATTTTGATTCAAAATAGTACTTAGTAGCTGTAAATTTTCAGGAATATCATCCACAATTAATACTTGCCGTGATTTTTTCACAATTTCTTGGATTTTTTGAGCTTCTATCATACTTTTCACTTAATTATTTTTGCCAAGTCTAACTCAAGTTGTTCAAGGATACTTATTATTTTTCCAACTCTAAAATTATTTGCACCTTGCAATAGTTCATTCCCATAATTTAAAATAAACTTCACCTTCAGCTTTTCCCCAACTTCGATAAGCAAATTAGCCAGATCAAGTATTTTGGTAATAGACATGGTCTTTTTTGCAATTAGGAATGAAGGAAATATTTCCTCGATTACTTTTGAACGAAGTTCCTTTAATAATTTTTTACTAAAATTATTGAATTCATCATCATCAATTAAATTTGACGTTTTTTGTCTCTCCGAATAAATATGAACACTACCTCCAATAATATCTATTTCATTTTCATTGCTAATTTCAATATCTCTAAAACGGATGTTAAATTTTGACCCAAGGCCCAAAGTGCTTTCAACAGAAATTTCACCATTCATCATTTCTATTAATCTTTTTGCAATTGTTAAACCCAATCCTGTTCCACCATATTTCCTATCATTTTGTCTTTCATGTTGTAAAAAAGGCTTGAAAATTAGCTCAAATTGTGATTTATCAATTCCTATTCCCGAATCTTCAACTTCAATCTGCAAACCTATTTTTTCAGGATTTGCGTTTTCAATTCCTTTTGCTGTAATTTTAATAAATCCTTTATGCGTAAATTTAACAGCATTGCCAACAAAATTAAACAACAATTGCCTTAAACGAATTTCGTCAATAACAATCAGTTTGGGCAAGTCTTTATCAATTTCGATAATAAAATCAAGATTTTTCTCTGTTGTTTTTAATGAAAAAATATGTTTTACCTCACTGAAAACAGATCTTAGATTTACCAAATGATTATGAATTTCGAATTTACCTGCCTCAATTTTCGATAAATCAAGAATATCATTGATAATATTTAGCAAATTTTTTCCACTAATGGCAATTCCATTTAAATAATCCAGGTATTCTGGAGAATTATGCAATTTTGCCATTAGCACTTCACTAAATCCTAAAATAGCATTTAAAGGTGTTCTAACTTCATGACTAATATTCGCAAAAAATTCTGATTTCGCAATATTGGATTCTTCGGCTTTTATCTTTGCATTTATTAAATCCTGCTCTGTTTGCTTTCTATGTGTAATATCCCGACTTATATAAAAAATTTCGGTTGGGATGCCATCAGAATTCCTAAGAAATTCGCCATTTGCCTCAAAAAAGAATTCACTACCGTCTTTCCTTATTCCTCTATATTCACCAATACCTCGAAAGACTCCATTAAACATATCAACTAAAGTATCCTGAACCCTTTCAAGATCATCTGGATGAATAAAATCAAACATTTTCTTATTCTCAACTTCCTTTGGGTCATCATAACCAAACATTTTACATGAATTAATTGAAATATAAACGACCTTTCCTTCTAAATCAGTAATTGTAATTCCATCAGGAGATGTATTAATAAGCGTTCGATATTTTTCTTCACTGGCTCTTAAGGTAGCAACAACATTCTTTTTTTCAGTAATATCACGCATTACCGCAAAAAGAACTTTTTTCCCAAAAATTGGAATCGAAGTTAATGTTACTTCAACTGTAATAATTTTATTTGTTGATGTTTTATGTAACCATTCAAAATTATCATATCCCTTTCTATTGGCTGAAATAAAGTGAATTGCAGATTCTGAGATAGAACTTTTTCCATTTTCTTGAAATTCTGGAGAGAAATCCTGGAGGGACTTATTGAGAAGGTCATTTTTTTCACTAAATCCAAATAATTTAATTGCTGAATTATTGCAATCAATAATTTTATAATTATCAATCAAAAGCATTCCATCTCCAGATTGCTCGAAAATTGACTTAAACTTCTCTTCGCTTTCCTTCATTGCATCAACTGCATGCATTCTTTCAATTATTTCGACAGCCAAATTGCTATTTAACAAATTAAGTTCTGAATTTTTATTTTCAAAGTCTTGAAGCACTTTCTCTAATTTCTTTTCCGCTTTTTTCCTTTCGGTTACATCCTTCCTGTAATTTACAATATATTCTTTACCTTTAAAATCAATATAAACTGAATTATTCTCAAAATAAACTAATTCATTAGCATTGCAACATTGCTGACAATAATCTTTTGTATAAGATCCAAGAAATTTCATGCTATTCCAATAGCCATTCCATTCTTCTTGCTTTACCATTTCATTTTTGTCCCAAAAATAACTTCCAACAGCTTCTTCCCTAGAAACGCCTATTTCCTTGCAATAGGTATCATTTACTTGAATAATACGACCATCAATATCAACCCATGAAATTGAATCTTGAGCTTTATCCATAGTAAACCGAAATAATTGCAATTCCTTTTCGAAAATTTTAATTTCTTCAAAAGAATCTTTTAATCTCTTATTATTTTCAGAATTCTCGATAACCACCATTGCCAACTTCCCTATCTCATTATCTGCTTTTGAAAGCTTAATGATTCCGGTTTTATCATCTTTCTTCAAACTGTTAATCAATAGGCTCAATGGTTTAATCACCCAATTTGAAAAAATAAAAATATAGCAAATAATATAAATAAAAATAATCCCTAAAATATAATAGGAGGTTCTATATTCTTCTTTTAAAATTAAATCTAATGAATCGCCATTTGAAAATATGGAAATCCCTCCAATAGGATTATGATTGTTATCGAAAAATGGTTTTGAATAGGTCGCATCTATGACCTTTTTATTTGAATTGCTTACTATTAACTTTGATCCTACAAATTTTTCAAAATCATGAATAAAAGATTCGTCAAAACACCTACCTAAAAAGAGGTATCCATAATCTTCCTCTAATACGCCCTTATCAGAATAAACAGAATTTCTTAGCTTAATTCCCTGTATTTCAACAAATCCATACCCTTTACTAATATGATATAGACATTTCTTACCTCTGCCAATTTCATAAAAGGATTTTGGACAAATATCACTCGTATTAATTTTATAATGTGGTAAATCGCTAACAGATGATATTAATTTTTGATTATTATCAAAAAGCCAAACAATTGAAATATCACTATTTTTTACAAATGGTAGGATTATAGGTTTAGTGTTTTTATTCTGTTTAATTGCCATTGTTAGTTCTGGCATATCAGAATAGTTATCCAATAAATAATTTAATTCTTGTTCTTCATGCTCAACATATAAATCAACATTCTTTTTTATTGTCTCAAATGCAATTCTTTCGTAATCCTTTTTAAAATGGAGTTGATTTAATTGCACTGCAATAAACACAGTTACACTTAAAAATAGGAATAATAAGATAAATTTAAACTTAAGTTTCATGAAAAATATTTTGAAGAAAGTTTATTTTTTTCTTAGAAAAAATTAATTATCTATCTACCAAAAGGCCCATAAAGGTAATTAATAAATTCAGAATACCGTAGGTGTTTTTACCCGTTTTTCGGAAAATATTTAATTACCAGATTTTCTCAGTTTTCGCTCCTTTAAATAAGTGGAAATAACAGGAATGGCAGTAATGACGACAAGAAAAATAATGATATAATGAAGATATTCTTTTACTCCAGGAATGTATTTGCCCGAAAAATATCCGGCTAGTATCATGGTATGAGACCATAAAATTGCTCCAATTAAATTATATAAAAAAAACTTTGAGTATTTAAGCTCCACAGCACCAGCAACAATTGGGGCAAATGTGCGAATTATTGGTAAAAAACTTCCCATAATAATTGCTTTCCCACCATGCTTATCATAAAATTCCTTAGCAGATTTTAAATGAGTTGGTCTGAAGAAAAATGATTTTTTTCTTTTAAATAAAGTTTGTCCGGCCTTTTTTCCGAAAGCATAACCTGTTGAATTTCCAAGAATTGCAGCCAAACAAACACCTAAAACAACAAAATAAATTGGATAACCAATTATACCAGTTGCAGTTAACAAACCTGCGGTAAACAAAAGAGAATCACCTGGCAAGAAAAAACCAACAAATAATCCCGTTTCAGAATACACAACAAAAAGCAATAACCAGAAGCCCCCGTAGCTAATAATGCTTTCTGGATTTACCAGTTCTTTAATAAAACTCCAGACTTCATGCATTGGGAACGTATTAATTTGAATTATTAGAACAAAATTAAGGTAATAAATTCAATTACAGCCATTATTGCTGTAATAATAAGTTAAAAAAACTTAAAATAGAATTTACTTAAAATTAATTTTTCCAAGCTTTTGCATTCTTCTTACAATTGCCCCTTTGTAGTTCTGTGTTCTTGGGGAAGGATTCACCACCTTGAAAATCCTTGGATTCGGTAAAATAGCAATTATTGCTGCTGCTTCCTGCTTATTTAATTTGCTGGCTGGCTTTTTAAAATAATATTGCGAAGCAGCTTCAGAACCATAAATTCCCTCACCCATTTCAACAATATTCAAATAAACTTCCATTATCCGCTCTTTACTCCAAAATAATTCAATTAAAAAAGTAAAATAGGTTTCCAATCCCTTTCGGATATAATCACGATGTGGCCATAAAAAAACATTTTTTGCGGTTTGCTGACTGATGGTACTGCCACCTTTCACCATTTTATCTTGTTTTTGATTGGTTTCAAAAGCAAGTTTCAGTGCATCAAAATCAAAACCATGGTGGGTGAGAAATTTATCATCTTCTGCCGATACAGCAGCCAAAGGAAGATTGGGAGATAAATCCTTCATGGATTTCCAATCTTTATTAATGGAATATCCCTCGGTTTTTCTAATCAGCATCAATGGTGTAATTGGAGGATTTACCCATTTATAAATTATTACAGGTAAAATAGTGACAATCAGAAAAAAAATAATGAGATTTCTCAGGATTCGAAGAAACCGTTTTAACTTCCCTCCCGATTTCGGACTTGAAGTTTTTTTCTTTTTATTAGAAACTCTGCTTAACAATTTTTTTATTCCTGCCACACAAGTATTTTTTAGTGCGCAAAGTTAGGAATTATTATTTTTAGTGGGAACTTGTTCTGAAAATTATTATCAACCAGAAGTAATTCAATTGATTTTCAAAAATCTAGCCAAATAAGTTAAGTCGTTTTCAGTTTTAAATTGGCCGCGTTTTTTATGTAATGGTCATCAACTTTCTTGACTATTTCGGTCAGAAGGTTGGCATCTTTAATTCCTTTTAAGGCAATTTTTCTTACCTGAAAATCTTCATCATTAAAAACAATCTTTGAAAGCATTTCTTCACTGTTTATTTTAGCAACTGCTTCTTTCCTCACATAATAATCTCCATCGTTAAACGCGATATATTCTAATGCGGATTGATTATCGATTCTTTTAACTGCCATGGCTCTAACATAGTAATCGGTATCCTCAAGAGCAATATTTTCCAGTGTTTTTTGATCCTCAATTTTTTTTATTGAAACTGCTCTCAAATAGAAATCATTGGAATGCTTTGCAATATCACATAATTTACCTTGGTCGGATAATTTATCAATAGCAAACCCTCTAATATCCTTATCTTCAACATTTCGTGCAATTTCTGAAAGGATTTCCTGATTGGTAATTTGAAAGATTGCTTCCTTTCTAATATTATAGGTTTCTTCTGCGTTCATTGCAAAATCAAAAAGAATGTTTTGATCTGAAGTATTTTTTACTGATTCAATTTTCTCAGAATCCAATAATTGATTTCCTTTGAGTTCCATATTGATAGATTTTTAATTTTCACAATAATTTATTCAAATCTAAGACAATCAAATATCTTTTCAAAATTAATTATCGAATACTTTGAAGCAATTGCTCAATTTAAAATGCTTTTAAATTAAACTCATTGGCAGACTAATAAACTAACAAAAAAGAAATATATTTTGATTTTTTGAAAAGGTTAATCCAAAAGCAAGAAATCCAAATTATCATTTGATGTAAAATCTATAGTTGGTTTTTGGTGCTGGAAATATCGCATATTGTTCGAACCAATTAGCTTTACCGTTTTGCCATCAATTAATAACATTGAAGATTCTCTTAAACCAACTACTTTCATCTCTGGATTGGCGGCCATGAATTCGGCTAACCTTTGCTCTCTGGTTTCTCCACCATGATTTGGCTGAACATAATCCATATAATGTGGGTTAATTTGAAATGGCACCAAATTCATACAATCAAAACTTGCAGGTTCAATGATTGGCATATCGTTGGTGGTTTTTAAGGAAGGACAAGCAACATTCGATCCTGCACTCCAGCCAATAAAAAGTGTTCCGGAACTTACTTTGTCTTTTATGGCTTTCATGGCTCCAGTTTTGTGAAGCATGTGAACTAAATGGAATGTATTTCCGCCACCAACAACAATACATTCGGCATTATTTACTGCTTCAATCATATTTTCGCAATTATGAATAGATTTCACCTGATAACCCAATTCATTAAATACCTTTTCGACTTTTGCTGTATAATCATCATAAGTTACGGTAACTCCGGCAAAAGGAACAAACAGAATTTCCTTTACTGTAGAATTTAGAAATTTCTTTATTTCTGGTCTGGTATAACTTAAATACTCTTCACCATAATTAGTTGAATTGCTGATCAATAACATTTTTTTCATAAGCTGGGTATTTTTTAGAAATTGAAGAAAAGGAAATTATTTAAATGTGGAGCGAAGCACCAAATCCGAAACTTTTTTAGCGTAAATTTCATCAGCCTTCTCTGATTTGGCTTTATCTTTTAGACTGTCTCCCAAAATGATATCAAAATCACCAACGTTTTTAAAATTGAGCCATCTATTATTGGTGAATTTCTGAATATTCAAATTAACCATTTGTGGTTGATCTTTTGGATTGACATTAAAAGTGAGGACCACTTTATAATCAGAATTTTTAAATACTTCTTCCTGATTAATACCCCAAAAAGAATGAACATCTTTTGATTTCAAAGCGATATCGCGAGGATTGTCGACGATTTTAAAACTATCAACAGTTTCCGCAATAAATGATTTGGTGTACAATTCCTTTTTAACAACTTCTTGAGTTTTCTGGGTTTTCAGGGTATTGGCATTGTCAACAAATTCAATAAAATAATTCGAAATGTTTTTTGATTCTGTTTCAACAATTACCTTATTGTCGGCAAAATTATCGGTGCTCGACTTTTTTATAATAAAAATCAACAGTGGAATTAACACAAAAACAAAGATGATGATATATTTGATAAACTTATTCAATCTTTTTTTTCTTGATTTTTAGTGACGCCAACAAATTTATACTTAAAATTTCAATTTTTGTTATACTATAATTCTATTATTGTATAAAATTATAAACAGCTATTTTTTACTTTTCCAGGCTTTGGTATACGCTTTATTAAAATATTTAAACCATTTATCACCTGAAATATAACGTGTTAAATTCTCTTTTGGATCAGCTAAGGCATTTTCAGATTTGTCTTTGATGGCCATTTCTTGTCCAAGTTTTTCCTGATAACCTTTTGAATAATTTTGAGGATAATTCCTATCTTTTAAAATCTTCAATAAACTTAAAGCCTCATTATAGTTCTTATTTTCGGTATAATAATTCACACAATAACTAATAAAATTCTGGTTATTCTGACCTTTAATAAAATCGAACAACTGAATATTGCCAATCTCGAATTTCTTAATTTCATTTTGATAATAATACTTATCAGCAGCATTAAACTTCTCTAAAGTTTGAGAATAATTCTCATTTTTAAGCACTTTTTCTGTTTCTAACAATAACTTCTGATAAGTGATTGCTGTGATGTATTTAAATTTATTATCCGTTGAATTCTGAGCCGAAATACTGCATGAAACAAAGTCGCTGGCAACTTTAATGGCTGCATCGTAATTGGTTTCGGCTTCAATAAATTTCTTAATATTAACCGCTTGCTGAGCTTTGGCATAAAACTTATCATAATCTTCTTGCGCCATAAAGCATTCCTGAGAAAAAATCTTTCCTTTTAGCTCTGTTATTGCTTTGGAAATATCTTTATCTTCAGTAAGCACATATTTTGATTGTTGAGAAATGGCATTGTTTAAAATCGTTTTCGCACCTTCAATATCTTTACCCCAAACTTTGATGTTTCCTTTTTTAATATTCTCTATGATGATTGGTTTTGCGGCTACTTGAAAAAGGCTATCCAAGTTTTTTGCTTTTTTGAAAGTGTAATTATTTTCCAAATCGCGAGCCAATTCAAGTTTGCCCAAAGCCGTTTCGAACTGCTGGTAAGCAACAAACTGACTTCCTTCATGAATAAACTGCAAATAATACTGATATTTTATTTGAGCCAAAATATCATTGGCATCTAAAACACTTGTAATATCTTCGCTATTAGCAGTTTGATAAGCTTTTGCTTTATTGATTAACTCTTCGGCTTTCAACAAATTATTTTGCTGTAATGATTCCTTTGCTGAGGCCAGCATGGTTTTAAAATAACCGATTTTTGCGACCTTATTTCCGTTCTTTAATTTTTCGCTGCAAACAAGGTTTGTAGACGATTGACAAAGGCCAAAAGCTTTGGTGAAATTGGTCAAAGCTTTTTCGAAATTATTTTGATTATTTAAATTCAAACCTTTAGTGGTGTAAGCATCAGCCAATTGCGATAATAATGCATCGGCTTCGCTGCACGAAAAAATATCGTTGTTGTTTGCTTTCTGGAAATTTTTGGCTTCCATGGTGTAATGCTCAGCCAATTCGAGTTCGCTACTTTCGAAAGAACGTTTAGCAACCGTTAAAAACGAATTATAAATTCCATATTTGGCTCTGGCAATACCTTTTCCTAAAGCATCGTTGCAAACAATTCCAGGGGTTGTATTGCAAAAATCCTTTGCTTTGGCATATTCGGTTAAGGCTTCGTTGAATTTTTCTAATCCAATCATTTTTTCGCCATTCCCGATATATGAGAAATAAATACTATTGCATAACTGAATCACCAGATTGTAGGTGGTTGGATCGGGATTCATTTGAACCAAAATAGTCTTTAAAATCTTTCCCGACTTGTCCAAATTCCCTTCGCTAAACTCAATTTTGGCCAATTGTAAATGCGAGGGCGCAAAAAATGGATTCACTTCAATAGATTTATTAAAGTAATAAATAGATTTATCTACATCGCCATTTACCAAATATTCCAATCCTCTTTTATAATAAACCTGATCAAGAGTTGCCATTAATTGATTAATGACCGCTGCCAAATTATTCGTTTTCTGATTCAAATCCATGAACTTATCCTGAAACTTAATTGGATCGAAGGCAATCAGATTTAAGTTTTGAGCAAAATGTTTGCTGTTAAGCATTTCTATAAGTTGCTGAACTTCTTTTATTTTGATTGAATAAAGTGGAATTAAATCGATATTATCCAAATTCATCGACTGAATTTTCTCAAAACCATTACCCATTTGCATATCAGAAGCATAATAATCGTGGATTAAAGAGATTTTCTTTTCAAAAACTTCTTTAGCCACATTGTCGTAATAGAAATTTTTATTTTCGACAATTAGTTTATATTTTGGATTCTGAACAGTATCATTAAATTTAAATTCGGCAATTTTTGCGTATTGGGTTTTAACAGGAACCTGATTAATTACAAAGGTTTTAATTGTAAGTCCAGCATCATTCTGAACGGTAACTTTAAAATCGATTTTCGAAGGAATTAAACATTCGGCAACGCTATAACCTTTAAAATTGATATCGCCTGCACAAATTCCATTTTTCAATTCAACGGTGGCGGTATAATTGCCATTTTGTTCTTTTATAATTCTCAATGATTGATCGTAAGAATAGGTGTACTGGGTATAGGAAATGATTTTAGGAATGCTTTTGGCAATTTCCTGAATAAAGAAATTACTGATAATCTGACTTTGAGTTGGGGTATTGCTATTTTTAAAAAGGTAAGATTCGTTTTTAGTTTGTTCAAAAACGATTAAATTTTGAGAAAAGCCAATTTTAGCATATAAAACTGAAAATAAAACAATTAGAACAAATATTTTTTTCAAATGCATTAAATTTCCCTCGGTATTAGAGATGAGTAATGCACAAAAGTAATGATTTTGAAAAAATTAATGAAATTAAAATATTTTTTTTTCGAGAAATAAGAATTTATGCTTTGAAAAGATGGAAGATTCTGGAGGCCGAAGAGGGACATTGAGCGTAGTCGAAGTGTAGGAGCGTTGGCCATAAAATCAACTGCCATCACAAAATTATTCATACTGGGGCAATCTACTCCGCTCAGTGTCCCATTAAATTCATAAGATAACAAAAACGCCTAACCTTTTATGATTTTGTTTTGTATTGACTTTTATAGATAAATTTGTAACTTTGTAATATCATTTATGATTAAGATTAATATTCACCGATTTTATTGAAATAATTGATTATTATCGCATAAAAAAAATCTTTTTATGAAAACACAATTTATAACAGACGACCATGGCAAAAAAGTTGCCGTGATTTTACCTGTAAAAGATTTTGAAAAAATGATGGACGAACTGGATGAGTTGGAATGTATTAAAGCATACGACAAAGCCAAAGCCCGTAAACAAGAGTTTATTCCTGCTGCTGATGTTTTTAAAGCAATTGAACAAAAACAAAAAACCGCATAATGTACCAATTGCTAATTGAAAAACAGGTTCAAAAGCAACTGGAAAAAATTCCTGCATCTGATTACCAACTTGTAAAATCAGCTATTATTGGTTTATCCAAAAACCCACGCCCAACAGGATATAAAAAATTAAAAGGAAGACCTGGCTATAGAATTAGGCAAGGGAACTATCGAATTGTTTATGATATCAACGACCATATTCTTACCGTATTTATACTTGCTGCTGGCCATAGAAAAGATATTTACGAATAGCATACCAACGGTTACAAACGAGTGCCAACTTTTGGCAGTTGCCTAAATTACTTTTTAAAATTTTTCAATAATACTTCTTTAAGCTTATTATATTCGGTTTCGCTCTTAACTAAAACCTCGTATTTAAATTGTGTTTCTTCATTTTTAAAGCATATGGTATTAATACCAGGATTATTAGTAAATGCACCGATTGTTAAAAATGGCAAATAGTTAGACATACCTTTAAATCCGTCATTGGAGAACACAACATAATAATCATTATTATTAAGTTCTAAAACGTCTAAATCTTTGGTAATGGTTGTTACTTCGTTGTGAAAAATAATTTGTCCAATTTTTATTGTTTTTTTTGAATAGAAATCAATTGCAATAAAACTTCCAATTACAATGGCAATCGAAGGAATAAACACATACAAATGATAATTCATCAATATTTCAGGAACTAATTCAAGGAATAAAATTAGAAAACCAAAATAACTGAAATAAGTGTATCTTCTAATTAAATTGCGATTGTATGTAACAATATCTATTTCCAAGTTTAGCTTTTTCTAAAATTAAATTATTACAATTTGATGTTCTTTTCTCAATAAATCATTTACGGTTTTCACAGGATTAAAGGTAATGAGTGGCACTTCCACAAAAACGGTAATCCAGTCGGCCATGGCGCCATTCCACAAACCTGGCAATTCTAAAGCCTTTAAATCTTTACCGTCTTTCGATTTTGCAGAGATAAAACCTGTTTGGTGGTCAACAAATTCGGGTAAATTAAAGCAAATTCCTTTATAATCTCTTACGCAGCAAACCAAATCAACGGGATTAAAATGGGTTGATGAAGTCAAAATTTCTTTTTGTTTTGGATTATTTAAATCCACTTGGGAAGATTCAACCACTTGCAAAGAAATTTCGTTATAAGCATTTTTCACCCAAAATGGTCCGCCGCCAGGTTCGCCTTCATTTTTAACCATTCCACAAATTCGCATCGGGCGGTTCAATTTATCGAAAAGAAAAACAATTTTCTCCTTTAAGGAGAGTTCATTGATTCTGGGTTCCCTCACATACAATTCATTGGCAGCAAATTGAATAATTTCTTCAACAACTTCTGCTTTGATATATTCGTTTTCGAGGAGTTTTAAATAGTCAAAAGTCTTGGCTTGCAAATCGATTAAATACTTTCCAATGGCTTTTTTGTAAATAGAAGTTGTTTCTTTGTATTGGTCTGGAACAATATTATCAATATTCTTAATAAAAATAATATCGCCGTGAAGATCGTTCAAATTCTCAATCAAGGCTCCATGTCCGCCCGGACGGAAAAGCAAGCTTCCATCTTTTTCTCTAAAAGGATTGTTTTCCATATCAACGGCAATGGTGTCGGTTGATGATTTTTGAACTGAAAAACCAATACTAAATTTTACATCAAATAAGTTTTCGTAGTTTCGCCTCACCTTTTCTACCAAAGATTCGAATTCTTTCAAATGTTCAGGTGAAACTGTAAAATGGATGTTGACATTATTATAAAAATCTTTGCAGTAAATTGCACCTTCTACCAAATGTTCTTCAATTGCGGTTCTCGAAAATTTCGAATATTGATGAAATTTAAGCAAGGCTTTTGGCTGTTCGCCATAATTCAAACCTTTATCCGTAAGTAAATAATCCAAAATGAGATTGTAATCTTTTGATTGCAAGGCAGTTTCGATATCGATTCCATCAGCAAACATTTTATTTTTCAAATCCTCGTAAAAAGCAAATCTCTTTAATTGATAAAAAAACTGAAAAATAGAATCGGGACTTTGGTCCTTGAATAAAATTTCTAAACTCTCAGTTGTATTATTGTATTTTTCACGAAAAGTGAAGAGATTTTTAAACATTCGGCTTGCGGCGCCACTAGCTGGAACAAATTTTATAACATTTCGTTTTGATATTTCCACATCAAAAGTTCTGGCTAAGAAATCTAGTTCTTGCTTCGAAATAACTTTAATTCCATCTACTGGAGTTGCGGCATCGACTAGTTTAATAAAAGGAAATCCATTTTTAAAACTCTCCACCTGATGATTGATGGTGGTTTCAGAAATTTTCTTTTCCTTAATTTGCTTTAAATCTTTTTGCGAAAACATAATTCGATATTTTAATGGGTGTTTTTCTTGGTAATTCTTTGAATTTCTCTTCAATACATATAGTTGGGCTAAAGCCCATCATTTTTTTGTTAATCTTTATACCACGACCTAAAGGTTGTGGCAAATTAATTCCCAATTTTCGATTAATAAAAATCATAAATCGAAAAACCATAAATCAAAAATCCTCTTTTAAATGAGGCACAGCACCGTATTTATCAATTAGAATGGTATCATAATAATCAGCTTTATCAAATAGTTTACTGAAAATTTCAACTCCGGTTTCTAGAGATAAATCTTCATCATAAACCAACATCGAAAGTAATACTTCTTGATTATTTACACTAAAAACCAAACCTTCTAAATCATAATTTTCTCTTAAAAGGTATTCGTAAATTTCGAGAATGTTCATTTTTGGCAAATTACACAAATGCGCGTCACCAATTACAAATCTGGAATTTTGCCAATAAGTAATTTTTACAATTGCACTACCATTTTCAATTTCCCATAAATCGGGTCCAATTCTGGAAAGGCTCACATTTTTGCCTAATTTTTCAATAATTTCTTCAACTTTAATTCCAACTCCCGATGGCACATAAGGTTTTGGTTTAAAATCGGTAATTTCAATTTTAGAACCACAGAACGAACAATATTTATCATCCAGAGTTTCTTCGGTTAAAATATTTTTGCAAGAATTGCACCTAAATGCTTTTTTCCCGAAAATTGCTTTGTAATCGTTAATGGCATCTCTCACATAATTGGCTGGTAATGAAAATCCAAGATTATTACCATCAGCAATAATAAAAGTGTTCACACCAACGATTTCGCCATTGCCATTCACCAGCGGTCCACCGCTATTTCCAGGATTAATTGCAGCATCAACCTGAACATAATTGATGTCATTGTACAATCGGCTTGCTTTTGAAACAATTCCTCTTGTTGATGTATATTTCAAACCATAAGGATGTCCAATTGCAGTAATTTGGTCGCCATCGTTTAAAGGTACACTTGACAAATCAACTTCAGCAAGTGTAATATTATCAGGAACTTTCAGAAAAGCCAAATCGTAAATTGGGTCATTAAAAAGAACTTCGGTTAGCATTTTGCTAAAACTTTTTCCACTAATTATTACTTCAGAGGAACCTTTAACAACATGATTATTGGTAACGAAAACATTGTCCTTTTTTAAATAAAATCCAGTCCCTGTTCCATAAGGGGTAGCTATTTGAATAACTATATCTTTATATAAATCTGTTATATCACTCATTTCTGTATATTTTTTTTGATTTTAAATTATGCTTCAATACTAAAATTTAAATAGGTAATTTCATTAAGGTATGAAAATGAAAACTTCTGCAAGGAACTATAATCAAGGTTGGTTAAATTAAATTCTAATTTGCCATAAACAGCTTTTCCTTTGTTGGTAATTTCCTTAATTCTTTGCTCAATTAATGATTGGTTTAACTGTCCGTTTTCTTGATTATAATAAGCAGTTTTAAAGCCTAGCTCATTAAAATAATCTGGGTTTAATACGTTCATTAATAAATGAAAGTATTGATTACTAGGCTTAAACAAACCAAAATTTGATAAACAATAAGCTGTAATGTATTCGTAAATTACCAGAACAATATCAGGATAATTATTGTTAATATACCAGGTGGTATTTTCAATTTCATTCAAAATAAACTCATAAACCTCTTTATGATTGGAAGGAGCTACAACAGCAAAAGTTGCTTTCACATTATATAAATCCTTGGTTATCTCTTCCTTAGGTTTTTGAATTATTTTGTCGTATTCTTCAATGATATTTCTGTTTTTTTCAATTCCAGATTTTTCATCATGAGCAAAATAAATTCGTTGCATTTTTAAAAAATCTTCTAACAATGCACCTTCTGGAGAAATAAGATAATCAATTTTCACAGAAAGTTTCAAGAGTATGAACGAAATAGCCCCTGAAAATTTATCTTCATCAAGTTCTTTTATTCTAGCCATGGCATCTTCGATCCACTTTACCAAATATTTGTATTTTACCTCTTTTTCAGCATCAGAAATTTGAAGCAGATGATCAGTATCTACCGATTTTAATGAAGAAAATTCAGCAGTAAGAATATCGTCTTGCTTGTCGGCTTTTGTTGCGAGTTCTTTTAGAGAAAAGTACATTTTATTTGGTGAAGCATCGATGAGTTTGCTATTAAATTTCAAGCAAATTAGGTCATCTTTGAGGGCAAACCTGGTATAAAGATTTGTATAATTCAGGTTCATTAAACTCCTCATAAAAGCAACACTCAATTTTTCATATTTGGCGATTGTTGTTTCTGCGGCAACTTTAGTATCATCTGCATATCCTTTGATGATTTTCGAACCTTGAGTTATTTCAAAGTCAACGCGATCGCTATTTCGCGTCCATTTAACATTTTCCTGTTCAGAATCGCCAATATATTTAAAAAAGGTTTCGAATGAATCAAGGTATTTCTTTTCCCCGAATAGCTTAACAGAATCATCCCAGGCTTGAATTTGCTCTTTTGTTTTATTACAATCTGTATATCTTCCAAACTGCACAAAAGGCTCCGATTGATTTGAATTTTCTGTTTCAGAAGAACCAGAAAACATTTTTGAAAAAAAAGACATCGTTTAAACTTTTAATTTATAATAATTTACATTTAATAATTACTCATCGAAATAAAATCAAATTCTAGGTTAAATTTATAGGAAATTTGTAAAATTTCAAAACGGAAAATTATTAAAAAAAATTTAATTTATAATCAAGTTCATCTATTAATTTTTTATAAATTTGCCAAATATTGCCCAGGTGGTGAAATTGGTAGACACGCCAGCTTGAGGGGCTGGTGTCCTTAAGGATGTGCAAGTTCGAGTCTTGTCCTGGGCACAAATAAAATGAATAATGAAAACTCGTTATTCATTTTATTTTTTA